>NZ_CP188040.1:1940200-2263566 GCF_049943125.1 Alloiococcus sp. CFN-8
TAAGACAGCGTAAGGTAGTTAATCTTTTAATAGGACCACCTGCCATCAGCGAAGATCTTAAGAAGATGATGACCTTATTCTTTTCTAAAGAGGGTAAACATATAGTATGTGGGGGCACTACCTCCATACTAGCTGCAGAGTATTTAGAAAAGACTATAGATACAAGCTCCTTGATATATGAAGATCCAGAGATACCTCCCACAGCAAATATTGAAGGAGTAGACCTGGTGACTGAAGGAGTTATAACTATCAGCAGAGTTTTAGAATATGCTAAGGATTATTTAAAGGATAATCAGGAGTACTATCAATGGAGCTATAAAAGAGATGGAGCTTCCTTGATTTCTAGGCTTCTCTTTGAGGAGGCTACTGATATTAATTTCTATGTAGGAAGAGCAATTAATCCAGCCCATCAAAACCCGAAGCTACCTATTGGGTTTAATATAAAAATGAGATTGGTGGAGGAGCTATCAAACTCCCTAAAGCTCATGGGAAAAAAAATTAAGGTGAGTTATTTTTAATTGGAGGGTATCTAAAATGAATGAAACTTTTGATTTCACCAGGGTAGAGGATATCTTAGAAGAGCTCGGCTGTACACAGAGCTCTATCATAGCTATCCTTCAGGGAATACAGGAGGAGTACCGCTATCTTCCTAGAGAGGTGTTTCCTTATTTATCTAAAAGGCTGGGCGTAAGCCAGGCAAAGATCTATAGCGTTGCTACCTTTTATGAAAATTTTTCTCTAGAGCCTAAAGGGAAGTTTGTAATAAAGGTCTGCGATGGAACAGCCTGCCATGTAAGAAAGTCTATACCTATCCTTGATAGGCTTAGAAAAGATTTAGGCCTCACGGAAGGAAAAGCTACTACTGATGACTTAGGTTTTACTGTAGAAACCGTGTCCTGTCTAGGAGCCTGCGGCTTAGCTCCTGTAATTACTGTCAATGATAAGGTTTATCCTGCCATGACACCAGATAAGGCCACGGCACTTTTAAGTGCATTAAAGGAGGAGCTTTAGGATGCTTGGATGTAGAGAGGATCTAAAAAATGTTCGGAATATTTATAAAAGAGCGTTAAATGCTGAGAATATAAAGATATTAGTATGTGCTGGGACAGGCTGTATCTCCAGTGGTTCCTTAGAAATCTATGACTGCCTCATAGCTGAGATGGAGAAAAGGGGAATACCCTGCTCTGTTGAGCTTCAAAAGGAGCCTCATGGTGATACTGTAGGAATGAAGAAAAGTGGCTGCCATGGTTTTTGTGAGATGGGCCCCTTAGTTAGAATTGAACCAGAGGGATGGCTATATAAAAGGGTACAGCTAGCTGATTGCGAAGAAATTGTTGAAAGGACCATTTTAAGGGGAGAACATATAGAAAGACTTGCCTATGAGATGGAAGGGATTATATATAAGAAACAAGAGGATATCCCTTTCTACAATAAACAAACGAGATTGGTTCTGGAGCATTGCGGACAAATCGATGCCACCTCTATAAAGGAGTATCTTGCAATAGGTGGTTACAATGCCTTTGAAAAGGCTCTTTTTGATATGACTGGTGAAGAGATTATAGAAGAGATTTCACAGTCCAATCTAAGAGGAAGAGGGGGCGGCGGCTTCCCTACAGGCAGAAAGTGGTCACAGGTTAAAAGGCAGAAGGTTCAAGAAAAGTATGTGGTTTGTAATGGTGATGAAGGAGACCCTGGTGCCTTTATGGATAGAAGCATAATGGAGGGCGATCCTCATAGAATGATAGAAGGAATGATGATAGCTGGCCTTGCCTGCGGAGCTAGTGAGGGCTATATTTATGTCCGCGCAGAATATCCTATGGCTGTAAGCAGGCTGAAGCTAGCCATTGCCCAGGCAGAGGAGTTTGGACTCTTAGGGGAAAATATATTAGGAAGTGATTTTTCCTTTAAGCTTCACATCAACCGTGGAGCTGGTGCCTTTGTTTGTGGAGAGGGAAGCGCCTTGACTGCATCCATTGAAGGAAAAAGGGGGATGCCAAGAGTAAAGCCTCCAAGAACCGTAGAAAATGGGCTTTTTGACAAGCCTACAGTTCTTAATAATGTTGAAACCTTTGCTAATGTTCCATTGATAATAGCTAATGGAGCACAGTGGTATAAGGGTATAGGACCTGAAAAAAGTCCAGGAACTAAGGCTTTTGCCTTAACAGGTAATATTGAAAATACAGGTCTTATTGAGGTTCCTATGGGTACTACCTTGAAGGAGATAATCTTTGATGTAGGCGGTGGAATGAGAGATAATGGAGAGTTTAAGGCTGTTCAGATAGGAGGACCTTCAGGAGGCTGCCTGACTACTGAGCATTTAGACCTTCCCTTGGACTTTGATTCCTTAAAGAAGGCTGGAGCTATGATAGGCTCTGGTGGTCTGGTGGTTATGGATAGCAACACCTGTATGGTAGAGGTAGCAAGATTCTTTATGAACTTCACTCAGAATGAATCCTGTGGTAAATGTGTTCCCTGTAGAGAAGGTACTAAGAGAATGCTTGAGATTCTTGAAAATATAGTAGCTGGTAAGGGAGAGGATGGAGATATAGAGCTCCTTCTAGAGCTGGCAGAGACCATATCTGAGACAGCTCTCTGTGGCCTTGGAAAGTCTGCTGCTTTCCCTGTGGTGAGTACAATAAAATCTTTTAGGGATGAGTATGAGGCTCATATCTATGAGAAGCGTTGTCCTACAGGAGTTTGCCAGAAGCTTAAAAAGATAAAGATACATCCAGAGCTCTGCAAGGGCTGTTCCAAATGCTCTAGAGCATGTCCTGTGGGAGCTATCTCAGGAAAGATTAAGGAGCCCTTTGTGATAGATGATTCTAAATGTATTAAGTGCGCTGCCTGTATAGGAAGCTGCGCCTTCCATGCCATAGAGGAGGTATAGTTCATGAACAATAAAGAATATATGACCATAGATGGAATACCAGTGCTGATAAATGGAGAAAAGAATCTTCTTCAGCTTATAAATAAGGTTGGAATTAAGCTACCTACCTTCTGCTATCATTCCGAGCTCTCAATCTTTGGAGCCTGTAGGATGTGTATGGTGGAAAATCAGTGGGGAGGCTTAGATGCTGCCTGCTCAACACCACCTAAGGCAGGGATGGAGGTTAAAACAAATACCCAAAGACTTAGAAAGTATAGAAAGATGATATTAGAGCTTCTTCTAGCAAATCACTGCAGAGATTGTACTACCTGCAATAATAATGGTAAGTGTAAGCTTCAGGATCTTGCTATGAGATTTAATATCGAAGGGGTTCGTTTCCCTAACACGGCTTCTGAGCCCAAAATAGATGATTCCTCAGTATGTATTACTAGGGATGCTAATAAGTGCATTCTCTGTGGTGACTGTGTGAGAATGTGTAATGAGGTACAGAATGTAGGAGCCATAGATTTTGCTCATAGAGGTTCAAAGATGACTATAAGCACTGCCTTTGATGAACCCATTGCCTCCTCTCCTTGCGTGGGCTGTGGCCAGTGTGCTGCTGTTTGTCCTACAGGTGCTATAGTGGTAAAAAATGATGTGAGCAAGGTGTGGAAGGCCTTAGATAATCCGGGAATAAAGGTTACAGCCCAGATAGCACCAGCTGTACGAGTTGCCTTAGGAAAGGAGCTTGGCCTTGCGCCAGGAGAAAATGCCATGGGTAAGGTTGTGGCAGCCCTTCGCAGAATGGGCTTTGATGAGATCTATGACACCTCCACTGGTGCAGATTTAACAGTTCTTGAGGAGTCTAATGAACTTTTAAAAAGACTTAATAAGGGAGATACTAAGGGCCCTCTGTTTACCTCTTGCTGTCCAGCCTGGGTAAGCTTCTGTGAAAAAAATTATCCTGAGCTAATGAAGGATGTGTCTACCTGTAAGTCTCCCATGGAGATGTTTGCTGCACTTATTAAGGAGGAGAATAAGAACTCCAGCAGAAAGCCTGTTCATGTAGCTATTATGCCCTGTACAGCTAAAAAGTTTGAGGCAGTGAGAGAGGAGTTTATTATTGATGGAGCGCCTAGTGTAGATTATGTACTCACTACCCAGGAGCTTATTCAGATGATAAAGGAAGCAGGAATCATATTCTCTGACCTAGACCCTGAAGCTATAGATATGCCCTTTGGTACCATGACGGGAGCAGGGGTAATCTTTGGAGTTACAGGAGGTGTTACGGAAGCTGTTCTTAGACGCCTTACTACAGACAAGTCCTCCACAGGGTTAATGACCTTATCCTATCAGGGAGTAAGGGGCATGGAGGGAGTTAAGGAAACCTCAATAATGTATGGCGATAAGGAATTGAAGATAGCCATAGTTAGCGGCTTGAAAAATGCCAGTGACCTTATTGAAAGAATTAAAGCAGGAGACCATTATGACTTTGTAGAGGTAATGGCTTGCCCTGGAGGCTGTGTAAGCGGTGCAGGACAGCCTTTTGGAAGATTTGAGGAAAAAGAGCTAAGGGGAGCTGGTCTTTATTCTGCTGACAAGCTCTGCAATGTAAAGAGGTCTGAGGAAAATCCTCTTATGATGGAGCTCTACAACGGTATCCTTAAGGGAAGAGTTCATGAGCTTCTCCATGTTCATTATAAGGAAGACAAGGGGGCACATTAAAATGGTAAAGTTAAATGTTTGTATAGGCAGTGCCTGCCACATAAAAGGTTCCTATAATATAATTCAAACCTTTCAGCAGCTTCTAGAGGAGAGGAAGCTTCATGACAGTATAGACTTTAAAGCTAGCTTCTGCATGAAGAGCTGTAATAATAGTGGGGTGTCCATTTCTGTTAATGGTGAGACCTATGACGTTCAGCCTGAACGAGCAGAAGGCTTCTTTGATGAGGTTATACTTCCTCTTCTTACAGCTGAGGAAGTGTAAGCTTAGAGCTTTTGACTAAGGTGTGAATATTAGCAAATAAGCTAGGACAACGGGAAATTTAACCTGTTGTCCTTTTTCATTTACTTAAATATTAGGCTCTGTTAAAGAGTGATATTGATACTATAATAAACCGCTTAGATACTGCACCAGTAATGAAGAAAGGGCTACAGCTATCCAGCAGATTAAGCCTAGAAGAATAGGTGCAAAGCCGCTTTTTAAAAGCTTGGGAAGATTGGTATTAAGTCCAATAGCTGCCATGGCCATGGTTATCATGAATTTCCCTACAGTTACCAGGGAGGATGTAAAGGCTGAAGGAAGCTTCACAAAGGTGTTAAATACAGCGGCCAATAAAAAGAACAATATGAAGTAGGGGAATATTTTTCTTATACTATAGCTGCTAGTTCCTTGCTTCTTTTCCTTTCTAGCTCGGTATAGGGCCAGGAAAAAGGTTATAGGTATGATTGCCAGTGTTCTGGTAAGCTTAATTATAGTTGCTAGGGTTAGCGCTGTGTCATTACCGGCAGCATTGCTCCAGGTGGTGGCAGCAGCTACTACAGAGGAGGTATCATTTACTGCGGTACCAGCCCAGATACCAAAGCCGCTATCGGTCATGGAAAGAAGTTGTCCCAGGTATGGGAACACAAGGGCTGCAATTACACTAAATAGAAATATAGTGGATATGGCCCTGGCTACATCCTCCTCCTCCGCAGAGATGACTGGAGAAGTAGCTGCTATAGCTGAGCCCCCACAGATTGATGAGCCTACACCGATGAGTATTGTAGTTTTAGAAGGAAGCTTTAATAGTCTTCCGGCTATATATGCTGTAATTAATGCGGTGGAGATAGTGGTAATTATTATAAGTAAGGACTCTTGTCCAACTTTTATGATATTGAATAAATTCATATCAAAGCCTAAAAGAATAATTGAATATTGAAGCACCTTTTTAGAAGTAAAGCTTATCCCTGGGTTTAAGTCGGAGCTTCTTGGTAAAAAGGCTATTATAAAACCTAATAGTATAGCCAGTACTGGCGCTCCTATCACTGGAAAGGTCCTCCCTATTATCCAGGCAGGAATAGCGATTATAAAGGGTAAAAGCATTCCCTTCCATATGGGAGCAGGCTTCTTACTTTGCTTAGAATTAGAATTTTTATTATACATTATTTTACTCCTATGATAAATGACATATCCATATTGTAACTAAAATATTTTCTTTTTACAAAATAAATATAAATTTTAATATTATTGACTGAATTATTATTCTGGGATGTTATAATTTTAATAGAGTATTTATATAAATGGATAGGCAATAATTATCTGTAAGGGGAGAGTTAATATGATTAGAGTTATTGCAAGCAAAAGGGTTAAAGAGGACAAGCTTCAAGAGGTATTAAGGATCACGGAGGAGCTAGTCCGGGAAACAGTTAAGGAAAAAGGCTGCATAAGCTACGAGGGTTATCAAGACATCAATGATCCACAAAAGATAATAATCCTTGAGGCTTGGGAAAGTGAAGAAGACTTGAAAGCCCATCAAGAAACAGACCACTTTACCCGCCTTGTGCCCATGATGGGTGACATGACTGAGGAAAATTATGGAGTGAATATATTAAAAAAAGTATTTTGAAAAATTTGTTATGTAAAGAAACATAACTAACAAACCATCCACTTTGAAGTGCCCCCCTATTGTTAGACAGCTATGAGTTTAATGAAGAGGACACTTAATCTTGGGTGGTTTTTCCTTTGATATTTTAATGGATTATGCAAAAGCTAAATAAGAGAGCTTTGTGGTATAATTAAGCTTGGCTGAAAAATGAGATCTGATAGAGAAAATGCTATTTTAGAAGCAAATTATTATTATATTATAAGTAGGCTTAATTAAGGATAGAGATTTATTTCATTAATATAGGTTTATATAAGAATAGAGATTTATTAGATTAGCGAAGCTTTATCTAAGGATAAAGTTAATTATATTAGCAGTAAAAGGAAAGGAAGTGAAAGATTAGAGCGCCCTTAGCTGTGCTCTAATTATACATATGAAGACAAACTATCATACTCATACTCCCAGGTGCAAGCATGCCTATGGATGTGAGGAGGATTATATTAAAAGTGCCATTAAAGCAGGTTTCAAAACCTTAGGTTTTTCTGATCATTCTCCTTGGCCTGAGGTTAAGGACAGCATGGTTTCTTCCATCAGAATGGATGTGGAAGAGCTTGATGATTATGTAGAAACCTTAAGAGCTTTAAGGGATAAGTATAAGGATGAAATTGAAATTCTCATTGGACTAGAATGTGAGTACTTTCCAGAGCGTATGAACTGGCTCAGGGAAATTATAAAAACAAAGAGCTTAGATTACATAGTATTAGGTGTTCATTTCGCTGAAGAGGGAAAGGATGGCTTCAGCAAATATCTAGGTAGGAATTGTAATGAAGAAGATGTGCACCTCTATCTTAAGAACTGCATAGAAGCCATGGAAACAGGCATCTTTACTTATCTGGCACATCCGGATTTATTTGTACGAGGCTATGGAAGATGGGATGAGAAAGCTGAAGCTGTGAGCAGGGCAATATGCCAGAAGGCATTAGAGCTGAACATGCCATTAGGTTATAATTTAAATGGCTATGCAGTATTTAAGGGGACCGATGTTATAGGCTATCCTTATGAGGGCTTTTGGAGGATAGCAGCCGAGATAGGCTGTCAGGTACTGATAGAATATGATGCCCACGATCCTGAATTTTTAGAGGATGAAGAGATTTTTAATGAAGCAGAGACATTCCTTAAGAGTATTGGCTGTAAGGTCATAGATGAGCTGATTTTGTCCTAAAGAAGGATATGCTCAATTACTCATTTTTTGAATAGAATATAACCATAATAAATACCAATAAAAGATGGCTTTCCTAGAGCTATCTTTTTTTATTTTATCATAATTGTGGGAAAGACTAGCTTTATGTTATCCTAAGGAATTTCACCTCTATTATATGGTTATGGTAGGTTAAGGATTTATACCTAAATTATATGATTTGGGGCATATTACCTTTTCTGCCTCATATGTATAAAAGTAAAGATAATTAATAGGGGTATTTGGAGGACAACCATGGTGATAAATGAAATACTCAAGGCAATAATCTTGGGGATAATTCAGGGAATAACGGAATGGTTACCTGTGAGCAGTACAGGTCATTTGATTATAGTAGAGGATATTATAAGCTTTCAGCTATCTGATTATTTTGTGGAGGCCTTTATGGTTATTGTTCAGCTGGCTTCTATAATGGCTGTAATACTTCTATTTTTTAAGAAGCTAAATCCATTTCTAAAGGACAAGGATAAGGAGCAAAGAACGGAAGACTTAAAATTATGGATTAAAATATTCTTAGCCACAATGCCCGCTGCAATAGCAGGCTACCTCTTTGAGGACAAGATAGAAGGGGTACTTCAAAAACCGCTGCCCATAGCTGCAGCCTTAATTTTTTATGGATTGATTTTTATTATTATTGAAAATAGAGATCGACAGGGAAGGATAGAAAAATTTAGTGACTTAAATTATGGAAGAGCTATGCTTATAGGGTTATTTCAGATGCTTGCTCTGATACCAGGAACAAGCAGGTCCGGTGCTACAATAATTGGGGGAATGGTACTGGGAGCCTCCAGGACTATAGCAGCAGAGTTTTCCTTTTTTCTCTCTATTCCTATAATGGTTGGAGCAGGCTTCTATAAGCTGTTAAAGCTTGGCACCTCGCTTAATGCCCTGGAGTGGCTTGTGCTGGGAATTGGCTCTCTAACGGCTTTTTTAGTCTCTATAATTATAATAAGCTTTCTCATGGATTACATTAAGAAAAGGGATTTTAAGCTCTTTGGATACTATAGAATTATATTGGGAATCGTGGTCATATTGTATTTTTATATATAAAGGATTTCCTTTAGAGAATTAAGGATGATTACAATAACTATATATTTGATAAAATTAATAAAAATTGTAGTAATTGTTATTTTATTATCAGTGACTATGGTAAAATATAGTTAAAGTTATTGCAAAATATGTAAAATACCTTAGTGCTGTAGAGTGTGTTAAGGAATGGGTAATTATTGATATTGTATTTTGATTTAAAAGTGAAATGAAAATTATAAGGGAGGGGGAATTATTTTGTTTGCAAGTGATTTTAGAAGAAGGGCAAGAGAGGTTTTATCAGGTAGGTGGGCATTAGCGATAGGAGTATCAATTATAGCAGTTATTCTTGGAACTGATGCTCGTGCTAATGAAGTTATAACTAGAAGAATACAAGAGGGTGAAGATGGCTATTTTAGCTTTTTTGATTTATTATCCTTTATTGGACTTGAGGGAACTCCTTTTTATAATAGTATGTTGAGTATAGCCTTATTTTGGTTCTTGGTTATCTTTATTGTAGGTGGAGCGATAAAGCTTGGAAATTGTAAATTTAATATAAACCTGAATAGGAATGCCGGTGCAGAATTTGATGATTTATTTTCTTGTTTTAATATTTTTGGGAAAGCATTTCTCCTACGTTTATTAACTGAGATATATGAATTTTTATGGACATTACTTTTGGTAATTCCTGGAATAATTGCTTATTATAGATATGCCATGGCTCCTTATATCATGGCCGAGGATACTTCATTAACAGCTTCTGAGGCTATTGCTAAATCTAAAGAAATGATGTTAGGTAATAAGTGGAGACTATTTTGTCTTGATATCAGTTTCATAGGATGGGGCTTGTTGGCCGTTATTCTAACCTTAGGAATAGGCTTGTTATGGCTAAATCCATATATGGAAGCCTCCAGAGCAGCTTTTTACATTGAATTAAGAGGAGATAATGGAGAAGAGCAAGGGATAGAAGGAACTGAGCTTACTTAGATGAAGACACTATTGTAATTAATTTTATAAGCTATTATTGAGTTTAAAGCTTAAAAAACCTAAGAACAGCTGTCGGTTTACGGCTGTTTTTTTAGACTTAAAATTTAATAAATTGTTAATTTGTATATCTCTATGAGAAAATTAGTCGTTGTTATATAATATATTTAAAAGAAAATTTTGTATTTATCGACATTAGCTCCCTAGGAGGTGACAATAGCTTTGTTATTAATACTAATAGTGACCATAATCGTGCAGATTTATTCTTTTTTGTGGATTACTAATTATCTGTTTGATTTCGAGGAAAGGCCTAATAACTTAATGACACTATCAGCTATTGTTGTCTATATAGTTAATGGTGTTTTTTTTGCCTATATAAATTTTGATTTTAATGGAAGATATCTAATCATATTTTGTCCACTATTAATTAATCTTTTAATCTATAGAAAGAATATTTATAGCTCAGTATTAGGGTTTACCTTGGCATACACCTTTAATATATTTGCTGTAAGTGGAAGTCTAATAATAGTTTATTATTTAAGCAAGTTAAGTAATCAGGATATAAATATATATTCTTCTCCACTATCATATATCTTAATAGGAAGTATTTATCTTATAGCTTTTATAGCAAGAAAGAGAATAGTCAGCTTTTTAAGCTCTATAAAGTTATTTTCAAAGCAATTATTTATCCCCGTAGCTTTAGGACTGATCTTAGGAGTTTTAGCTGTCGATACTACTAATTGGAGGATTCTTCCCACGGATGATTTGATAATTATGGAGAATTTTTTTATGGAGTTAGAGAATAGCTCATTTTTAAAAGAGGTGCATAACTCATTTTTAAAAGAGGTGCATAACTTTTTGTACAGCATATTAATAATAATCTCTATTATGAGCTTTTTTTATTTAAAGAGGTTGGGAGAAAAAGCATCTAAAATGAAGGCCTTGAATAGGAGTCTTACGGAAAAGATTACTGAGCTTCAAAAGCTTAAGCATGATTATGGAAGTGAGATAAGCGGTCTTTATGGACTTTATAAGCTAGGAGATTATACAAGGCTAGAAAAAATGCTTAAGGATATTATTAAAAGATATGCACTTATAGATGTTGACGGACAGATGAGCTTAGAAGCTTCCGCCATTGTTAAGACTCTATTCACATCAGTTAATGGTAAGAAGATAAATATAAGGATACGGGATGAAGGAAGCTATAGTAATATTGTCTTATCTGAGCCGGAGCTTTATAAGATTTTGAGCAATATAATAAGAAATGCTGTAGAAGCTTTAGAGGGCGTAGAAGGAGCTGGGATAAATTATAATAGCTATAATGGTTATAAGAAGCTTGTAATTGATATTGAAAATATAGGACAAGGTGTACCAATAATTACTGAAGAAGCCTTAAAGAATATTTATAGTCCAGGCTATAGCACTAAGGGAAAGGATAAGGAAAGAGGATACGGACTTGCAATAGTTAAAGAGTTTATTGATAGTGTTGGAGGAAAGATAATTATTATAAGTAAAGAAAATAGTACCTTATTCAGGCTGGAGATTCCAAGAATGGAATAATTTTTTTGTGAGAAAATTATTCCTATTTTTTTTACTTTTATATGTTTTTATAAGTGAATTGTTCTTTTATTATTAGTATAATAAAAATATAAAGGCTATAAATATAATTATGATAATAATGAAGGAATTATAAGTAATAGATTTGTATTGCCAGATGTACAATTAAGTTATAAAAAGGAGAAATTATATGAGTAAACCAGTGAGATTTGGCATTATAGGAACTAATACCATATCCCATACCTTTATGGAAGGCGCACTCCAGCTTAAGGATTTTCAGCTGACGGCAGTATATTCTAGGAAAGAAGCTACAGGGAGAGCCTTTGGAGAGAAGTATGGGGTTAAAAGTATATTCACTGATTTAGAGGAGTTAGCAAAAAGTGATTTGATAGACGCTATATATATTGCTTCACCTAATGCGTTTCATTACAGTCATGCCATGACATTTTTAAATAATGGAAAGCATGTTCTTTGTGAAAAGGCCTTTGCTTCTAATTTAAGAGAAGCAAAAGAAATGGTAGAGGCTGCTAGGGCTAATAATCTATTGATAATGGAAGGAATGAGGAGCACCGTAGTACCTAATTTCCTTGCCATAAAAGAAAATTTACACAAGCTTGGTACCATAAGAAGAGCTATATTCAGCAAATGTCAGTACTCTTCTAGATATGACAAGTATAAGGCAGGAGTTGTGATGAATGCTTTTAAAAGAGAGCTATCTAATGGAGCCTTAATGGACATTGGTATTTATTGCATTCATCCTATTATTGAGCTTTTTGGTAGTCCAAAGGAGATTATTGCCAGTAGTCAGTTCCTTGATTCAGGTGTAGATGCTCAGGGAACTGCTATTTTAAAATATGCACAAATGGATGCAATAATGCTTTATTCAAAGGTAAGTAATTCTTGTCTTCCCTGTGAAATTCAGGGAGAGGAAGGGGTGCTGACCTCCTCGGATATCTACGATTTTAATAATTTGACTATAAGATACAGAGATGGAAGCGAGGAAGTGATTTCAAAGCCTCAAGAGATGGATAATATCTGCTATGAAATCGATGAGTTTATAAAGCTTGTTCAGCAGGGGGAGACAGAATCTCAATTAAACAGTCATGAAAGGACTATTGAAGCTATAAAGGTGATGGATGAAATAAGGAGGCAGATAGGCCTAATATACCCTGCCGATGAAAAATAACCGTCTTTGATTATAATTCACAGCTATTTTTAACAAAAGTCTATAAATTTTAACATATTTATGTAATAATACAGCTATAACAATTTGGGGGAGATAATTATGAAAGATTATATACTAATGACTGACTCTTGCTGCGATTTACCAAGAGAGTATATTGAAGAAAAAAATGTTCCGTTTGTAAGCTTGACTTGCAGATTTAAGGATAGAGAATATAAGGATGATTTTGGAGTATCTCTTAAGCATAAAGAATTCTATAAAGGAATGGAGGAGGGAGAAGTACCTAAGACCTCTCAGCCAAGCCCTGATGAATTTTATAGTGCTTTTAAAAAATATGCTGAGGAAGGCAAAGACATAATATATGTATGTGTATCCTCAGGATTAAGTGGAACCTACAACAGTGCAAATATAGCAAAAGGAATGATTCAGGATGAGAATCCTGATGTAAATATAGAAATAGTAGATATTTTAACTGCTTCCTTAGGACAAGGCTTCATGGTTATGGAAGCCATAAAACTCAAGGAAGAAGGAGCTACCTTCCAGGAAGTAAAGAGCTTCTTAGAGGAAAGCAAATGGAAGCTGAATACCTTTATCACCGTAGACGACTTGATTCACCTAAAAAGAGGGGGACGTATATCCTCTACAGCAGCCTTCCTAGGTGGATTAATGAGCCTCAAACCCATAATAGCCATCAACAATCAAGGTAAGGTTGATGTTATCCAAAAGGCTAGAGGAAGAAAATCAGCCCTTAAGGATCTAGCAAAATACATAATAAACAACATAGAGAATCCAGAAACCACCACCATGTACATAGGTCACTGCGATGCTATCGAGGATGCCCAAAAGCTCAAAGAAATAATACTAGAAAAAATTAATCTCAAAGAGGTTGTAATTAACTTCATTGGCCCTGTAGTAGGTGTTTATGGAGGCCCAGGAGCCCTTGCCGCCTTCTTTGTTGGCAAGCCTAGGTATGCTGCTTCTTAGTAGATTATTAGGACAAATATTAGTTCCTATTATAACCAAGCTTCTCAGTTCTTTGGTGACATTCACCATTATGTAAACCAAATATTTATTAGTAGTTAAGGAGAATGAAATGTTTATTTTGACATTTTATTCTCTTTTTTATTGTAATTATGAAAGGACGCTAAAGGAAGCCATAATAAAAGGTTAGAAGGGAGCTATCAAAAAGTCGAGATGGGGTATTCTTAAAATGATAAGAGATTACTTATATTGTTAAGTGAACAAAGAAAAATATTAAACTTAAATAATATTTGTTTATTTATACACAAACAAAATGTAAATATGTTGACAGTAAATTTTTGTAAGTATATACTTATATTATTAAAAGGCTTATATGTACTAGGAAAAATATATAAGATACGATATAAGGGGTGAATTAATAAAATGCCAAATAAAAACGACGATAACTTTTGGAACGCCTCAATAGAGGAAATTAAGCGAGGCTATGCTAAGGAAGAAAAGGAAATATGCTGCCTTGTGTGCTCAGAAGCTTTTACCAAGGGAAGAATATATGAAATAGATGGTATGCTCTTTGATGCCCAAAAAGCAGCAGAGCTCCATGTGGAGAGGGAGCATGGTTCCATGTTTAACTACATTTTAAATATGAACTCCTCCTTTACAGGACTTTCTGATGTACAGGGAGAGCTCTTAGCACTTTTTAAAGAAGGGATATCTGATAAAGAGGTGGCTGAAAGAATGAAGATAGCTCCTTCCACAGTGAGGAACCACAGATTCAAGCTTAGAGAAAAGGAAAAGCAGGCCAGGCTATTCCTTGTATTGATGGATTTATTGAAGGAAGAAGCTGATAAGGATATAAGGAATACAGATAAAGGGCTTATATCGGATCCTCATAAAACAGCTACTACCTTAGATGACCGCTTTAAAATTACTGAGGAAGAGAAGATAAAGGTTATTTCCACCTACTTCGATGAAAATGGAGCTCTGAAAAGCTATCCAGCCAGGGAAAAGAAAAAGGTAATAGTTCTTGAGACTATTGCTAAAAGCTTCAAGCCTAAGAAAAAATATACTGAAAAAGAAGTTAACAGAACTCTCCAGAGGATTTTCGAGGACTATGCAACCCTAAGACGAGCTCTAATAGAATATGGATTCCTCGACAGAACTAACGATGGCTCAGGCTATTGGGTAAAAGAGTAGCCTAATAGCTTGCCAATGCGAACACTTTCTCACTTCTATGGTGCCATCCACATTCTATACGAACACTTTCTCACTTCTATGGTGCCATCCACATTCTATAATATTGCAATTTCCTTCATTTATCGCTATAGTTATATGTACTAATAAGGAAAAATACAGAAACTAATAATAAAATATATATAGAAAAGGATTGAAATTAATATGGAAAAGGAATACGGCCACAATTTCAGTGAGGAAATACTGAAGGCTCTGGAGGAGCTTGGCTATACAAAGCCTACGGAGGTGCAGGAGAGGGTAATTCCACTCGCACTAGAGGATAAGGATATAGTTGTTCAGTCACAGACTGGTAGCGGAAAGACAGCGGCCTTTGGAATTCCTCTCTGTGAGAAGATAAGCTGGGAGGAGAATAATCCTGTGGGATTAGTTTTAACTCCCACAAGAGAGCTAGCGGTGCAGGTGAAGGAGGAGCTTACTAATATCGGAAGATTTAAGAGGCTGAGAGTAGCTGCGCTATTTGGTAAACAGCCCTTTTCTTATCAAGAAAGGGAGCTGAAGCAGAAGACTCATATTGCTGTGGGTACTCCTGGTAGGGTTCTTGATCATCTAAATAGAGGAACCTTAAAGGGTGATGAAATCAGATACCTAATTATTGACGAGGCCGATGAGCTTTTAAAGATGGGATTTATTGAAGAGGTGGGAGAGATTATTAGTTATCTTCCTAAGGATAGGGTAACTATGCTCTTTTCTGCTACCATGCCTGAGAGAATAAAGAGCCTCTGCACTAAATATATGAAGTCCTACGAAAGCATAAAGATAGAAAGTGAAGGGATAACTGCTTTGAATATAAAGCACTATCTTTATGAGGTTAAAGAAGATAAGGATTGGCTTCTCATGGATATAACTAAGGTGGAGAACCCTGATAGCTGCATAATCTTTTGTAATACCAAGGAAGCCGTTGACAGGCTTTATAATAAGCTGAAGGCTAAGGATTATCCCTGCAATAAGCTCCATGGAGGGTTAGAGCAGGATGATAGATTAAGGATTATGAAGGACTTTAAGCTAGGTAAGTTTATTTATCTTATCACCACTGATGTGGCTGGAAGAGGAATAGACATCGATAATGTAAATCTAGTGGTTAATTATGATATCCCTGAGGTAAAGGAAGGCTATGTTCATAGAACGGGAAGAACAGGAAGAGCTGGGAAAGAAGGAACAGCAATAACCTTTATCAATGAAGACAGACAGGAAAGATTTTTAAAGGATATTGAAGAGTATATAGGCTTTTCTCTGGAAAGAAGGCAAGTGCCTAGTCGTTCAGAAGTAGATAAAGCGAGGGATGCCTTTGAGAATAAGATAGCCTCAAAGCCAAAAATCAAAGAGGAAAAAGGCCACAAGCTAAATAAGAGCATAACTAAGCTTTACTTTAATGGCGGTAAGAAGAAAAAGCTGAGAGCTGTGGATTTTGTAGGTGCTATATGCAGAGTCCCTGGAATTACTGCAGAAGACATAGGGATAATTGATATACAAGAGAATATTACTTATGTAGAAATCCTAAATAACAAGGGAGAGGAAGTCCTTAAAGCCATGAAGGACTCTACTGTTAAAGGGAAACAGCTGAAGGTACAAAAGGCAAAGAATTAGAATATAATATGGGATAAGGGAAAAGACTGTGGAAGCATAGGAATCTTAAGCTTCTCAGTCTTTCATTTTTCTCGGGGAAATATTATACCTGATAAAAATATAGTACCGGGGCATGATTAATAAGCTTTTGAGGTTATGGTACAAATTGTATATAATTATAGATAGAGATCTATTAGGAGCGAAAGCGGTATTACAATAATTATTTTGATTTTGAGAAATGAGGTTGGATTATGCAGGAGGAATACTGGAATATTTATGATATAGATAGAAACCTTACAGATAGGATTCATAAAAGAGGAGTACCAATGGCAGAAGGAGATTATCACCTGGTGGTGCATCTTTGCATCTTTAACTCTAAAGGTGAGCTTCTCATACAAAAAAGACAACCTTGGAAGAAGGGCTGGTCTGGTCTCTGGGATCTCACTGTAGGAGGCTCTGCAGTCCTAGGAGAAAGCAGCAGGGAAGCCGTGGAAAGAGAAGCCAAGGAGGAGCTAGGAATAGATGTAAATCTTGAAGGCCATAGACCCTTTATGACTATAAACTTTGAACAAGGCTTTGATGACTACTGGATGATAGAAAAGGATATTCCCTTAGAGAGCTTAACTCTCCAATATGAAGAGGTTGCCGATGCCAAGTGGGTTAATGAAGAGGAGCTTAAGGCAATGGTGGAAAAGGGAGAATTCATCAATTACTTCTTTATAGATAATATCTTCAAACTTAAAGGACACTGGGGATCAGTCCTTGATAGTTAACGGTACAGAGTATTTGTTTTATTATTTTTAGGGGGGATATGATGAAGGATATTAATAAAGATATTAGTGATTTTATATTCGTTGAAGATATTCCACAAAAAGCAGATGCCATAATGATAACAGGAGGCTCTTATCCAGAAGCAGCGGAAATGGCTGCAGACCTTTGGAAAAGTTCTTATGCTCCTGTTATATTTATAGGTGGAGGAGTAAGTATCAAGACGGGAAGGTTTCCAGGACCACGGTCAAATAGAGAAATATATAACAAAGAATATGAAACAGAATATGATTTTTATAAGGATGTTCTTCTATTGAATGGAGTTCCTGAAGAGGCTATAGTTGGTGAAAATAAATCAGGCTTTACAAGAGAAAATGCTGTATTTACAAGGAAGGTTGTTGACGAGCATAATATAAAAATAAACAAGGTGCTTTTGATATGCAAATCATTTCATGCACGACGAAGCTTAATGTTTTATCAATCGGCTTTCCCCAAGGTTGAATTTTTGGTGATTCCCTATAATGTCTCTAATATTACCAAAAAGAACTGGTTTTTATCAGAGTATGGTGTTAAGCGAGTCCTAGGAGAGCTGAAAAGATGTGGTGATCAATTCACAATGGAGGATATAAATAACTTTATAGAATAAAGGCTGTTTCCTTATGAAATTTTCTGCTTTATGCCATATTTCTAGTATTATTTTATAGATTAATAAAAAGGCTTTTAAGATAAACTATGAATATCTTAAAAGCCTTTAGTTATATATTAAACTTTAGAGGTTGAGAGTTCTTTTATTCTCTCTTTTTTCTTGAGAACCTTCCATACCATCAGAAGCATGGTTATGTAGCAGGCTGCCCCACCTATGAAGTTGGATACAGGCTCAGCGAGGAATACTCCAGTGGTGCCGAGATTATTTATCCTTGGCAGGTAGAGGGTTAAGGGTATTACTATGATGGCTTTTCTTAATAATGAAAAGAATATAGCTTGTCTAGATTTCCCTAGGGCTACAAAAACCGATTGTCCAGAAAACTGTAGGGACATCATAAAGAAGCCAAAGAAATAAAGCCTTAAGGATGGAATTCCTTTACTTACTATATCAGCATTATTATCGAATATGCTTATGAAAAATCCAGGGAAGGCATAAATCACTGCCCAGACTACAGTGGTATAGATTATGCAGGCTATGGAGGTAAAGGAAATAGCCTTTCTTACCCTTTTGTACTCCTTGGCACCATAATTGTAGCCCATAACTGGCTGTGCGCTGTTGGTTATTCCACGAACTGGCATCATGGTCATTTCTCTAATGGTGTTTATAACAGTCATTATACCAACGTATAAATCACCACCATAGAGCTGGAGGGTAGAATTTGCAGCTATTTGAACCAGGCTGTTGGTTACGGCCATGATAAAGCCTGACATACCTAAGGTGACAATTCTCTTCATTCTTTTAGCCTTCAGCTTAAAGCACTCTGGCTTAAGCTTTAAGATGGTCTTTTTTCCTGTAAGAAATTTAAAAATCCATAGGGCAGAAATAAACTGAGAGATTATCGTGGCCAGTGCAGCACCGGAAACTCCCATATCCAGAAGAAAAATAAAGATCGGGTCTAATATTATGTTAGCTACTGCTCCTATAGCTACGGTAGTCATACCTATTCTGCCGAAGCCTTGAGCATTGATGAAGCTGTTCATACCAAGGCCAACCATCACAAAGACGCTGCCTAAAAGATATATGGTTATGTAGCTGTTAGCATAGGGAAAGGTAGCATCACTAGCTCCAAATAGATAAAGCAAAGGTTCCTTAAATATAAGACCTAACAAGGTGAGTAGTACACCAAAAATTAAAAGCATAACAAAGGTGTTTCCCATGATAAGCTCTGCTTCCTTTTCATTTCCTCTCCCTCTTTCTATGGAGAAAAGAGGAGCACCACCCATACCAAAGAGGTTGGTAAAGGCTGTAATCATTGTTATTATAGGCAGGGCTACTCCTAGACCCGTCAAGGCTAGAGTTGAATTCTCCGGTAGATTGCCTATATAGATTCTATCTACTACATTGTAAAGTACATTTATAAGCTGTGCTAGTGTCATTGGTAGTGCAAGCTTTAAAATATTTCCTACGACACTACCTTTAGAGAAATCATTTTTCATTGCTACATCTCCTTTTAACAATATAATAATAGCACTAAAAAGCATAAATATACAAATGAGGAAGTTTAATGATATACTTAAAAAATATGAATATATAGGTGCAGAGGTGATGATTAGTGAAAATAGTTAATATTAGTCAGGAGATTAAAGAACTGATTCCTGAAGCAAGCCTTGGAATATTACAGTGCGGAGTTAAGGTTGAAAAGAGTAATAAGGAGCTAATTAAAATTCTTGACTATACCCTAGGAGTAGCAGCTGAGACTCTTGAAGGTGGTAATATTACTGACTACCCTCATATAGGAGCCACAAGAAAGGCTTATAGAGCATTAGGTAAGGATCCTACTAAGTACAGAAATTCAGCGGAGGCAATGCTAAGAAGAACAAAGCAGGGGAAGGGACTTTATCATATAAACAATGTGGTAGAGGTAAACAATATACTTTCCATAGCATCAGGATTTTCTTTGGGAACTTATGATACATCTAAGATCCGGGAGGAAATACTTTTGGAAAGAGCTGTAGAGGGCTCCCAGTATGAGGGCATAGGAAAAGAGCTTCTAAACATAGAATATCTTCCTGCTCTTAAGGATGACTCAGGCTACTTTGGCAATCCCACCAGTGATAGTACTAGGGCAATGATTACAGAGAGTACCGAGGAGATAATTATGGTGATTTACTCCTTTGAGGGGGAAGAAGGACTAGAGGAGCTTTTGGATAAAGCCATTGAGCTTTTGAAGGTTCACTGCTCTGGAGAAGACTTCCAGAGAGCTATAATTACATAGAGATGATTTATTATGTCATAGGTTAAATTTATCTTGACAACCCAAAGAAACTCTAATAAACTTTTTCATAAGATAGATAATTGTATTTTATTTTGGTGCATAATACTTTAATTTGGTCCTGTGAGGCCAGAAAGGAGCATGAATATGTGTGTTTTTTTGCTACATAAAAATGTTATGAAGAATTTAATAATAGATAGCTGAAGGATAAGGAAGGGAGCATTTTGTGTTCTCTGAATTATCCTTTTTATTTTTTATCCCGTCAGTAAAAATAGGAGGTATCTATTATGGAAGGTAAATTAATATTGGAAAATGGTGAGGTCTTTACAGGAAGAGCTTTTGGATATATGAAGGAGACCGTTGGGGAGGTAGTATTTAATACGGGGATGACGGGATATCAGGAGGTGCTCACAGACCCGTCTTATTACGGTCAGATTGTAGTGATGACTTATCCTCTAATAGGTAACTACGGAATAAATTTAGAGGATGGTGAAAGTGTAAGCTCTAAGGTAAGAGGTTTTGTTGTGAGAGAGGCCTGTTATTACCCAGGAAACTTTAGATGTGAGCTTACCCTAGAGGATTACTTAAAAAACAATAAGATAATGGCTCTAGAAGGCATTGACACAAGAGCGCTGACTAAGCTTCTCAGGAATAATGGAACCATGAGAGGGATTATAACCACTGGAAGTCCCACGGAGGAAGAGGTACAGTCAAGGCTTAAGGCTTTTGATAATTCTAAAGCAGTGATGGAGGTAACTACCTCTAAAAGCTACACTATTCCTGGAAAAGGAAAGCATGTGGTTCTCATGGATTTTGGAGCAAAGGAAAATATAATACGCTCCTTTAAAAAGAGAGGCTGCAAGATTACAGTGGTACCAGCATATACAAAGGCTGAAGAAATACTAGCTTTAAATCCTGAGCTTGTATTCTTATCCAATGGTCCAGGAAACCCAGAAGATTTAGGGGAAGCTGTGCAAAACTTAAAAGCTCTTGTGGATAAAAAGCCTATAGGAGGGATATGCCTTGGACACCAGCTCATGGCCCTGGCATTGGGAGGGGAAACCTCCAAATTAAAGTTCGGACACAGGGGCTGCAATCATCCTGTAAAAGCAGTTAAGGAGGATAAGGTTTATATAACCTCTCAAAATCACGGGTATTATGTAAATAAGCTTCCAGAGGGTATGGAAGCAACTCATATAAGCATGAATGATGGAACCCTTGAAGGGATGAGGCATAAGAAGCTGCCTATATATACTGTTCAGTTTCATCCAGAAGCCTGCCCAGGACCTGGAGATATTAATAGTATATTTGATGAATTTCTGGAGCTAGGAGGAGAAGGCTATGCCATTAAATAAAAGTATAAAAAAGACGCTGGTTATAGGCTCTGGTCCCATAGTAATTGGCCAGGCAGCAGAGTTTGATTATTCCGGAACTCAGGCCTGTGAGGCTCTTAAGGAGGAAGGGATAGAGGTTGTACTTATAAATAGCAATCCTGCAACTATAATGACAGATAAGGAAGTAGCTCACAAAATATATATAGAGCCATTAACGGTAGAGTTTGCGGAAAGAATAATAGAAAAAGAAAGACCAGACAGTATTTTGGCGGGAATGGGAGGACAGACAGGCTTAAACCTAGCTGTAGAGCTTTATGAAAAAGGGATACTGGATAAATACAATGTGAGAGTAATAGGTACCCCTATAGAGTCTATTAAAAAGGGAGAAGATAGAGAGCTGTTTAGGGAAGAGATGAAAAAGATAGGTCAGCCCTGCATAGAAAGTGAAATAGTAAACACCTTAGAGGAAGGGATGGCCTTTGCAGAAAAGATAGGGTATCCGGTGATTGTAAGACCAGCCTACACCCTAGGAGGCACCGGTGGAGGCATAGCAAATGATCAGGAGGAGCTTATAGAGATTTTGGAGCTGGGACTTCAGCTGAGCACCATTGGGCAGGTTCTTCTAGAAAAGAGTGTTAAGGGCTGGAAGGAAATCGAGTATGAGGTGATGAGAGATTCTAAGGGTAACTGCATCACCGTCTGCAACATGGAAAATATAGATCCTGTAGGAATTCATACAGGAGACAGCATAGTGGTTGCTCCAAGCCAGACCCTATCAGATAAAGAGTACCAGCTTTTAAGAAGCGCATCCTTAGAAATAATTGATGCCATAGGTATAGAAGGAGGCTGTAATGTTCAGCTGGCCCTAAATCCTCAGAGCTTTCAGTACGGGGTCATAGAGATAAATCCAAGGGTTAGCCGTTCTTCAGCACTGGCCTCAAAGGCAACAGGCTATCCCATAGCAAAGGTGGCAGCTAAGATTGCTCTGGGCTATTCCTTAGATGAAATTGAAAATGCTGTAACGAAGAAAACCTATGCCTGCTTTGAGCCTTCCTTGGATTATGTTGTGGTAAAAATCCCTAAGTGGCCCTTTGACAAGTTTACTACGGCAAAAAGACAGCTGGGGACTAAAATGATGGCCACTGGTGAGGTCATGGCTATAGGATCCACCTTTGAGCAGGCCTTTTTAAAGGCTGTTCGTTCTCTGGAGCTGGGGGTGTATACCTTAGAGTATGGGGCAATGAAGGAAATGACCTTAGGAGAGCTGAAGGAAAGGGTTATGTTTCCTGATGATGAGAGGATATTTGCCATAGCGGAGCTCATAAGAAGAGGCTACAGAGAAGATATGCTCTGTAATATAACTGGGATAGATAGCTTCTTTGTGAGAAAGCTGAAAAATATTATAGATAAGGAAGAGGAAGTGAAGAAGCTTACTATAAAGGATTTAACCTATGATATCCTCCACAGCTTAAAGAAAATGGGCTTTTCTGATAAGGGTATTGGCAGCCTTATGGGAATAAGCCCTGATGAGATATACCAGCTGAGAAGAGCAATGAATATATACCCTGTATATAATATGGTAGATACCTGCGGAGGAGAGTTTGAGGCAGAAACCCCTTATTATTATTCTACCTACAATACCTTAGATGAATCGGTGGTAAGCAGCAGAGAAAAGGTAATAGTAATAGGCTCAGGACCCATAAGGATTGGTCAGGGAATAGAGTTTGACTATGCCTCTGTTCATGCTGTTAAAGCCTTAAAAAAGCTTGGCTATGAGACCATAATAGTCAATAATAATCCTGAAACTGTAAGCACTGATTTTGATATCTCTGATAAGCTTTATTTTGAACCTCTCACAGAGGAGGAGATATTAAATATAGTCGATAAGGAAAAGCCTAAAGGAGTAATACTTCAGTTTGGAGGGCAAACGGCTATAAAGCTGGCATCCTTCCTAGAGAAGAAGGGAATAGAGATTCTAGGTACAAACTTCTCCCAGATTGATGAAGCAGAGGATAGGGAAAGATTTGAAGCTCTTTTAGAAAGCCTTAATATTTCAAGACCTAAGGGGATAGGGGTATGGAGTAAGGAGGCAGGTCTCCAAAAGGCTGAAGAATTAGGCTACCCCGTCCTTGTGAGACCCTCCTATGTTTTAGGAGGTCAGGGCATGGAGATTACCTATACTAAAGAGCAGCTTAGCTACTATTTAGAAAAAGCCCTCCTTAAGGATAAGAAGAACCCTGTGCTCATAGATAAATATCTCATGGGAAGGGAGCTGGAGGTAGATGCCATCTGTGATGGAGAGGATATATTGATACCAGGGATTATGGAGCATCTAGAAAGAGCAGGAATTCACTCTGGAGACAGCATAACCATGTATCCAAGCCAGAATATAGCAGGGGAAATAAAAGAAAATATCCTTGCTTATACTAAGAAGCTTGCCTTAGCCATAGGTATAAAAGGAATGATCAATATTCAGTTTATAGAATATCAGGGAGAGCTCTATGTAATAGAAGTTAATCCTAGGGCTTCCAGAACAGTACCTTATATAAGTAAGGTAAGCGGTGTTCCTATAGTGGAGCTTGCCACAAGAATAATGCTGGGAGAGAAGCTTAAGGCTTTAGGCTATGGAGTGGATATATATAAGGAGCCGGAGCTGATTTCAGTTAAGGTACCGGTATTCTCTACAGAGAAGCTTCCCAGGGTTGAGGTTTCCTTAGGTCCGGAGATGAGATCCACGGGAGAGGTGCTGGGAGTAGGTAAAACCATAAATGAAGCCATGTACAAGGGCTTTATGGCAGCAAAAATGGGACTTAAATTTAGAACCATGAAAATATTAGCTACAATAAATGATAATGATAAAGAAGAATTCGGAGTGCTAGCTAAGGAGCTTCAGCACTTAGGCTATGCATTTATAAGTACCAAAGGAACCTCTGATTACCTAACCTCTATAGGAGTTCCCAATGAGACTGTTAGAAGGCTTGGAGAAGAAGAGCCTAATATATTAAATATCATAAGTAACCTAGGAGTAGACTTAGTAATCAATACCCCCACTAAAGGTAATAACTCACAAAGAGATGGCTTTATAATAAGAAGAGCTGCTGTAGAGAAAAATATAGGAGTAATAACCACCCTGGATACCTTAAGAGCATTAGTAGCTGCTACTAATGCTTATAAAGAAAACAAGGATAGGGAAGGACTAGAGGTATACGCCCTATAAAATCATTAAACTAAAACTGTATGGAAGCTAATCCTATGAATTATTTCTTGGATTTAGCCTCTATATGGTTTTTATCAATATTAAAAGACATTTAATATATTGAAGTCATTATCTTATGATATAGTATAAGCAGAGAATATTTTTATTTGGAAAACGATTTCTAAAAATAAACATAAGAAGATAGCTTTTCATTTTTAAAAATAAAGCTGAAAAAATATTATTATATATTTAGGAGGTATTTATGGACAATTTTAATTTTTATGCACCAACCTATTTTGCTTTTGGTAGAGAAAGTGAGAAAAAAACTGGTAGACTTGTAAGACGCTTTGGAGGCTCTAAGGTTCTGGTTCATTATGGTGGCGGATCTGTAAAGAGAAATGGAGTATTAGATGCCGTACTTAACTCTTTAAAGGAAGAAGGACTAGAGTATGTAGAGCTAGGCGGAGTTAAGCCAAATCCTAGAAGTGGGCTGGTGTATGAAGGAATTGAGCTTTGTAGGAGAGAAGGGATAGATTTTATCCTGGCAGTAGGTGGAGGAAGTGCTATTGACTCTGCTAAGGCCATAGCAGCAGGAGCTGTTTATGAAGGAGACTTCTGGGACTTTTACAGCAAGGATATGTCTGTGCGCAATGCCCTTCCTGTAGGAACAGTACTTACTATAGCTGCAGCAGGAAGCGAAGGCTCACCAGATACAGTTATTACCCATGAGGATGGTATGCTTAAAAGAGGAGCTTCTGGAGAAGCCTTAAGACCAAGATTTTCTGTGTTAAATCCTGAGTTCACCTGCACCCTTGATGCATATCAAACAGCTTGTGGTGTTACAGATATCATGGCTCATGTTTGTGAAAGATATTTTACTAATACTAAAAATGTGGAAACCACCGATAGATTATGTGAAGCTGTGTTAAAGGCAGTCATTACAGAAGCTCCTAAGATTATCCATAACTTAACGGATTATGAGGCAAGAGCCAATCTAATGTGGGCAGGAATGGTTGCTCACAATAATATAGTTGGTGTTGGAAGGGAGCAGGACTGGTCCAGCCATGGTATAGAGCATGAGCTTTCAGCCCTTTATGATGTAGCTCATGGAGCAGGTCTTGCAGTGATCTTCCCTGCCTGGATGACCTATGTAATGCACCACGATGTAAACCGATTTGCACAATTTGCCGTTAGAGTATGGGACTGTGATATGAACTTTGCAAATCCTGAGCTCACAGCCTTAGAAGGAATTAAGCGATTCAAGGAATTCCTAAGGGGAATAGGTATGCCTACAAACTTTAGAGAGCTGAGAGCTGAGGAGAAGGATATACCAAGGATGGTGGAAACCTTAGGAGTTACAGAGGAAAGAAGAATAGGAAGATTCGTACCTCTTGGACCTAAGGATATAGAAAATATCTATAGGCTTGCTTTATAGAAAAATATATAAAAAATGGGAACCAGAGCGTATAAAAATATCCTCTGGTTCCCTGTTATTATAACTTAAATTTCATCGTCTTTATCAGTCTTTTTGCCCTTTGTATTGTTATCTTCAGTGGTGGTGCTGTCTGGATCTTTTTGTAGCTGGTTTAAATATTCCTCTATATCCTCTTCTGTTAGATCCACATAATAATTTAATTCATCTTCTTCTTGCTGTAAAAGCTCCTTTTCCAGTTCTTCGTCTAGGAGCATTTGGTCCATGGCTTTTAAAAGATCCTCTTTTTTAATTTCTGAATGGCGTAATTCCTGTTTTAAAAGCTCCTCTTCATGGTTTATTTCTCTGCAGTTATATAGATTTTCTAGATAATCTATAGCCATTTTGCAGTTTTCTAAGGAGATAAAGCAGCTGACCTCTCTCAACTCCTGAATATCTGTTAGTTTGCTTTCACCTATCATGGGGATTGGTTTTGCGTCAAAATCCTGAAGGAGGGCTTGATAGGCTTCAAGGGACATATAGGAATCCTTCGCTTCATAAGCATCTGCCCTAACCTCAGAGCGAAACCAGCCTATAATATAATACTCCTTGAGCTTAAGGATATATCGATCCTTATACCTCATAGGAAATTTGTGATCTTGATTCATGATTTACAACCTCCTGTTGGTGCATATTTTACTACCTCCTGAGTAAGAACGCTATAATTTATATTTCAGCCAAGAATAGTTGTGTTTTATATAATAACATAATTTTTTTATTTTGTTACATTTTTAGGATATTGTATATAAAACTTTAAAATTTACTAGGGGAATAAGGGTGAATTAAAAGCTGTAGCCATCAAAAATAAAAAAAGAAGCCTATGAGGGGGATTCCTCTTAGACTCCTTTGATGTTTTATATTGAATCTATTTAATTAGCTGTTCATCTTTTCAATTTCAGATAAAAGCACTTCCTTAGGATAGGATATAGCCTTTGCTACACTGCCTTCCTCAAAGGGAACTGAAAGATTTGCTACCTTAAGAAGCTCTAAATAACTCTTGCTGGCACCAGCCCTGCATAGATTGAGATAATCCTCCCAGGCCTGGTCTTTATTTTCTTCAAAGCGTTTTTTAAGCTCCATGGCACCCATGGTGGTTAAGGTGTAGTTTATATAGTAGAAGGGATATAGGAATATATGAAGCTTGTGATACCAGAAGCCACCTCTATCCATGAATTCATCCTCGTTGTATTTTCTCCAAGGCATGTATTTTTCCTCGAGCTTATGCCATTCAAGGGTACGCTCCTTTGGAGTTAGCTCAGGATTTGCATACATTATGTGCTGGAATTCATCCACGGCAACACCGAAGGGAACAAAGGTCATAGCCTCCTGGAGATGAGCAAATTTAAACTTATCTGCCTTATCACCAAAGAATTGCTCTGCATAAGGATAGGAGAACTGTTCCATGGCCATAGAATGTATTTCGCAGATATCGGTGCTTGGACTGAAGTATTCTGATGTCTTTTGATGCCTCATAGCTTCATAGCCAGCAAAAGCATGACCAAGCTCATGGGTTAATACCTGCATGTCACCTATTGTATTATTAAAGCAGGAGAATACAAAGGGGGCCTTATAATCTTTAAGGGAGGTCATATAGCCAGTAGAAGCCTTGTTAGGCTTATTTACTAAATCCATAAGATCATGGTCTATCATAAAGTCTATAAAGTCACCGGTTTCAGGGCTGAGGTCATGATACATCTTTCTTGCTTCCTCAACTAAATAAGCCTCATCACCAATGGGCTCTGCATTTCCATCGGGGAAGATGAACTTTTCATCATAAACCATGAGGCTGTCCACACCGATTCTTTTAGCTTGAGCTTCATAGAGCTTTGAGCAGAGAGGAACTATTTCCTTTCTTACCTGCTCTCTGAAGGCTGCAACCTCCTTCTGTCCATAATCACTTCGGCCTTGTTGAAGATAGCCAAGGGGAATAAAGTTTTCATGACCAAGAGCCTTACCCATTTTATTTCTTATTTTCACTAGCTCAGCAAAGATTTCTTCCATCTTTTCTTCATTGCTGTTATAAAAGTCAGAATACGCCTTGAAGGCCTTTCTTCTCATCTCTCTATCAGGATGCTCAAAGTACTTTTGAACCCCGTATAGGTTAAGAACCTGTCCATCAAAATCTATTTTAGCTGTAGCCATGAGCTTCTGATAGGCATTGGTAAGCTTGGCCTCTTCCTGCATGTAGGGCACTAGAACTGGATCGAAGCTATCTAAGCCTCTCTGAATCCTTTTAAGAAGCTCTTCTCCGTATTCTCTATTTATATCCTCCCTGTATGGACTTTCTAAAAGCCCTTTATTGAATTCTGTTAAATTCACCATCAGTAGTGGAAGCTCGTTATCTACCGTTTCGTTTTCTTTTTCATAGAACTCATCGGTGGTATCTAAGGTGTGTCTGATAAAAGCTATAACTGCTTGAGTTTCAAGCTTTGAGCTAAGCTCCTCTACGGTATTCATAGCAGCCTGTACATCCTCAAAGCTTCCAGCATTTTTTACTTGCTTTGTGAGTACTTCAATTTCCTTTTTGATATTTTCAAAATCAGGGCGTGTGTACTCTAAGGTCTTAAAAGAAAAATCTCCCATAAAATCATCTCCTTACATAAATAGAAACATTAACGATATGTTATCTAAATATTTATAATTTTTATATATTATTCTATCATACTGCAAAGGAATTTTTAACCATTTAAGTATAAATAATAATTATTTTGAATAAATAATTATTATTTATTAAATTGACCAGCTTAAAGGGAGTATCTGAGGTTGTAGCAATCGGGCACATCTTCTGATATATAACCAGTATCCTGAAAACCAACCTTTTTATATAGGTGCAATGCAGCAAAGTCATTTTTATTAACACATACCTCTACAGAAGAGTATTTTCTCTCATCCTTAAGGATATTAAGGATTTTCTTCAGGGCATCAGTACCATATCCATTACCTTGAAATCCAGCATCGATCATAAGCTGCTGCAGCTCATAACATGTAGGCTCCTCGTCTAAATCCCGTACCATTGTAATGCCTATAATAGCTTTATCAGATGCAATTGCAAAGACTCTAGCCCGGCAATTTCTATAAACATAACCTCTCGCTAGAATTCCCATAGGAGATGCTACGAAGCCTTTTTGTTCCTCCGAAACCTTTAACCGTGCTACTTGAAGCCAGTTATTTTCATCAATCTCTTTTAAAGTAATCATTTTATAACCTCCAGAAAATTATATTGGAGGGTTATTTATAAGCCCTCCGTAATCCACTTGATATGAAACTGTTGTTGCTGTTCATAAATCATCAACCCTTTCTTTCATATGATATTTATCATGATGCCGAAGCAAAATAATAGCTTGTTTGAATATTAGAGATATACAGCTATATATATACTATTATAATACTTTAATAAGTATAAATAAGGATATTAATGTAATAATTGTAAATAAATTTATGTTCAGATATAATAAATTTATAGTGTGGAATTATTTTATAACTTGTTTAGGGAGAAGTGGGTATGGGCGCTATAGAGAAGATAGTAGGATTTATCAAAAAAAGTGGATTTGTTATACTGGCCTTAATAATCAGTCAAATAGTAAGCTCGTCTTATGGAAGAATAGCTGGTGAAGCAGTTTTTTGGCTTATCACTGGTGTTATCAGCGGAATTAAATATCTAAAGAGGAGAGAAGCTAAAGCATTAATTGACACATATTTAGTAGAGAAGAATTTTAAAGACTATAAGCTCTTAAATGTAGAGCAGAAGGAAAATGGTCTTTGGAGAGCAGAATGCATGGTGTTGGATTATGAAAAGTATTATGATGACTTAAAATTTGATGTCGAGCTAGATACCTGGAGCGGAAGATATTTTGATAATTTCACAGAAAAAGAGCAGGAGCACCTTTTGGAATACTCTGATAGGGAGAAACAGCTAGAAGCTATGAGTGTTATTCAGGAAGAGGCAGCTGACATTCAAGAAGAAGTATTTGAAACTATTTAAAGAATAGTGCTTATTAGTAAAAACACAGCATAGTATAATACAGTTAATGGAGAAGATAGTTCATTTGGCCATTAAGACAAGGAGCTTGGGTTGGAAAAATGAAGAAGAGAAAAGTTTTAAGGTCAATAGCGGTTATCGCTATTTGTATAGGATTAGTTATGGTTAGTTTATATATCTATAGTAAGTACCAAATGAGAAAAATTCCTGAACTATCTTTTCAGGAAGCGCTTGAATATACTATGAAAGGCAATGAAGAGGCTATAATTACCGTTGGTATTATAGAAAATGATAAAGCTTCTTATAGGGTCTATGGAGAAAACGGTAAAGAACTATCATCAGAGCTACATACATATGAAATAGGTTCCCTTACAAAAACCTTTACTGCGGCAATGATATCCAAGGCAATAGAGGAAGGTTTAATAGGAATAAATAATACTATAGATGAGTACCTTTCACTATCGAAGGGAAACAGCTATCCTACCATAAAAGAATTACTAACCCATACATCTGGATATAAGCCATATTATTTTGAAAGTCAAATGATATCTAATTTCCTCAAAGGAAGAAATGATTTCTATGGAATTACAAAGAAGATGATTCTGGACAAAGCATCTGATATAGATTTGCCTAATGAAGAATATTCCTTTAATTATTCTAATTATGGTTATGCAATGTTAGGTTTAGTTCTTGAAGAAGTATATGAAGAAGATTACACCGCTTTAATGAATCAATACCTTCAAGATGACTTACAGCTGCCAAATACAGAAATATCTAATAAAGATGGTGACTTGAATAATTATTGGGATTGGAAAGATAATGATGCTTATCTACCAGCAGGAGCCATTACCTCTGACATTTTAGATATGCTAGCTTATGCACAGATGCAGATGGATCAAGAAAAATATTTTTCACAATGCCATGAAAGTATAAAGGAAATTTCAGAATCTACTGTACAAAATAAGATGATGAATATCAATATGGATGCAATAGGCATGGCATGGCTTATTGATAAAGAAAATAATATAATATGGCATAATGGAGGAACTGATGATTATAACAGTTATATGGGGTTCAGCCCTGAAAGAGGTGTAGCCGTTGTAATACTGTCAAATCTTTCTCCAAATTACAGAATTCCTGCTACAGTCATAGGAATTAAACTATTAAAAGCTTTGAATTAATTAATTGTAATATGATCCTAGTGTTTACTAGTAAGAATACAGCTTATTATGTTACTATAATATGATAATGTGAACAGAATTAAATATGGGAGTATGGATAGAAAATATTATGGACAATTTTACAAAAGAACATTTAATAGAAGCCTTGAGAGTAGTAGCATCAACTATTAGCAGGTGTGAGAAAATACAGCCTAAATTTGCTGAGGGGACATCTCAACATACTCTCCTTAGGAATAGGATAAAAGCACTGTATATTTCTAAAGCTTTAATAGCTGCTGACAGTACTATAGATACGTATACTAGAGAAGAATTGATGGCTGCATTACCGCCAGTATCTTCTATTATAAGTAAAACAGAAAAGGCGCAGAGTAAGTATGAAGAAGGGACTGCTCAGTATAAGCGGTTTGAGCCTACAATTAAAGCCATGAAAATATCAAAGTCATTGATAGAGTATGAGCTTTTTCATAGAGAAAACAAAAGCCCGCAATAGCGGGCATTTGTTTTTAGAAGCTTGTTTTCGTTGTCTTTTATTTTTCTAGAATCTCCAGCACCTCTCCAATATAGAGAGTATGATAATCCTTCAAGGGATACATTAGGGCGTCGTACTGGCTTTGATCAAAGTCTGATGGTGATAGGTCGCTGTGAAGGAGCTTTTTGCATACCATAACTAGCTTGGCTTCTTCAAAATAGGTTGTTCCAGAATGGAAGACTGGGGTGAGCTTGGTTTCTTTTACCTTGTCCACATCTCTTCCAGAAACCCTCCCGCAGAGGGCTAGAGCTTCTCTGTATTCTTCAGTGAAGAAGCTTAAGGTGAAGGTATCGTTCCTATCTAAAAATTCTTTAGTGTATCTGGTAGGTCTTACATAAATGGTGGCAGCATTCTTGTTCCAGAATACTCCTAAGCCCCCCCAGCTGGCGGTCATGGTGTTGAAGCCTTTTTCATCTCCAGCGGTAATAAGAAGCCATTCCTTACCTATGAGGGTAAAGGGGTTAACAGTAAAGGTATTAGGGTCTACAGCTTTAAAGCTCATTGTTGATTACCTCCCAAGTTTTTATTAACTATATATTTTATTACCACAATTGAGTAATAAATTCTTAAGCTTAACTATTTAAAAAAGCCATAAGGCTATCATAGCTTTCCTCTCCACACTTATAGCCAGCTTCGTAGAGGGCTGTAAGCTTTTCTTTATCTTTTTCTATTCTTCCTAGATTTACTGGTTCTTTAGGCTGTATAACAAAAGCACGACCTGCCTTAACCTCTTGTTCTATTAAATCTAAGCTTTCATTATAATTAATATGCCTCTTTTCTATGGTCTCAATAAGCTTAGGATAAGCTTTATATTTTCTTTTAATTAAGGGCAGCATTTTGTTGGGACCCTTTCTATAGCCTGGATGCTGAGTAAGTATAATTACATTTTTTGTGTTACCATCTTCTATGGCCTTCTGGAGGGGAATAGAATCTGCTATCCCTCCATCTAAGTATTTTTCTCCTTTTATTTCTACCATCCTAGCCAGCAATGGTAGAGAGCTGGAGGCCCTTACAGCTATGATATCCTCATGAAGGTCCTCAATGGTTATATATTCTGCTTTACCAGTTCTGCAGTTAGTTACTACCACCTTAAAAACTGAAGGATTATTATCAAAGGCTTCAAAGTCATAGGGATGCAGCTTATTAGGTATTTGGTTATATATTAAATCTACTCCAAAAAGATCTCCTGTTTTAACTAAGCTGTAGAAGCTGCAGTAATTTCTATCCCTTAAATAGTTCACATTGGTCTCAAAGGCTCTCTTTTTCTGCTTTGAGAGATAGCTACAGCAATGGCAGGCTCCTGCTGATACTCCATAGCAGGCGTCAAAGGATATGTTTTTATCTAAAAAGAAATCAAGTACTCCAGCAGTGTATACTCCTCGCATGCCACCGCCTTCTAGTATAAGTCCATTAGCTCCTGTCATAAAAACACCTCGAATCGGTAAATGATAAAAATATTAATAAAAATATTATAACACTTCTTTATAAAGATACTCTTTATTTTTTCTTATCTTTAGCTAAAAAAATAAAGTTGATTTTACATAGATTTTACAGTACACTCCTTAGTTTTTTACAGAGGGTTTGTACAATGTAAATTGTAAAGTTGATTTAAACCTTATAAATTCAGGAGGAAATAACATGAAATTAAATAAATTAATCAAGGCAGCAATAGCTTTATCAGCAGCTACAACAGTACTTGTAGGCTGCTCTGGAGGATCAGAAGGCTTTGACAGTAGTGAATATATATCAGTTATATCTAGAGAGGATGGTTCCGGTACCAGAGGAGCTTTTGTTGAGCTCATGGGAATTGAAGAAAAGCAACAGGATGGAACAAAGACAGATAGAACTACAGAAGAGGCAATAATAACAAGTAAAACTGATGTAATGCTTACTAATGTTTCTGGAGATGAATATGCTATAGGCTATGTATCTCTTGGATCCCTAAATGATACAGTAAAGTCTTTAAAGATAGATGGAGTGGAAGCTTCTTCAGAAAATATAAAGAACGGCAGCTATGCGGTTTCTAGACCTTTTAACATTGCCGTAAAAGAGGATATTTCAGAGGTAGCTCAGGATTTTATAGACTTTATTTTAAGTGCTGAAGGACAAGCAGTAGTATCCGATAGCTATATAGCTGTAGATGATGCAGCAGAAGCTTATTCAGGAAGCAAGCCAGAAGGAAAGGTTGTTGTAGCTGGCTCCTCCTCTGTAAGCCCAGTAATGGAAAAGCTTAAGGAAGCCTATGAAGAGATAAATACTAATGCAACTATAGAGATTCAGACTAGTGATTCCACTGCAGGAATGACAGGTGCTATGGATGGAACCTGTGATATAGGTATGGCAAGCAGAGAGCTAAAGGATAGTGAGCTTAAGTCCCTTACTCCAATTACCATAGCTATGGATGGAATAGCTGTAATAATAAATAATGAAAACCCATTAGAGGATATCTCCACGGAAGCAGTTAAGAACATATATGTAGGGGAAACCACTACTTGGGACGAGGTAGAATAAGGATATTCAAAATTCCTACCCTTATAGGGGGAGCAGTGTAAGGGTGAGCTTCGGCTCACCATAAGCTGTTCTTATTTAGAGTAAGGAGATAAGCGATGGATATTAATATAAAATATAAAAAAAATAGCAGAATAAAAGAAAAGGCAATGGAGCTATTGTTTTTAATTACAGCGATAACATCCATTCTTGCCGTTGTTTTAATATGTGTTTTCCTCTTTGCTAGTGGAATACCAGCTATGGCTGAGGTAGGGATTTTTGATTTTTTATTGGGTGAAAAGTGGGCTCCTACTAATAATCCAGCATCCTTCGGAATACTTCCTATGATAGTGGGAAGCCTCTATGTTACAGCTGGAGCAATAATTATTGGTGTTCCTATAGGAATATTAACTGCAGTTTTTATGGCAAAATATTGTCCTAAGAGACTTTACAAGATTTTGAAACCAGGAGTTGAGCTGTTAGCAGGAATACCTTCTATAGTTTATGGTTTCTTTGGCCTTGTGGTATTAGTTCCTCTAGCTAGAGAATTATTTCCTGGGAATGGAAGTAGTATATTAACTGCCTCAGTGCTATTAGGTATCATGATACTTCCAACCATAATAAATATCAGCGAATCAGCTATAAGGGCAGTTCCTGAAAGCTATTATGAGGGAGCGCTAGCCTTAGGAGCTACTCATGAGAGGGCAATATTCAGTACAGTACTTCCTGCAGCAAAATCTGGAATATTAGCAGCGGTGGTTTTAGGTATAGGAAGAGCCATTGGAGAGGCAATGGCAGTAAATATGGTAGCTGGTAACCAGGCAAGAATACCTGACAGTATATTTAAAGGCGTTAGAACCTTGACCTCTAACATTGTAATGGAGATGGGATATGCACAAGACTTGCATAGAGAAATGCTCATAGCTACTGGAGTTGTGCTTTTTGTATTCATTCTCATAATTAACTTATCTTTCTCTTTAATTAAAAGGAGGAAAGCACAATGAATAAAAAACATTTTAACTATAAAGCTTTTATTTTGAAGAACCTTGTAAGGCTTTCAGCTGCTTTAACCTTTTCTACACTAATTTTTATAGTTGTGTATATTTTGGTTAAGGGGGTACCTTACTTAACTCCTTCACTTTTTGCACTGGAATATAACAGTACTAATGTTTCCTTGATGCCTGCACTTTTATCAACCCTTGCTATGACTCTTTTAGCTCTTGCAATTTCTGTTCCTATAGGTATAGCTACAGCTATTTATCTAGTGGAATATGCAAAGCGAGGCAACAAGCTGGTAGAGATCATAAGAATAACTGCAGAAACCTTATCGGGTATACCTTCCATAGTATATGGACTCTTTGGAATGATTTTCTTTGTAACCTATTTAGATTTTGGATATTCTCTTCTATCTGGAGCATTAACTCTTGCAATAATGATTTTACCTCTTATTATGAGGACAACTGAGGAAGCATTAAAATCAGTGCCAGATACCTTTAGAGAAGCTAGTTTTGGTTTAGGTGCTGGAAAGCTAAGGACTATATTCAAGGTAGTTCTTCCTTCAGCAGTACCAGGAATTTTGGCTGGGGTAATCCTAGGAGTTGGCCGTATAGTAGGAGAAACTGCAGCTCTGATATATACAGCAGGTACAGTGGCACAGCTTCCTGATGGAGTATTCTCTTCAGTAAGAACACTTTCTGTACACATGTATGTACTTTCCGGTGAGGGACTTCACATTAATCAGGCATATGCCACAGCGGTAGTACTTTTATTGATTGTATTAATTATAAATACTCTTTCAGGATTCTTTGCAAAAAAAATAACGGCGAGGTAAGTTATGAATAAAATAAAGGTTGAAAATTTAGATTTATATTATAGTGATTTTAAGGCTTTAAAGAATGTTAATTTAACCATAGAGGATAAGGCTATAACTGCCTTTATAGGACCTTCAGGCTGTGGTAAATCTACCCTTCTTAAGAGCATAAACAGAATGAATGATCTTGTGGAGGGCTGCAGAATAGAAGGCAAGATTTTATTAGATGGAGAGGATATCTATGGAGATATGGATGTGAACCTTCTGAGAAAAAGAGTGGGGATGGTTTTTCAGAAGCCTAATCCTTTTCCTATGAGCATCTATGATAACATAGCTTTCGGCCCAAGAACCCATGGCATAACTTCAAAGGAAAAGCTTAATGAGATTGTAGAAAAGTCCTTAAGAGCAGCGGCAATCTGGGATGAGACTAAGGATAGGCTTCACAAGAGCGCCTTAGGTATGTCTGGAGGACAGCAGCAGAGACTATGTATAGCTAGAGCATTGGCTGTAGAGCCAGAGGTGCTTCTCATGGATGAGCCTACTAGTGCTTTGGACCCTATCTCTACTGGTAAGATTGAAGAGCTTGTTCTGGAGCTGAAAAAAAATTATACTATAGTTATGGTAACCCATAATATGCAGCAAGCTACCAGGGTTTCTGATAAAACCGCCTTCTTCTTGATGGGAGAAATAGTTGAATATAATGATACAGAGGAATTATTCTCAATGCCTAGAGATAAGCGTACTGAGGATTATATAACAGGGAGGTTTGGTTAATATGAGAAATAGATTTGATGAGCAGCTGGTGAATCTTAATAATGAGCTGATAGAAATGGGAGGCCTCATAGAGGAGGCTATTGAAAATGCTGTTGTAGCCCTGATAAATCAGGATGTAGAGATAGCTAAGAAAACAATAAACCTTGAAGGAGAAATCAATGAAAAGGAAAAGTACATTGAAAGCCTATGCCTTAAGCTTCTTCTTCAGCAGCAGCCTGTAGCCAGTGACTTAAGACTAATTTCTTCCGCTTTAAAGATGATAACGGATATGGAGAGAATAGGAGACCAGGCAGAGGATATAGCAGAGCTAACTATGCATCTTTCTACAAGACCTTACATTAAAAAGCTTGAGGATATTCCTAAGATGGCAAAGGCAGCAGTAAAGATGGTTAATGATAGCATAGATGCTTATGTCCATAAGGATTTAAATCTTGCTATGTCTGTAATAGACTATGATGATGTGATGGATGAGCTGTTTGATTTGGTAAAGGAAAAGCTTATAAATGCTATTCAAGGAAACAAGGAGAACGGAGAGCAGGCTATAGATTTATTAATGGTTGCTAAGTATTTTGAAAGAATAGGAGACCATGCAGTAAATATAGCTGAATGGGTTGTTTACTCAATTACCGGTGAGCATAAAAGCTATGAATAGATAGGAGTTGTTTATGTGACCAGAATTTTTTGTGTTGAGGATGAAGAAAATATTAGAGAGCTTATACTTTATGCCTTAAAGTCATCTGGCTTTGAGGCTCTTGGCTTTGAAGAGGGTGAAGCTTTTTTTAATGCCCTAAAGGGTGAGCTTCCGGAGCTTATACTTTTAGATATAATGCTTCCAGATATAGAAGGAACAGAGATACTTAGAAGGCTTAGGATGAATTCCCATACAGCTCACATACCTGTTATCCTCCTTACAGCAAAGGACTCGGAGCTGGATAAGGTTAAGGGCCTAGATTTAGGTGCTGATGATTACATAACTAAGCCCTTTGGAGTACTGGAGCTTATATCAAGAATAAAGGCTGTCCTCAGAAGAAGTAGCCCACAAAGCAGTGATATCATTACCTTTAAAGAGCTTATTGTAAATAATAAGAGCAGAACTGTTTATGCTTATGGAGAGGAGATAGTCCTCACCTATAAGGAGTTTGAGCTGCTGTTTTATCTCCTGCAGAATAAAGGAATTGTTTTGAGCAGAGATAAAATAATGGATGCTATATGGGGCTTCGATTTTCAAGGGGAAACGAGGACTGTAGATATGCATATCAAAACCCTGAGGCAGAAGCTGGGCACCTTAGGGAGCATCATAGAAACCGTTAGAGGAGTAGGCTATAAGATAGGGGGTTAGTATATGCATAAAAAAATCTTTAAAAATATGTCTATCCTTGCGATTCTTGTAGCTTTAGCTGCGTCGTTTCTTTACAGTGCATACTATTATAGCTTTTTTCGAAGTCAGCTGAAGGATGAGGTTAAGGAAAAGGCTATTATTATTTCAAAGGGAATAGAAGGCACTAGTGATAAATACACTTACCTTAAGAAGCTGGATTTAAAGGGCAGCAGTAATAGGTTGACGCTTATAGATCACCAGGGAGATGTGCTTTTTGATAGTCACCTAGATGAAAGTGTCCTTGAAAATCACTTGACTAGACCTGAGGTGCAGGAAGCTATAAAAACTGGCTCTGGAGAAGAGGTAAGAGAGTCCTCCACGCAATTAGAAAGGATATATTATTATGCTTTAAGGTTAGCAGACGGCTCTATTCTTCGATTGGCAATGACCACTCGGAGCTTTCAAGCAATATTTTATAGAGCTCTTCCTTATGTATTTTTATTTATGGCATCAATCATGGTTCTATGTGTATTTATAGCCTTAGGACTTACGAAAAAAATCACAAGACCTATAAACGATATAAATATAAATAATCAGGAGTTTATTCCTCCATACCAGGAGCTTGCGCCTTTTTACTATAAAATTGAGGAGCAGAATACAAGAATAAATGAACAGATGAGAGCCTTAAAGGAACAAAACAGCAAAATTAAGCTTATTTTAAGCAATACAATGGAAGGTATTGCCCTTATTGACGGAATGGGAAGGGTACTTTCAGTTAATAACAGTCTTTTAGATATAGTGGGAGCACCTTATGAAGAATATGAAGGTAGAAGCTTTCTAGAGGTGAGCAGGAAATCTATCCTGAATGAAAGCCTTAAAGCGGCACTTCAGGGAAAGGAAGGCCGTGGAGAGCTTACTATGGGAGAAAAGACCTACAGCTTTACCTTAAATCCTGTATACCATGAAGGGATTATAGCTGGGGCTATACTCCTTTTAGTAGATGTTACGGAAAAATACAAGGCTGAGATAATCAGAAGAGAATTCTCTGCCAATGTATCCCATGAGCTTAAAACTCCTTTGACCTCAATTTCAGGCTATGCAGAGATGATAAGTACTGGTATGGCTACCTTTGAGGATTCTAAAACCTTTGCGGCAAAGATACAAAAGGAGGCCTCAAGGCTTCTGGAGATAATAACTGATATAATGAAGCTTTCAAGGCTAGAGGAGGGAAAGCTTCAGGAGGATATTAAAGAGGTTAATCTTCTTAAAATTATAAATACCTCAGCAGAGAGGCTCTCAGGAGCAATAGCTGCTAAGGAATTAACTCTAGAGCTTCCTCTTACGGAAGCTTATACCTTTGGCAATGAAGGTATGCTGGAGGAGCTTGTATTCAATCTTATGGAGAATGCTATTAAATATAATAAACCGCAGGGGAAGATTTCTGTAGAGCTTGAAGAAGATCATCACCTGGTGAAGCTTAGAGTTAAGGATACTGGCATAGGTATTTCTTTTGAGGATCAAGAAAGGATATTTGAGAGATTTTATCGTGTAGACAAGAGTCATTCTAAAAAAACTGGAGGCACTGGCCTTGGTCTTGCAATAGTAAAGCATATTGCAGAATACCATAAGGGCTCTATAAGGGTAATCAGTGAAATAGGTAAGGGAACTACCATGGAGGTGACCTTAAGAAAAGAAGGCTAAAGGGCCTTCTTTTCTTAAGGTCTTTTTTTATACAAAATAAAATTTTTTTAGTGAGATTTTTTATTGCTTTCAATTGTATTATAAGTGAAAGGAGATGATTAGCTTGGTAAATTCCTTTGAGCTCAAGGAACGCTTAGAAGAAGTCATTGATAAATATTCTGTAACCCTGATTAAGCTTATCTTTACCTATGTAAAAAGCCTTCATGAGGCGGAGGATATTGCCCAAGAGGTCTTCTTAGCCTATTTTCAAAAGGCTCCCTCCTTCGAAAGTAAGGAGCATGAAAAGGCCTGGCTTATAAGAACTGCAATAAATAAGAGTAAAAATTATCTTAAAAGCGGCTTTTTCAAAAGCTTAAACCCAATACCTGAAGATTTAAGCTATTTACCAAAGGAAGAAGAGGAGCTTGTTGAGGCTGTTTTAAACCTTGATTTAAAATACAGAACTCCCATTCATCTCTATTATTATGAGGGGTATTCAATTAATGAGATAGCAGAAATATTAAAGGAAAAGTCCTCCACTATAAGTACACGCCTCGCTCGAGGGAGAAAAATATTGATGGCAAGGTTAGGAGGTATGATTAATGAATAATGATAAATATAAAGAAGCTTTTGATAAATTAGCTATAAGTAAGGATTTTAGGGAAAGAACACTTTCTCATATTAAAGAAGGCAAAATAGAGAATAGGGATATTTATAAAGGAGGAGTGACCATGAAAAAAGCTGTAAGCTATGGAATTATTGCAGCCACACTGATAATAGCTTTAGGAATGACATTGTTTTTAAAAGGAAACAATGATGATACGGAAATAGCCTTAAAGGAGTCTACCGGTAAGGTAAAGGTGAGCTATGTAGCTTCTGAGGATGTGCCAGAGACCATCCAAGGAGGAGAGGCTTCCGGTAGCCTCATATTTCTCACAGAAGAGGAGATAGTGAATGACTACAATAGTTCTATACTTTCTGGTACTGTTCAGGACATTAAAAATATCTTGATAGATTTTGGAGATGGAATGACTGAATATAGGGCTATAGCAACGGTTTCTGTTGATAAGGCCATTAAAGGAGAGGAAAAGCCAGGAGATAAGGTAGATATATTACTTCCTACAGGGATAGCTTTAGATGGTAGTGAAAAAGTTACTATTGAGGATACCTATGTTATTGCGAAGCTTAAAGTGGGAATGAAGGGAATATTTATGCCTATTAGATATACAGAAGATGATTACTTGGAGCAATACGACAGCAAGCTGTTTCTTAAGGAACTGGCGGAATATGGCTTGATGGATGGGATGAGATTCGCAATCCTGGAAAGCAGCAATGGGGAAATTATTAATAGTGCTTTTTCAGGTATCACCTCTAACAGTACCTTAGAAGAGGTGGAGGAATATATCAAGTCACTTATGAAGTAAGGTTAAAGGTCAAGGGACTGAAATTCGTGTTTACGGATAGCGGTCCCTTTATTTCTTGCAATATATTTAAATTACAATTATTATGTTAATAATAGAAGCTATACAGAGGTATAGTAAGGTAAAAGTAAAATTATATAGGAAAGGTGTTTTGTAATGAAATTTATATCTTGGAATGTTAACGGACTGAGAGCATGTGTGCAGAAGGGCTTTTTGGACTTTTTTAATGAAGTAGATGCGGATTTTTTCTGTATACAGGAAAGCAAGCTCCAGGAGGGTCAGATAAACCTAGAGCTTCCAGGCTATTATCAATACTGGAACTACGCCCAAAGAAAAGGCTATTCAGGAACTGCTATATTTACTAAGCATAAGCCTATTAGCGTTGAATATGGTATAAATATTGAGGAGCATGACCAGGAGGGAAGGGTTGTAACTCTTGAGTATCCAGACTTTTACATAGTCACAGTATATACTCCAAACTCCAAGGAAAAGCTAGCTAGACTGGATTATAGAATGGAATGGGAGGATGCCTTTAGAGCCTTCTTAAAGGAAAAAGATGCTGTTAAGCCAGTGATTGTTTGTGGAGACTTAAATGTGGCTCACAAGGAGATAGACTTAAAGAATCCTAAGACCAACAGAAGAAATGCAGGCTTTACTGATGAAGAAAGAGAAAAATTCTCTATCCTTTTAGAGGAAGGCTTCATAGATACCTTTAGATATTTCTATCCTGAGCTAGAAGGGGTATATTCCTGGTGGTCCTATCGCTTTAATGCCAGGGCAAATAATGCTGGTTGGAGAATCGACTATTTCTGTACCTCTAAGGCCTTAGAGGATAGACTCGTTGATGCGAAAATACATACAGAGGTATTTGGTTCAGATCACTGTCCTGTAGAGCTTATAATAAAATAGCCTAAATGTTTAATATTTGTGAAAAAATGGTTGTCTATCTTGAAAATTAAATTAGATTATGTTACCATAATTCAAGGTTAGTAACTATAGAAAATGAAGATGTTAATTTTATATATTACGACCGCAAAGTTATTTGTTTGGAGGTTTTTTTAATGAATCAAGGTACAGTTAAATGGTTTAATGCAGAAAAGGGCTTTGGCTTTATAGAAGTTGAAGGCGGAAAGGACATTTTTGTTCACTATTCTGCAATATCCGGAGAAGGCTTCAAGTCTCTTCAAGAAGGTCAAAAGGTTCAATTTGACATCGTTGAAGGTCAAAGAGGAGAGCAAGCTGCTAACGTAGTAGCATTATAAAAAAAACAAAGCTGTTGATAGATACTATCAACAGCTTTATTTATATATTGAGGTTATTTCGTAATTTAAGTATATTTTTATAGACTTATGTCCAGTGTTAATGAAGAGAATTTTTTATTAGCATTGCAGCTTGAAGCTGAGATATATCCCTTATTAAACAAACTTCACCCTCCACAAGCTTCCTTGCTTTATCTAAGATTTGCTTTTCTGTAGAATTTAATTTTTTTGTAATGTTGATTGATGTAAGAGCTAGAACTACTTCTGCATTTTCTCTCAGTGAACCAGATTTTATTTTGCTGTTTAAAAATTCAGTTCTTTCTTTTAAAGATGGAAATTCTGCTAAGGAAAGATCTGAACTGTTCACCTTTTGAAGAATGGAGATTAAGGTGTCCTCATCACTTATTCTTCTAAGATGGGAACTTTGGATTTTACTTTCTGGTATCATAATTTTTAACTTGTTATGGGTAATTAAAACTATATAGTACTTCTGAACTTCACCAGAGAACTCTCTTTCCTCGATAGCCTCAACGGTGCCGGCTCCCTGCATAGGATAAACTATCTTATCGCCAACTATAAACAACTTATCACCTTCCTTTTTATCACTTGTGGATTTTATATCTAAATTTTACTGCGACATAGATGGATAATTTTAAAAATGGAAATATTGTTATGATTTGAAAATTAAGCCTTAACTAAAGTAATCTTGACTTAATTGTGGATGGACTTAAAGGATGCTCATTTTATTAAATATAAAATCGCTTTGAGACATAGATAATATATGTTATCTGTAATTTCCAATGTCTTTAGAAATGAAAAATCATCTTGATGATTTTTGATTATTTTGAGTATATGATTTTTTGTTTCAAAAAGAGTGTAGAAAATTTCCTTCTATTATAAGTATATCATATATTACCATAAGATGCTAATTTATAAATTAATATATGTTACAAAAATTTAACAACAGATGTAAACCTTTATATGTATATATTGCCCAGATACCGAATAATTAAAGCGTTTTAAAAAAAATGTTTACGGGAATTTAATGAATAATTATATATTTACCAGTGGCAAAATGGGGCAGAATAATGTTAATATAGATATGATTAAGAAAAAGACGTAATAGTGATGGCACAATTTACCCACCTATTATAAGCACAATTTTTTATATGGGAAAGGATGAAATTTGATGAATTACAGAGACTTGTATACTAGCTGGTTAAACAATAAGTTTTTTGATGAGAAAACCAGAGAAGAATTAGCAGCAATTAAAGATAATGAAGTAGAAATCGAAGACAGATTTTATAAGGAATTAGAATTTGGTACCGCTGGCCTTAGAGGAAAATTAGGTGCAGGTACTAATAGAATGAACATATATAATATATCAAGAGCAACTCAAGGTCTTGCTGATTTTATAAAAGAGCAGGGACAAAGCTACATGGATAGAGGAGTTGCTATAGCTTATGACTGCAGACATTTTTCTGATGTTTTTGCAAAAAGAGCAGCTCTTGTTCTTGCAGCTAATGGGATAAAGGTTTATCTATATGAGAGCTTAAGACCTACTCCACTACTATCCTATACCGTGAGACATTTCAATACTGCTTCTGGTATAGTAGTTACTGCAAGCCATAATCCTAAGGAATACAATGGTTATAAGGTATACTGGGAAGATGGCGCACAGATAGGTCAAGAGATGGCTGATGCTATTACCGGTAAGATACTAGCTATTAAGAGCTTTGAGGACGTTTCTGTTATGGATGAGCAGGAAGCAATAGATAAAGGACTTCTTAAGATAATAGGTAAAGAAATAGATGATATCTATGTGGAAAAGGTTAAGGCATTAGCTTTAAGAGAAGACATAGATAAGGATATAAAGGTAGTTTATACACCTCTTAATGGAACAGGTAATGTTTTAGTTAGAAGAGTGCTTAAGGAAAGAGGCTTCAATAACATAACTGTAGTACCAGAGCAGGAAAATCCAGATCCAAACTTTACAACAGCACCATTCCCAAATCCTGAGGATTCTAGAGCCTTTGAATATGCAGAGAACCTAGGAAGAGAAATCGGAGCAGATTTACTTCTTGCTACAGACCCTGACTGCGATAGATTAGCTATCATGGTAAGAGATAAGGATGGCAGCTATGTTGCCTTCAATGGTAACCAAACTGGTGCAATGCTAGTTAAATATATTGTAGAAGCAAGATTAGAAACTGGTAAGCTTCCTGAAAATGCTTTTATAGTTAAGTCTATTGTTACTGGAGATTTAGGAAGAGCTATTGCAGCTAAATATGGAGTTGAAACCTATGAAGCGCTAACAGGCTTTAAGAATATCTGCGGAGTGGCTAATGCTCTAGAAAAAGAAGGTAACAAGAAGTTTATCTTCGGATATGAAGAAAGCATAGGTTATGTTACCGGTGATTTCGTAAAGGATAAGGATGGAGTAATTTCCTCCATGATGCTTTGTGAGGCTGCAGCTTATTACAAGAAGCAGGGCAAAAATCTAATAGAGGTATTAGAAGAGACTTATAAGGAATTTGGTTACTACAGAGAAAAGCAAATCTCCCTAGTCCTTGAAGGAGTAGAAGGCAGCAAGAGAATAGGCAGAATGATGGAGGCTTATAGGTCTGAATATCCTACTGAGGTAGAAGGAATAAAGCTTACTAAATATACTGATTTAAAGAAGGGGATAGTTACAGATGTAGCTTCAGGAGAAACTACTCCATCTGTTATACCTTCCTCAAATGTTCTTTTATTCACTCATGAGGATGGGTCCTGGTATGCTGTAAGACCTTCTGGTACAGAGCCTAAAATAAAGCTATACATTTATTCAAAGGGTGAAAGCGCAGAAGCTGCAGAAATGAAGATAGCTTCCTTCGAAAAGGTAGCTTTAGGAAAGCTTAATTCAATAGAATAATTTTTTTTACAGTATCTTCGGCAGAGATAGAAACTCTGCCGATTTACTTTGCGTATATATAGCATAGAATTATATGGAATATATATTAATATTTTCTAATTAATGTTACAAGTTAGTTGACAAAATGTTACTTAAGCTGTACTCTAATTTTAGATTATAGTTTAAAATGATAATAAGTATCATTTAACTTATATATAAACAAGCTATGATTATATTAGAAAGATAGGGGTTAATCATGAATTTTATTGAAATATTAAAGGCTATTTTTTTGGGTATAGTAGAAGGAATCACTGAATGGCTTCCCATAAGCAGTACTGGCCATATGATTCTAGTAGATGAGTTGATGCAGCTTAACCTTTCTGATCAATTTAAAAGCATGTTTTTTGTTGTTATTCAGTTAGGTGCAATATTAGCTGTAGTGGTTCTATATTGGAAGAAGCTTTTCCCGCTAAATAGCAGCAAAAAGATAGATAGAAATACCATAGAGCTATGGGGAAAGATTATAGTTGCCTGTGTTCCTGCGGGGGTAATAGGAATACTTTTTGATGATTACTTAGAGGCTCATCTCCATAAGCCTTTGGTTATAGCTGCTATGCTTATAATATATGGTGTACTATTTATTATTATAGAAAATAGAAATAAGGGAAAAAGGTTAAGAATTAATTCCTTAAAAGATATTAGCTATAAGATTGCAATAGGTATAGGAATCTTCCAGATCCTCTCCTTAATACCTGGAACCTCAAGGTCAGGAGCAACCATTATAGGAGGTATTCTTCTAGGAGTATCCAGAACAATAGCAGCTGAATTTACCTTCTTTTTAGCCATTCCGGTAATGTTTGGTGCAAGCTTTATCAAGCTATTAAAGTTTGGCTTTTCCTTTCAGGCCTTTGAGCTAGTTATACTTTTAGTAGGTATGGTTACAGCTTTCTTAGTATCTATACTGGCTATTAAATTCCTAATGGGCTATATTAAAAAGCATGACTTTAAGGTTTTTGGCTGGTATAGAATAGCACTTGGAATCTTGGTTATTCTTTTCTTTACTTTGTAGCTTTTTAATTATGTAGTTTAATATCCACAGAGAAATCTACTAATAATAAGGCACTGCTTACTTATACAGTTAAGCAGTGCCTTATAGTATATAATTACGTAATTTTTTTGTTTTAAAGGACTCCCATTGTTTTTAGGAGTACTACCTGAAGGAAGATAGTAAATATTGATCCAATACTAGTCCAAACCACCAGCTGACCAGCTAGCTCCTCATCATTACCCATTTCTCCTGCCATTATTGCACTGGACACTGCCGCTGGGGAACCGAAAAGTGCTATGAAGGCTGAAATATCTCCTCCATTCAAGGATAGTAAGTCAGTATAGCTGGCAATTATAAGGGCAGAGGTAATTCCAATAAAGGGAGCTATGACTATTCTCCATAGGGTTCCTAATATAACCATGGACAGCAGCTTATTCACTGACTTAAAGGAAAACTGACCGCCTAATACAATTAAAGCTAGTGGTGAGGCTATTTTAGCTAAGTTTCCTATAGCTTCATAAAGAAAAGGAAGATCTTGAGCTATGGTAAATATATGAGTGCCTTCATTATTAACGGGTATAAGGCTTCTGATTAATAAAGCTAGAATACCTGCTCCACAGCCTATAATTAAGGGATTTTTTATTATTTTCTTTATTATATTAAGCCAGTTGATTGTTGAGTCTTCCTCTTTTATGAATAGGGATAAGGAAATAACAGCAAGAATATTAAAAAGAGGTATGGAGACAGCTGATAGAATAGCTACAGTGGCTAGAGCTGACTTTCCGCCAAGAGCCTCAGCCATGGGCATTCCTATAATTGCAAAGTTAGAACGAAAGGCAGACTGGAGAATTACTCCTTTTTGAGCAGGATCCTTAACAAAGAAAACTACTGTGGCCAGAGCTAAAAAGAAAAGTATCATTACAATAAGTACGGCAAAGCCTACGGAGCTAAAGTCTAAGGCGGTTAGGCTATCAATTCCATAGATATTATAAAAAAGTAAAGTGGGAAGAAGTATCCTAAAAACCAGGCTGTTAGCTGTTTTTAAGAAGCTGTCATCATACAGCTTGATAGATTTCAGAAAATATCCTAGAAGAATTAATAATAAAATTGGTGCTATTGCATTTAATGCGAATAAAAAAATCTCAACCATAATTACTCCTAAATTATTATATGATTTATAGTATGAATTCTGCCGTAAATAATCTGTATTTTAATTTCATTATAGCATATTTTTGTTTATATAAAGAAAAGTAACTTTATATTATCCTTTAGTTCAGGGTAATTCTAGCTTCTATAGAATGATATGAAATTAATAAGTTTTCTTTGATTTTATTGATACTTCCTAGGTATATTACAATAGCTTGTAATGATTTGTAAAATATAAAATATTCTGTTTTTAAAGCTTTACCGATGATTATTTCTATGATAACATAAATCCAATATAGAGAGTGTATCTAGGGTTCCGCCGAAGCCTGCTTTTAGCATAAGCTCTCGGGTTTGGTCCAAGCGATACAGGGGAGCATTTACTTTACTCTATGGGTAAGGAAGTTGCCTACACTTTTAGGAGAAAAGCCTAAAGGAGGAGTCTCACATGAGATTCCTGCTTTGGGCTTTTATTTTTTTTTATTCAATAGATTTTTATGTTAGATAGGAGGGGAATTATGAGTGCTATTGAGGTGTTAAACCTGAGAAAAGAGTTTAAGGTAAAGACTAAGGAGGAGGGCTTTCGGGGAAGTCTTAAGTCCATGATAAAGCCTCAGTATAAAAATGTGGAGGCGGTAAAGGGGATAAGCTTCCAGGTAGATAAAGGAGAGCTCCTGGCCTTTATAGGTCCTAACGGCGCTGGTAAGTCAACGAGCATAAAAATGCTCACAGGTATCTTAAAGCCTACTGCTGGGGATATAAGGGTTTGTGGATTTAATCCTGATAGAGAAAGAAAAAAGCTTGCTTATAAGATAGGCACTGTTTTTGGCCAAAAGTCACAGCTGTGGTTTCATCTACCTCCATTAGACAGCTTTAAGCTGTTAGGTGGTATATATGAGATAGAAAATAAAAAGCTCGTAAAAAGAATTGAGTATTTAAAGGAAATCTTCGATATCCATGACCTTATGGATATACCCGTTAGAAAGCTTTCCTTAGGGCAGAGGATACGCTGTGAGATAGCAGCGGCTATACTTCATGAACCAGAGATGATTTTCTTAGATGAGCCTACTATAGGCTTGGATGTTATAGTAAAGCAGAGGATAAGAGAGCTTATCTTAAAGCTAAATAAAGAGGAAAAGACTACGATATTTTTAACCTCCCATGATGCTGGAGATATAGAAAAGCTCTGCAAAAGGGCCATAATAATTAATCATGGGGAAATCGTACTAGATGAGTCCGTAAAGAGCCTTAAATACAGTTATCTCAATAAGAAATATATACACATTAAGTACAGTGAGCCTGTGAATATACAGGGCATACCTGTGGATATAGTTAAAAGCAAGGGGAGCGCTCTTCAGGTAAGGGTGGACACAAAGAAGCAGGATATAGACGAGGTCCTTTCTATCCTGATAAGGCTGGGAAGAGTAGAAGATATAAATATAAATGAAACTCCACTAGAGGAGGTAATTTCCTTTATCTACAATGGAAAGGAAGGACGGTGAGTAGATGAATAAGTATATACCCATCATAAAGATAAATTTTCAAAATAAGCTTGTTTACTTTTGGGACTTAATAGGAAATAATTTGTTTTTCATATTGATCATGTTTGTTTATTTAATGCTGTGGAAGAGCATCTATGCCGATGGTAATAGCAGTATTGCCGGAATCACCCTTAACCAGATGATATGGTATTTAGTTGTGACAGAGCTCATCACGCTATCGGGAGGACTTATTCATCAAGAGGTAAATAGGGAAGTAAAAAGCGGAAACATAGGTTATCTCATAGGAAAGCCTTATAATTATATATTGTATTGTTTTTCCTGCTTTATAGGGGATTCCGGAGTAAAGCTTTTAGCTAACGGCACTCTAGCAATTATTATAGGATTTTTATTTGTAGGGCCATTAGAAGGGTTTTCTTGGGCAACCTTTCCTTTTGTGTTTATAAGCATACTGCTAGGATGGATGTTAAACTTTTTTATATATATGCTTTTAGCTCTTACTGCCTTCTGGACTGAAGAAAACAGCCCATTCTTCTGGATATATTCTAAGCTGGTTTTCACATTAGGGGGCATGCTTCTTCCCATAGAACTGTTTCCTATGTGGCTTCAAAGAATTTCAAAAGCTTTGCCCTTTGTATATGTAACCTATACTCCTGCTAGGCTGGCAGTGGATTTTAGTTTTGGTGCTTTTATAAGGGGGGCTGGTATTCAGCTTCTGTATCTACTTTTCTTTATTGCTCTAACATTATTTGTATACGGAAAGGGGGTTCGGAAATTAAATGTTAATGGAGGTTAAAAAATCCTTAAAGCTCATAGGCAATTATTTTAAATTTAATTTATCCTCCGCCATGGAGTACAGAGGAAGCTTCCTGATGCAGATATTTGGAATGATGATAAATAACGCTTCCTTTATATTTTTCTGGTGGATGCTTTTTGACAATGTTGGAGATATTGGAGGTTATGGCTTTAAAGAGGTAATGGCCCTTTGGGCCTTGGTATCCACAAGCTTTGGAATAACCACAGTATTATTTGGAAATTTAAATCAGCTCACTAAAATTATTATCAATGGAGAGTTGGATGTATATTTGCTGCAGCCCAAGGATGTACTTATTAATGTATTGTGTTCTAGAACTATTGTTTCCGGTTGGGGAGATACTCTTTACGGAATAATTTTATATATTATAATCCAGGGATTTGCTCTAAAGGAATTCCTGCTATTTTTACTTTTTTCCATAACTGCTGCCTTGATTTTTTCATCGGTAGTAATTATATTTCACTCCATTAGCTTTTATACAGGCAGCTTTGAGGGAGTTGTAACCCAAGCTTGGCAATTCCTAACCACCTTTAGTAACTATCCGGAATCGATCTTCAAGGGAGGATTAAAGATAATATTATATACCTTACTCCCCTCTGGTTTTATGTCCTATATACCAGTTAAGCTCTTAAAGAGCTTTGATTTAAAGCTTTTTATCCTATTGATAGCTGTAACTATTGTCTGGTTAATCCTTGCCTACAGCTTCTTCTATAAAGGACTTAAGAGGTATGAATCTGGGAATTTAATTACTAATAAGCTTTGATAATAGAGAGACGTGCTAATAGCGCGTCTTTTTTAATGATTCTATAGTATAAGTACCATTAAAAAAGCATAGTAATTAGTAATTAGTTAAAATAATGCATAAATTACAAATAATATAACTTATTACAAATGATTGTTGTTTTTTTAACAAGTATATGGTATAAATGTATTGTAATAACATTAAAAAATAAAGAATAATCTGGATGAAGACTGCGGAAGAGTTTGCAAGGCAACACCGAAGGACGTAAGTAGCCACCATAGCCAAGGTGAGCTGCGATTATCTCAGGTAAAAGGACCGCAGTTGGACAGGACTCTGAAAAGCTTTAAGCACCGAAGGGGCAATTTCACTTTGAAAGAAACTCTCAGGTTAATAACAGAGCAAAAGGCGTTTATTCGCTTTTTGCTTTTTTTAATGGGAAAAAATAATTTCATTGCATTAAGATTGCCCGATTATATTGCATTTTAGGAGAGGTTTGCAGATGTTGATTATTACTAATAATAGCATGGTAAAGGAATATTATGAGAACAGCTATGAGACTCTGTTTATAGAAGGACAGTATCGAGAGGTATTGGTACAGGCTAGAGATAGGATCCATAATGGACATAAGCTCTTAACTCATCCTCTATCAGGAAGCATTAAGCCTGGTGAAACTCCCTATAAATCCCTGGTTATTTCAAAGGAAGCTGGGAGAAGCCTTGATATCAATTCACTGGAGCTCATTGAGTCAGCTATTGCATCTCATGACAAATTTATGACTAAATGCAGGTATAGAGACAGCTCAGTGTATACAGAAAAGGTGCTGGAAGACTTTAAAGAGGTGGACTTTACATTATTACAAAGTGCATTAAATTAAAGGGGGTTTTTTTATGAAACTTGAATTAGGCTATATCCATATTGAAGATATTCAATTTGGAGCTGAGTCCAAGGTTGAGAACGGCATACTTTATGTAAATAAAGCTGAGCTGATATCTCTTCTTATGGAGGATGAGAACCTTAAGTCTGTAAGCCTAGATATTGCAAGACCTGGAGAAAGCATCAGAATAGCTCCTGTAAAGGATGTTATTGAACCAAGAGTTAAGGTTTCCGGAAACGGAAATGTATTTCCAGGAATGATTTCTAAGGTTGAAACAGTAGGTTCCGGAAGAACTAATGTGTTAAAGGGTTCTGCAGTGGTTACTACTGGAAAGATAGTTGGCTTCCAGGAAGGAATCATAGACATGACAGGGGTAGGAGCAGAGTATACTCCATTCTCTAAATTAAATAACCTTGTTGTGGTATGTGAACCAATAGAAGGAATAAAACAGCATGCTCATGAAAAATCAGTAAGATTTGCAGGCCTTAAAACTGCTACATACCTGGGAGAGCTTGCTAGAGAAATAGTGGCTGAAGAAGTAGAAACCTTCGAAACCTATAATTTAAAGGAAGGTATTGAAAAGCTTCCAAATCTTCCAAGAGTAGCTTATGTTTTAATGCTTCAAAGCCAGGGCTTACTTCATGATACCTATGTATATGGCGTTGACATGAAGCAGTCATTAACTACAATATTAAATCCAACAGAAATAATGGATGGTGCAATATTAAGTGGTAACTGTGTATCAGCCTGTGATAAGAATACCACCTACCATCATTTAAACAATCCAGTGGTAGAAGAGCTATTTAAAAAGCATGGAAAAGAATTAAACTTTACCTGTGTTATTATCACCAATGAAAACGTGTACCTGGCGGATAAAGAGCGTTCCTCTGATTGGACCGCAAAGCTAGCAGAGCTTCTAGGGGTAGATGGAGTTATCATATCTCAAGAAGGCTTTGGAAACCCAGACACAGATCTTATCATGAATTGTAAGAAAATATCCGCAAAGGGAATAAAGACTGTTATTATCACTGATGAGTATGCAGGAAGAGATGGAGCTTCTCAATCCTTAGCTGATGCTGATGCCAGTGCTGATGCAGTAGTAACCGGTGGAAATGCTAATCAGGTTATAGAGCTTGGACCTATGGATAGAGTAATAGGGCATATAGAGATAGCAGACATAATAGCAGGAGGCTTCGATGGCAGCTTACATGCCGATGGTTCCATCACTGCGGAGCTTCAGGTAATCACTGGAGCAACCAATGAGCTTGGTTTTAATAAGCTCAGTGCGAGATAGGAGGTAGAAAAGAATGTCAAAGCTTAGAGTAGTTCAATATATAAATCAATTCTTTGCCAACATCGGTGGAGAAGAAAAAGCAGACTACCAGCCAGAGCTTAGAGAAGGTATTGTTGGTCCTGGTCTTGCTTTCAAAGCTGCCTTTGGAGAAGAAGCTGAAATAGTAGCAACAGTTATCTGTGGAGACTCATATTTTAATGAAAATCTTGAGACTGCCAAGAAAACTGTTCTAGATATGATAAAGAGTGAAAATCCTGATTTAGTTATCTGTGGACCTGCTTTTAATGCTGGTAGATACGGAGTTGCCTGTGGTACTGTAGCTTCAGCAGTAAAAGAAGAGTTAGGTATTCCAGCAATAACAGGTATGTACAAAGAAAATCCTGGTGCTGATATGTTTAAAACCAAGGTTCATGTGGTTTCAACAAAGGACAGTGCAGCAGGAATGAGAGCAGCGGTAAAGGTTATGGTTCCTTTAGGCTTAAAGCTAGCTAGAGGAGAAAAGATAGGTGCTTCCATAGAGGAAGGATATTTACCTAATGGAATAAGAGTTAACTTTTTTGAAGAAAAAAGAGGGGCTGAAAGAGCTGTTGATATGCTTATAAAAAAATTAAGCGGTAAAGAATTTACAACAGAATTCCCAATGCCTGATTTTGATAGAGTAGCTCCAAACCCAGCAGTTAAGGACATGAGTAAGGCTAAAATTGCTCTTGTTACCTCTGGTGGTATAGTTCCAAAGGGAAATCCAGATCATATAGAATCCTCCAGTGCTTCTAAGTTCGGTAAATACGATATTGAAGGCTTTATGGATTTAACAGCTGAAACTCATGAAACAGCTCATGGTGGATACGATCCTGTATATGCTAATGGAGATTCAGATAGAGTACTTCCTGTAGATGTATTAAGAGAGTTTGAGAAGGAAGGAAAGATAGGAAGCCTTCATAGATATTTCTATACAACTGTTGGAAATGGTACAGCCGTTGCAAGCTCTAAAAAGTTCGCGGAGGAAATAGGTATACAGCTTCGTAATGACGGAGTGGATGCAGTTATACTAACCTCCACATGAGGAACCTGTACTCGTTGCGGTGCAACGATGGTTAAAGAGATAGAAAGAGCAGGTATACCTGTGGTTCATATCTGTACAGTAGTTCCAATATCCTTAACAGTTGGAGCCAATAGAATAGTTCCAGCTATAGCTATCCCTCATCCTCTTGGAAACCCAGCTCTTACCATGGAAGAGGAGAAGGAAATAAGAAGAAAAATGCTTACTAAAGCATTAGATGCTCTCTGTACTGAGGTTAATGACCAAACTGTATTTGAGTAGAATAAGGAGCATAGAAAAATGAGTAAAATTTATGATGTAATAATTATAGGTGCAGGACCAGCGGGGCTATCTGCTGGACTTTACGCCGGAAGAGATAAGCTATCAACTCTCATTATAGAAAAAGCAAAGGATGGGGGACAGATTGTTATAACTGCTGAAATAGAAAACTATCCAGGATCTATTTTAGAAGAATCAGGACCTACCCTCATAAATAGAATGTCTGCTCAAGCTACCAAGTTCGGAGTAGAGAAGGTTATTGATACGGTAGTGGACATGGAACTAGAAGGCAAAATAAAAATTATTAGATGTAAGAAGGAAACCTATGAAGCAAAGACAGTGATAATTGCTGCAGGAGCTTCTCCAGTGCTTATAGGCTGCCCAGGAGAAAAAGAACTCACAGGAAAGGGTGTATCCTACTGTGCCACCTGTGATGCTGCATTCTTTGAGGATTTTGAGGTTTATGTGGTGGGTGGAGGAGACTCTGCTGTTGAAGAAGCCATTTACCTCACTAAATTTGCAAGGAAGGTAACATTAATTCACAGAAGAAATGAGCTAAGAGCTGCTAAATCCATTCAGGAGAAGGCTTTTAGGAATCCTAAGGTGAATTTTATGTGGGATACGGTAGTGAGAGAGCTCCGTGGTGATGGAATACTTGAATCCATGGTAGTAGAAAATGTTAAGACCGGTGAGAGATTGGAAATAGTAGCTGATGAAAATGATGGTACCTTTGGAGTGTTTGTATTTATAGGCTTTAAGCCTGCTTCAGATATCTTCCAGGGTAAGATTGATATGCAGGACGGCTATATTATCACCGATGATAACATGAATACTAATATAAAGGGTGTCTTTGCTGCTGGTGATATAAGAGTTAAAAGCTTAAGACAGGTTATCACTGCGGCTGCTGATGGTGCCATCGCTGCAGTTCAGGCAGGAAGATACATTGAAGATAATGATTATTCCTTTACAAATCTTTTAGTGGGAGGAGGATTAGAAAATGATACTATGTGATAAAAATACCTTTGAAGCTGAAGTATTAAAGGCTGAAGGCTATGTTTTTGTTGACTATTTTGGAGATGGCTGTGTTCCCTGTGAGGCTTTAATGCCTCATGTAGAAGCCCTAGCTGAAAAATATGGCGATAAGTTAAAGTTCTGTAAGCTTAACACTACACAGGCAAGACGTCTTGCTATAAGCCAGAGAATATTAGGACTTCCTGTAATGGCTATATATAAGGATGGACAAAAGGTTGAAGAGCTAGTTAAGGACGATGCTACTCCAGAAGCCATTGAAGAAATGATAAAAAAGTATATCTAATATAATTTTGCTAACCCTTTTTAAAGAGTTAAGATAGATAAGCCTAAGGGCTATAAATTACAGAAAGAAGGAGGAGAAGTAGATGTCAATATTAAAGGACAAGAAAGTTGTAATTATTGGCGACAGAGATGGTATTCCAGGACCTGCTATTACAGCCTGTGCTGAATCTGCAGGAGCTGAAGTTGTATTTTCCTCAACAGAATGCTTCGTCTGAACTGCCGCAGGTGCTATGGACCTTGAGAATCAGAAAAGAGTAAAGGATTTTGCAGAGCAATACGGAAAAGATAATTTAGTTGTATTGTTAGGTGCTGCTGAAGGTGAAGCAGCAGGTCTTGCTGCAGAAACTGTAACTCTTGGAGATCCTACATTTGCAGGTCCATTAGCAGGAGTCCAGTTAGGACTCAATGTATATCACATATGTGAGCCAGAGGTAAAGGATGAAATAGATCCTGAGGTTTACGATGAGCAAGTGAGCATGATGGAAATGGTACTTGATGTTGATGACATAGTATCAGAAATGAATGCTATTAGAGAGCAGATATAAAAACTAAGAGAAAGGGGCAGAGGCTCCTTTCTCTATGTAAAATAGAATTATTTTATTTATAAATATTAATTCAAGAGAGGAAGAATAGAATGGGCGGTTATGCGGTAATCAAAGGTTCAGCTTATACATTAGCAGCTGCACCAGATATGGTAATTCATAATGGAACAACCCAAACTACTGAAAGGGTAGTAAACCCAGAGTCAGAGTACCTAAAGAAGCTTCCAGAGCATTTAAGAAGCTTTGAGGATGTGGTTAATTATATTCCCCATCAGGTTTATATAGGAAATCTTACACCAGAAAGCTTAAAGGAGACTCCATTCCCCTGGTATGATAAAAAAGCAGAAGCTGCTTCATCTAAAGGGAAATTTGGAGAGATAATAGCACAGGATGAGTTTTTAGGACTTATTAGAATCTGTGATGTCTTTGACTTAGTTAAATTAGAAAAAAACTTTGCTGAAGGGGTAAAGGCTAAGCTAGCTGCTAATGAATTAATAGGAGCGGAGAAGGCTGCTGTCCTGGATAAAAACACTGATGACATAGAAGCTTTAAAGAAGTTAGTTGAAGAGGAGCATGCGGAAGGCTTATACCATAACAATGAATTAGTTGGAGCAGTTAAAAGAGCCCATGAGGTGGATGTGAATCTCTCAGCACATGTAATCTTAGAAAACCTAGTAACAAAAGCCTCCAGTGTATTATCCTTACTGAACCTTGTAAAGGTTACCGGTATAGATCCTTTAGAGGTTGAATATGTAATAGATTGTTGTGAAGAGGCGTGTGGAGACATGAATCAAAGAGGTGGAGGAAACTTTGCCAAGGCTGCTGCTGAGACTGCTGGCTTCTTAAATGCCAATGGTTCAGACGTAAGAGGCTTCTGTGCAGGGCCAGCTCATGCACTTTTAAGCGCTGCTTCTCTAGTTAAGGCAGGTACCTTTAAGACTGTAGTTGTTACAGGGGGAGGATGTACTGCTAAATTAGGAATGAATGGTAAGGATCACGTTAAGAAGGGACTTCCTATATTAGAGGATGTTGTAGCAGGCTTCTCAGTTTTAATAACTGCTGATGACGGTGTTAGCCCTATAATCAGAAATGATATAACTGGAAGGCATACTGTTGGAACAGGATCCTCTCCTCAGGCAGTTATAACCTCTCTAGTTACAGATCCATTAGATAGATCCAAGCTTAAAATAACAGATGTGGATAAGTATGCTGTAGAAATGCAGAATCCTGATATTACAAAGCCTGCAGGAGCAGGAGATGTTCCAGAAGCTAACTATAAGATGATAGCTGCCCTTGGAGTTAAGAGAGGGGAACTGGAAAGAAGCCAGCTAGCTGATTTTGTAAAATGTCATGGAATGGTAGGCTGGGCACCTACTCAAGGACATATACCTTCAGGAGTACCTTATCTTGGCTTTGCTAGAGAGGATATACTCTCTGGAAAAATTAGCAGAGTTATGATTATAGGAAAAGGAAGCTTATTCCTTGGAAGAATGACAAACCAGTTTGACGGAGTATCCTTCCTGATAGAAGCTAATGATGGAAAAGGACAAGACACTGAAGGCTTTGATGAAAATAAAGTGAAAAGCCTCATAGCTGAGTCTATGAGAAAATTTGCTGAAGGGTTGCTGTCTGAATAGAAGCTACCGGAAAGGAGGATAATATGTCAGATATAAAGATAAAAAAGCTTATAGCCGACACCTTTCTTGAAGTAGCAGATGCCCTGGAAACCGGTGAATTTGGTAAAAAGCCTGTAATAGGAGTAGCTATTGAAGGAAGCGAGCATGGAATGGAGACTATTCATGAAGCTATCTATTTGGCAGAGAAAAAAGGCTACAAGGCAATTGTTATAGAAGGCGAAGAGGTTCATAAGAAAATGGAAGCCATGCTGGAGTCAGGAGAAATAGCTGCTGCAGTGACCATGCATTATCCCTTCCCAATAGGAGTTTCTACCATTGGAAGAGTTGTAACTCCTGGAAGAGGTAGGGAGATGTATATCGCTGCTACCACAGGAACCTCTGATACGGACAGGACCATAGCTATGGTTAAAAATGCTATATACGGAATCATAGCAGCCAAAGCCTCTGGAGTTCCTAACCCCACAGTAGGAATAGCCAATATAGATGGAGCAAGACAGGCTGAAAAGGCACTGTTAAAGCTGAAGGAAAATGGCTATGATATATCCTTTGCCGATTCAGCGAGAGCTGATGGTGGACTGATGATGAGGGGAAATGACCTTCTAGCAGGGACCTCCGATATAATGGTTATGGATGCTCTCACAGGTAACCTCATGACTAAGATATTTTCTGCCTACACTACTGGTGGAAATTATGAATCCTTAGGCTGGGGCTATGGCCCTGGAATAGGTATGGGCTATGATAAGATAATAATGATTATTTCCAGAGCTTCTGGAGCACCGGTAATTGCAGGAGCAATAGAATATGCAGCGGAATTAGTGCAAAATAATTGTTTAAGGATAGCTGAAGAGGAGTTTAATAAGGCTGAAAAGGCTGGCTTAAAGGATATTCTTGAAGGTTTAAAAAGTAGTAAAAAAGCTGAACCTGTAGCTGAGATAAAAGAACCTCCCAAGGAAGTGGTTACTGCTCAAATATCAGGAATCGAAGTTATGGACCTGGAAGATGCAGTAAGGGCATTGTGGAAGGAAAATATATATGCTGAGAGTGGAATGGGATGCACTGGCCCTATAATTAGGGTAAGTGAAGCTAATAATCACAGGGCTGTGGCTATTTTGTCAGCAGCAGGCTATATACAATAAGAATTTAAAGCTACTATGCCTTAGGGTATGGTAGCTTTAATGAAGTTTTTGGGGGTATTTAGGGATATTTTATTACATATTTTACATTTTAGTGGATATTTATTTAATTATGTTATATAATGACATTGGGTTGTGATTAAAATAACATATGGTTAAAATCATGAGCCTAGTAAACTCATAAGTTACAGATATGGGGGTAGATGGGTGCTGGTGTGCCTTCTGGTCTTCAAAACCAGTTCGAGGAGTTAGGAGCTTCTTGGGTGGGTTCGATTCCCACATACTCCCGCCATTTTATCATAACGGAGGGTTCAATATGAATAAACAGGAACTTTTAAGAAAGCTTCCAAAGGTTGATGAGGTGCTGAAGGATCAGCGCTTATTTGTTTTTATGGGGGAAACTTCAAGAGATGTTATTGTAGAAGCTATCAGAGAAGCTATAAGCAGCCTTAGGACAAAGCTATTAAATGAAGAGGAAAATATATCACATATAACTAATTATGATGATTTAATGGATAATATTATTGCTCTCCTGGTTGAAAAAAATCAGAAGAGCCTAAGAAGAACAATCAATGCCACAGGAGTGACTCTCCATACAAATTTAGGACGGGCAAAGCTATCGAAGTCCGCCTGTGAAAGTGTAATGGATATAGCAAGCAGCTTTTCCACACTGGAGTATGATGTGAAAAAGGGAGCTAGAGGCTCAAGGCATGATCACGTTGAAAAGCTTATCATAAAAATTACTGGAGCGGAAGCAGCTATGGTGGTTAATAATAATGCTGCAGCCACAATGCTCTGTCTTTCCTCCATGGCCTTTGGGAAGGAAGTAATCGTTTCAAGGGGAGAGCTGGTGGAAATAGGGGGCTCCTTCAGGATACCTGAAATAATGGAGCAGAGTGGTGCAATTCTCAGAGAGGTTGGCACCACAAATAAAACAAAGGCTCAGGATTATAAAAGAGCAGTAAATATTGAGGCTACAGGAGCATTACTTAAGGTTCATACAAGCAATTATAGAATAGTTGGCTTTACTGAAGAAGCTTCTCTAGAGGAACTTGTAGCATTAGGTAGGGAGGTAAGTCTCCCTGTAATTTATGATATGGGCAGTGGGCTTATGATAAATCTTGAAAAATACGGGGTAGAGGAGCCAACAGTTATTGATGCTTTAAAAACAGGGATAGATGTAATTCTATTTAGCGGGGACAAGCTTCTTGGAGGACCTCAGGGAGGAATAATAGCTGGTAAGAAAAAATACATAGATGCCATGAAGAAGCACCCTCTTGCAAGAATACTTAGAGTGGACAAGATGACCCTGGCAGCTATGGAAGCTACCTTTAGAGAATATCTTGATATGGAAAAGGCTATAAAGGAGATACCTGTCCTTGAGATGCTTACCAGAACTTCGGAGGAGCTTTATAATAATGGATTAGCAATGAAGGAAGCTATAACGGAAAAAACAGCTTTTTATAATATAGCTATTACTGAAGTGGAGGAAAGAGTTGGTGGTGGCTCTGCCCCAACCTCAGTATTAAGGGGTTACGCTCTAGCAATAGACTCTATAAGCATAGCTGCAGAAAAGATTGAAAGAGCACTACGTAGCTATAAAATACCCATTATTACAAGGATATATAAGAATAAGGTTTATATAGATATGAGGACCATAACTCAGGAAGAAAGATTAATAATCATAGAAGCTCTTAAGGAAATCAGTGAAAAATATAGTATGGAGAAGAAAAATGCGTAATGTTATAGTTGGAACTGCGGGACACGTAGATCATGGGAAGACTTGCCTCATAAAGGCCCTGACTGGTACAGATACGGACAGGCTTAAAGAGGAAAAGAAGCGGGGGATAACCATAGAGCTTGGCTTTGCCAACATGCCTAATGATAGAGAGTTAAATATAGGAATAATAGATGTTCCAGGCCACGAGAAGTTTGTAAAAAATATGCTAGCTGGTATTGGAGGCATTGATTTGGTACTGTTGGTAGTGGCTGCTGATGAGGGGATTATGCCTCAGACCATAGAGCATTTTGAAATAATTAAGATGCTTGGGATAAGTAGAGGAATAGTGGTAATTACCAAGGTGGATGCTGTGGATGAGGAATGGCTGGAAATGGTGAGAGAGGATATAAGGAGTCATGTGGAAGGAACCTTTCTTGAGAGCTCTCCCATGATAGAGGTGTCCTCCCATACGGGGGAAAATATTGAAAAGCTCAAAGACTTAATCTGTGACTTGGTTTCCTTGGGAAGTGAAAGAAGAGAGGATCCATCTCTATTAAGAATACCTATAGATAGAGTTTTTACCGTGGATGGCTTTGGAACAGTAATCACAGGAACCTTAATAGAAGGAGCTATATCCGTTGGAGATGAGGTAGATATTTATCCTGTGTGTAAGAGGGCTAAGGTGAGGAATGTACAGGTCCATGGAAATGTGGTGGAAACGGCCTATGCTGGTCAGCGTACAGCGGTTAACCTTACGGGGATAAAGAAGGAAGATATAGAAAGAGGCTTTGTTATAGCAGCTAAGGGGAGTCTAACCCCTACTATGATTCTTGATGTAAGGCTGGATATGTTTGATGATAGCAAAAGAAGCCTTATTAATGGCAGCAGACTGCACCTATACTATGGAGCCTCTGAGGTTTTATGTAAGGCAGTGCTTTTAGATAAGGACACCTTAGAAAGCGGTGAATCAGGATATGCACAGCTCAGGCTCGAGGAAAATGCTGCCTTAAAAAAGGGAGATAGATTCATAGTGAGATTTTATTCACCTTTAGAAACCATCGGTGGTGGAGTAGTGCTGGATTCAAATCCACCAAAAAGAAAAAGGCTTAATGAAGAGGTTATTTCTTCTCTTTCCATTAAAGATAAAGGTACAGTAGAGGAAGTCTTTGAACAAATACTCTTGGAGGAAAGCAAAGCATTAGCTCCTGTGTCAGATTTATCAGCTAGAATGGCTATTACTTTGGGTGAAGCTGAAGCTATATTAAATAAGCTTCTACAAATTGGAAGTGCCACTGACCTTGGTAGAAATTTAGTGGTGCATAAAGAGTATTTTAATTATGCTTCAGATAAGGCTATTGATATATTAGACCAGTATCATAAGCAAAACCCAATATCTGTGGGAATGTTTAAAGAAGAATTCAGAACAAGGCTTGGAGAGAAGCTTTTTATTAAAGATGCAAAGTCTCTGGAGCTTATTATTAAGAAGCTAGTAGAGGAGAAGTTAATTAAGGAGGCAGGGAACTACACCTCAAGGTATGACTTTGAAATATCCTATAGCGATGAACAGCTTAAAATGAAAAATAGAATAGCTGACAAATATATGGCTCTTGGTTATGAAATCCCTGATATTGAAGAGGTAGCAGCCTCAGAAAAGGATAGGGCCTTAGCTAAGCAGATTATAGAAGCCCTAGCTACAGAAGGGGTACTTGAAAGGATAAGCTATCAATACTTTATTCATTCTACTCATTGGATGAAGGCTTTAGAGGGTCTACGAGAACATATGAATAAAAAAAGCAGTATAACCCTAGGAGAGTTTAGGGACTACCTGGGAACCTCTCGTAAATATTCTGTTATAATCCTTGAAGCCTTCGATGAACGGAAGATAACACGGATGGAAAAGGATGCCCGTGTACTGATTAAATAGGAGGGGAGAATAAATGGATTTTAGACAGATAGAAGCCTTTGTAGCAGTTATTAAGTACAAAAGCTTCTCTAAGGCTGCAGATATATTATTTTTGACTCAGCCTACCATCAGTGCTCACATCAATTCCTTAGAAAGAGAGCTTGGCTTACCTCTTATAGATCGTTCTTATAGAGAAGCAGTGCCTACTAAGCAGGGAAAGGTCCTTTTTCAGTATGCTTTAGATATGCTTAATACCCGGGAAAAAGCCATTAAGTCTATGAAGCCATCGGTTAATGATATGGATTGTGTTTTAGAAATCCAGACCTCCAGCGTACCTGGTGAATACCTGCTACCAGCTCTGCTCGCTGCTTTTAAAAGAGAGCACCCTCTTATTAGATTTTTTGTTGAACAGTCTGATAGCGCCTCTGTAATCACCAGCATTGCAGATAATAAAAGTGAAATAGGCTTTACAGGAAATAAGGCCGATTCCTCTTTGGAATATATACCTGTATTTAAAGATAAGCTGGTGCTCATAACCCCAAAGACCGATAGGTTTCTTAGTATAGGAAATAGGCCCATAAAAATAGAGGAAATTATAGATGAGCCTTTTATTTATAGAGAGCAAGGCTCAGGTACCATAAAGGATCTGGAGGATAGTCTTGGGAAGATAGGCTATGGTGGAAGAAAGCTTAATATAGCTGCTAAAATGAACAGCATGCAGGCTATAAAGCAGGCAGTGTCCTGTAATATGGGTATATCTATGATATCGGAGATAGCTGCAGAGGGTAGGGAGGATAAGGGTTATTTAACCTTTGAACTTGAAAATCTTAGCCTTATGCGATATTTTTACCTTGTTCATAGCAAAAAGGTTGCATTGTCCCCAGCCGTCGAAACCTTTAAGGAATTTGTTTTAGGCTATTTTAAGGATGAAATTTCTTCTCATGAAGAATAATATAAGGAAATAGAAAGTGCGCTTCCTCAGATGAGAGAACGCACTTTTTCACTTTTATTTAAGCTTTAACTGGAGTTATTACCTGTTCACTTTTTACCTTAGGGCTCTTGAAAATAAATATCATATAGCGGCAGAAGGTATAAAGAACTGCTGCGGCAGCAATTATAGTCTGAGCCAGCACTATGTATTTTAGTATGGGAAGCCCTTTGCCTGTGTTAGCCGTGAAAGCCATTACCTGCTTTGATGCTAGTGCACTGATTACAAAAGGGAAGGTAAAGGAAGCGAAGCTAGGATAGAAAGGAAGGGATATATAGCTAATAGCCTTACCTAAAGCGAATATATAAAATATCAATGAAAAAACATACATAACAGCGATTAATCCTAAGGATTTTGGCATAATTGATTGCATATAGCCCACAATACAAAGGCTCACAGGAGCAGCATAGATACAAATCAGTGGTCTTGCAGGCTCAGGAACAGCTGAAAGCTTTACATATCTTATAGTAATAAGTACTAGAAGTGCAAGGAGTGCTGCAAAGCTAAACCAGAAGGCAGCCTTGCCAATCCACAGCATTCCATGGGCAGGGGCTGTAACAGAGGCTGCAGCTATACCAACATATACTATGAAATAGCTTGCAAAAACCTTAGGCAGCTGAAGCTTTATTAGGAAGCTTCCAGTGAAATATATAATTAAGCCAATGTGTATTAAGATTGCAGAGATATAAAGGTATCGTGAAGAAGCTCCAAGCCAGGGTTTAACATAAACGCTTAGTAGCATTAATGCCATGGGAAAGGTTGCAAAGACACTGGCCATAATTGGATTTTTAAAGTCTTCACTAATCATCTTAGGAAACATAACTACCTTTATCAAAAATAAAACCATAAGAATCCCTGAAGCAATACCGCAAATATAGCGGAGACCTTCAGAATAGCTTTGAAGCAGGTTACCAAGAGCAGCAAGGCCAAGGCTAAGGCCGCATATAGGAATTGTTATTCTTTTTATTAAATTATTCATATTAATTCTCCTATCTTAGTAGCTTGTTTATCAAGATTTGTAAGCTCAAGCTCACGTATGATAATTTCTGCTACTTTAGCAGCACAGATACCTGTAAAATGGATACACTGTTCCTTATGCTCTCCCTTAGTCATATTGAGTCCCCTGGTAAGGATACGGCAGCAGACAGCATTCTTACCACTGGCTTCCTTGAACCAATCGTGGAGCTCATTAGTAAGCTTCATGCATTTTACTACCTTTGGATCCTGAGGTCCATTTTGTTCTGTCCTTCCGAAGAATAAACCCAGGGCTAGAATACCTCCATTTAAAGCGCCACAGATACAGCCAGAGCGACCAGCTCCTACGGCCATACCAGAAGCCATGGCAATAACCTCCTTAGGAATATCTAATTCAAAGTTATCCCGGATAGAAGCCATTAGAGCTTCGCAACAAAAATATCCCCCGCGGAAATAATTCTCTGCATCCTGCTGTACCTTATTAATACTAACCGTATCCTTAATATTCATCTTTTTATCCCCCTTAGAAAATGTTTTCATATCTTTGTTTATAAAAGAAAATATCTTAAGGCTTTATGATTAAATCAGCCTGAGACATCCTTTCTGCAATTACATACATATTGGTAACTTGTCCAACCTTCAACTTTTGGGTTAAGCCATAATAATCAAGACAGGTTCCGCAGGTAAGGATTTCCACACCCTTTTCTTCCATGGAGCTCAAATCCTCTAAAGAACTGGATCCCTCACAGGTAAAGACTGCTCCGCCATTGTAAAAAATCAAGGTATTAGGTAGGGCTTCCAGCTGGCTTAGGGCATATAAAAAGCCTTTTATAAGAACCTTTCCCAGGTCATCATTTCCTTCACCCATTTTATCTGAGGAGATAACAACTACTCTATTTTTATTACTTATTCTATTTTCATTACTTGCTATATTTTCATTTACGTCAGCAGGAGCTTCGGAAGAGCCTTCCGCTTCCTTGCAGGTATTGATAGTCACCTTGAATTCATGATTAGGTAGCTTAGCTACTGTTACATCATAACCTTTGTTAGTAGCCATCTTTGTGAGATTTTCTACAGCAATTTCATTATCTACAAGAGTTTCCACTGTGCCAGCGCCATTAAGCTCTTCAATAGCCTTAAGGCTCTTAACTACTGGCACCGGGCATGGTTCTCCTATTGCATTTATTCGAATCATATCAGTATCCCCCATTGGTTTTAATCTTCCTTATTAAGCATAAGGGATATGTATTTTATTGTAAAATAGTATTTTTAGATAATTATTTAACAAGTATTGATTATTTCTATAGCATTGCTTGTCTTTATAAATAGAAGAGGAAATAGTGAATTATTAGCAAAAAGGCCTCTGTAAAATTTGATATTTTACAAAAGCCTAAATTATTTATTCTACTATTATACTATAATCTTTGAATTCTTCCGCTGAGCCAATTATTTCAGCAACAGGCACTATATCATTTAAAGCAGATAGGAGCTTTAAACCTTCCTTTTCAGGTATGGATATCAATAGTCCCCCTGCAGTTTGTGGATCAAACATTATATCTGACAGCTCCACCGGTAGCTTTTTCTTAAATAGAACACTATTTTTAAGATATTCTCTGTTGGCATAGGCACCACCAGGGATTATTCCTAGCTTAGCCATATCTATAGCTCCTGACAGTATAGGAAGCTTCGAGGAGTCGATTCGGAGGCTCAAGCCACTGCCCTCTGCCATCTCAAAAGCATGTCCTAGAAGTCCAAAGCCGGTAATATCAGTACAGCTGTTAGGCTTAAAGCTTCCCATAACCTCAGCTGCATATTTGTTTAGCATGGTCATAGAAGAAACTAGCTCTTTATAGTGAGATGCTTCAAGGAGATCAGTCTTGCAGGCAGTAGTGAGAATACCTGTGCCTAAGGCCTTAGTTAAGATTAAGATATCTCCTGGTTTAGTACCGCTATTGGTCAATATTTCAGAAGGATGTGCAAAGCCCGTAACTGAAAGACCATATTTAGGTACGGCATCCTTTATGGTATGCCCACCGGTAATAATGGCATCGGCTTCCATGACCTTTTCATAGCCTCCCTGTAGGATTGCATGTACAACATCTTTAGGCAAGTCCTCAGGAAAACAGAATATATTCATGGCTAGCTTAGGTTTGCCTCCCATGGCATAAACATCGCTTAAGGAATTTACTGCAGCTATACGACCATATTCATAGGGATCATCGATTACCGGTGGAAAGATATCCACAGTCTGAATAAGTGCTAAATTATCATCTATTTTATAAACGGAAGCATCATCGCTTTTATCAAATCCTACAATTAAATTTGGGTCAGAAAACTTAGGTAGCTGACACAGTACCTGCGCCAGGGCACCAGGGCCTATTTTGGCAGCTCAGCCACCGTGACTTGTCATATTAGTAAGCTTTATATTATCCATGATAATACCTCCTCCATAGTATTTTTAAGCAAGCAAAGTATAAAAGGATTTTTCTTTAGGTTTCTGCTTTATCATAACATTTTCATCAGTAATTACAAGGATTTTTTGTATTTTTTTGGTCATTTAATACAATGATTTTTTGATGTTTAAGCTATTGATTATTTGCACTATTGGAGTAATTGTAAAGGCTTTATAGTATGAATTGTAAAACTTTTATTAAGGTTCTGTTGGTTTTTGTAAAATATTATATAATTAAGATAAGATATTATGTATAATTTATTAGGGGGTGAGAGGATGAATAAGAAATATTCTATATTGATATTGGGATTAATTGTATTGTTATTAGGAGCAGGTTGTACATATATAAATGTAGCAAGTAATGAAGTAATTTTATCCTCTGTAGCGTCCCAAGAGACGGAAGATAAGCTCATAGAAGATGAAGGGGTCGCACTGATGGCGGGAACACTAATAAGTGAGGTTCAAGAGCTTTTTCACTCTTATGTAAGGGCCAACCTTCAGGATGAATATCTTATATTGGTAAATAAAGAGGTAAGGCTAGAGGATACTTATGAGCCGAAGACCTTAGTATTACCTGAGGTTCCTTTTACCAAGTCTTCAGATAAAATTGTAAGGGTAATGGAAGAGAAGGCTGCTAAGGCTTTAGAAGAGCTTTTTGAAGCAGCTAGAGACGATGGTATTATGTTATTAGCTAATTCTGGCTATAGAAGCTATTCTATCCAAAAGAATCTGTATGAAAGAAATCTACGAATAAAAGGGAGAGCCCATACAGAAAAATATTCTGCACAGCCGGGAGCCTCAGAGCATCAAACTGGCCTTGCCATGGATATAGTGGCAGAGAATTATCAGAGCCTGGATGAGGGCTTTGAGAATACAGAGGCTTTTAAATGGCTTTCAGAAAATGCCTATAAATATGGATATATATTGAGATATTTAGAGGGTAAGGAGGACATAACAGGGTATGGCTATGAGCCCTGGCATTATAGATATGTTGGACAACCCTATAGTGAATACATAACAAGAAATAATCTGACTTTTGAAGAGTTTTTAAGTAAATATCAGTAGAAGTGGCTATGGCCACTTTTTTTATATAGCTTTTATTTTAAGGATATAATAAAGCTGCATAGCAAAATGTTTTACTATAGTAGAATTGCTAGAAATATATAAGGCTTGGCAGAACTAAAGATTAAAAGGAGGATATGCTTTGGATATAATAAATAAAACAAATCTAGAATACTTCGCACATACTAACGAGGATATCTGTAAAATGCCCATTAAAGGAATAGTTTTAGAGTTCCATGGACTGGGCAGAGGAGGGAGAATGGTTTCTGACCATAGTCAGCTCTCAAAGGACTGCGCAGAAAAGGGTATTCTTTATGTATTCCCTTACTATGGACCCTGGAGCTGGATGAACTCTACTGCGGTGAAAACTGTAGATTCCATAATGGAAGCAATCTTTGATAAGTATTCTCTTAATGATGATATTCCTGTTATCTCTACAGGAGGTAGTATGGGTGGACTAAGTGCTTTAATATACAGTCGGTATGCACAAAGGACGCCAGCAGCCTGTGCTGCTAACTGTCCTGTATGTGACCTGCAGTATCATTATATGGAAAGAGCAGATTTGCCTAGGACTATTTATCATGCCTTTGCTCATTATAATATGCCTTTAGAAGAGGCGATAAAAACAGCATCTCCCATAGAGCAAATAAAGGAGATGCCTAAAATACCATATTATATTGTGCACACTCTAGAGGACACCATGGTGAACAAAGAAAAGCACTCTGATACCTTCGTAAATGCACTGAAGGATCTTGGTCACACAGTAGAGTATGTTGAGGTTCCCGAAAGGGATCATCTAGATTTAACGGATGAGGCTCTTAAGGGATACAATGATTTTATCTTGAGCTTCATTAATAAGTAGGATTAACGGGCAGTGGTTACCACTGCCCATAATGATCCTCAACCCAGCCTAATAAATCCTTTATTTCATAGGTTACTCCATTTTTATCCTGTATGCTTCCATAATAATAGCCTATCACTTGATGAACCTCTGATCTCACTATTTTAAGATCTGTTTTGGCTATTCTTTCGTAGAAGGGAATAAAGGACAGATCTATCCTGTCGGTAACCGTAGACTTTATCTCCCAGGTATTCATATAGTTATTCTTATCATATATAAACTTTAAGTCCTCACTAATCTTTGTAAGCTTTCCATCGATAACAATGGCATTTTCAGTCATCCCAGTCCCATCAGTCCACTGTCCACCTAAGTTTAATCCAATTACCTTACCGTTTTGAATTCCTGAAGCACTGCCCCAATTCCAGGTAACCTTATAAGGCCATATACCTCTGCCGAAGTCTAAACAGCCAAAGGTTTTCTTTGAAGAGAGGTCATAGGTTTTGTTTCCTACGGTGAGATTGCCTGTTACTGGAAGACACTGATGCTTAGAGGTAAATTGGAAGTGCTTCTCATCCCAGGGTATTACTACATTCAAGGTTTCATGTCCCTTTGGATGAGTAACCTTAAAATCAGCATTCATCTCAAAACCGTTGAAATCGTTACAGCTGGCAGTTATCTTAGTTCCATCCTTTTCTTGAATAAAATTAAGTGATAGCTGATTATTTTCAAAGGATACAGATTCATTAACTCTATTTGGCATCTCACAGCCTTTTCCAAAGGGAGCTATAACGGTCTTTTCTATAAAGAGTCCACTTTTATAATCCAAAAAATATGCAAATATCATCCCAGCATAATCAATATTTGATATAGTTACGGAAAATAAACATTCTTCATTGGTGATGCACCAGTAATTCCATTTCTTTTTTCTCAGCCAGTTCCTAGTTACATTACAGTTAACTACTGGATTTTTTGCCCACACTATGCTGTCCTTCAAAAGCCTACCCTTATCATCGCAGAGATTTACTTCCTTTCTTATCTCTCTTTCCTTCAACAAGCTAGTAGTCAAACCCATATTCTTATCCCCTTCATAGTGAATTTTTATTAAGGTTTTCATGAAATCCTTAACACCCCTATTTTTATTATATGCTCTTAAGATTACAGTAAAAAGACTTAAAGCCTTAGTAAAAGAAAGTTAAAAAATAGTTCATAAAATTTATATTTAATTGCATCTTTTTTCCTTTTGTGTAAGTCTAATATTATATAGATGATTTTATAACTGAAACAGATTTATAGTGGAGCAGGAGGTTAGGGATGGAGCTGGAGCTGAAGGTTAAAGAAGCCCAAAGAGGAAATGAAGAAGCTTTTCTAGAGCTCATAAAGGAGCATAAAGTACTCTTATTTAAAACTCTACATTATTATTTGAAGAATCAGGAGTCAGCCTTAGAAGGTGTGCAGGAAGTTACCTGTAGAGCATTAATAAATATTAAAAATCTCAAAAACCCACAGGGCTTCAAGGGTTGGCTAATGAAGATAGCCGTCAATTATGCCTTTGACGAAATCAAGAAAAATAACCGTGAGGGGGTAGCTGCCTCAGAGCCTGTTTCATTAGATTTTACTACGGATAATAATTACCAGAGGAAAGCAGATGAGATTTCTGTGGACAAGATTTATTTAGATAGCCTCTTAGGCAGCATAAAACCAGAGTATAGCAGAGTTATTGGCCTTAAGTATTTTCAGGACATGACTATCAGCGATATATCTAAAGCACTGGGAATGCCAGAGGGCACAGTAAAAAGCTATATCCGCCGAGGACTTAAAGCAATGAGAGCCATATCATTGGAAGGAGGTATCTGCAATGAAGGAAGATAAGGATTATGAAAAGCTGTATAGGGATATGATGGGACTTCCGCAGGAGGAGTTAATAGGGCCTCTAGGAGAGGAAGACATAGAGAATCTTCTAGAGGAGGCTGAATTGATTGAACTACCTGGGAATATAGATGAATATATTGCCAAAGGCGTGAATAAGGGAAGGAAGATCCTTTTCAGAAAAAGAATTAGATTAGCTAGTACCTTGGCTGCTGCATTTGCTTGTATATTTTTTATATCCATGATTTATATTTCTCCTGCCTTTGCAGAAGGTGTAAGTAAGATACCAGGTCTTAACTATATAGTGGAGCTAGTGTATAGAGACAAGGGACTAAAAGCTGCTGTGGAGCAGAATTTTGTAATTAATGTTAATGAGAGTGTTGAGAAGCAGGGGATAAAAATTACCATAAAGGATGTAATCATAGATACCTCTAGAGCAGAGATATATTATGAAATAGTGAATGAGAGTCAGTATGATAGTATAAGTATAGAAGAAGTTAAGTTTAGGGATGGGGAAGGAAATAAGCTGAAGGAATATGCTTTTGGGCATGATGGTATGCCAATTGGTTTAACAAAGGATGGTGAATATGTAAGATCTCTCAGTATTTTGTTTAGTGGGGATATAGATGCTATACCTGAAATTATGAAAATTTCCATTGAGCTTAAACAGCAGAAGGAGTTTCAAGGAGGAGAAAAGGGAGAAAAAATTGTTTTGGAAGGTAGCTGGGATTTTTCCTTTCCAATAGATACAGAAAGGCTTAAGGACATGGTCCATGAATATACTATAAATAAGAAGGTAGTTGTTGAGGGACAGGAGATTATATTTAAAAAAGCTAGAATAACACCCATTCAGACAACACTTTATATCGAGTATGCTGAAAGCAATACCAAAAAGATATTCAGCTTTGAGGATTTGGAGCTTGTGGATGAGGATGGAGCTGTATGGAGAACTGTAGAAGGGTGGTCAGGAAGTAGGGGAGATGATAATCATCAAACCATAAATTTAGAAAGCGACTATTTTAAAGACCCCAAGGAGCTATATATAAGAGGAAGTAGCATACGAGCCATGGATAAGGATAAGCTCACTGTTATATTAGATGTTGAAAATGAGAAAGTCATAAAGAGTCCTGATGAGAGCTTTAATTTTACTGTTGATGAATTCACTGAGGATAGCTTGACCATTAGCTATAGGTATAAAGATTCCAAGGAGGATGATAGTGGTGGCTTGTCTTTCCAGTGGGATGCAGTAGATAGTAGGGGGGTAGTTTATCGCAGTACTTCTAGCAGCTCCTATGGCGGCTCTACTGTGGATAATGTAAGAGTAAAAAGTGGCTCTATTACACTTGCTATAGACAAAGACTTTGTAGGACCTATTTCCTTGGAGTTAGATGATTATCCTGCAAGAATTAATGAGGAATTCACCGTAAGGATTAAGTAGAATAAATTATAAATAAACTTAATAAATAAAAGACCTAGATATTCTGATTCCTGTTATATAAGCTGATAACTCAGTTTGTGTTTATATAAGGAGTATATCTCAGGTCTTTTTTATATACTGATTAAATATGATTTAATGCAATAATTTTTTATTCATTACAAAATTGAAGACAGGAGTAATATACCTTTGTATAGAAGATGTGCAGCGACACCAGCAGAGATTCCTCCTATGGTGTGGGAGAGGATGGCATGCCCGGTGAGCTCACGGGCCTTAAGGCTATCCATCATGGCTACGTGGGTGCTGAGGTAGCCGCTCCAGCACATGCACATGGCGGTGAATACTGCTATGTCGACTCCAGTGGCTTTGCCGGCTTCTACAAGCTTAGGGATTAAGCCTATGGCGGCTCCTGCGGCTCCTAGAGCTGTGATTGGAACGGCAACAGCTTCAGCGCTGGTAAATCCAAAAAGCAGCTTTAAAATAAAGGAGAGCTTTTCACCCACCCAGGGAAAGAAGGCAACACCTTGGAAGGCTTCTCCAGTATATATTCCAGCTGAAGAGGGACCGTTGGTAAGCATGAGGACAAGGGTGCATATTATCAGAACCCCTGGTATTATATCAAAGCCAAGGGTAACTCCCAGCTTTCCCCCCTCTAAAAGGGAATTAATTGCTCTGAGGCCCACGTTTCCATCACGAACAACTCTGAAATCATTGGTTATTTCTAAGGTGTCCTTATCTGCTGGATCGCAATATTCTGCAGTGCCATAAACCTTTGAGGTATGGCGGAGCATCAACCTTGTGCTCACAAAGCTTCCTATGATGGCTCCAAGATTTCCTATTACTGCAGCAAGGACGAAGCTGTGACCAGAGGGTGCAGGTATTCCTATGATAAAGGCCGTAACGATAAGTCCCATACCAAAGGCTGTACCCAGGTTAGTAAGGGCTGGTAGCTGATATTTTTTGAAGTATCTTCTAAAATTTTTATCATTAGCTAAGGGAAGTATTGCAGGGTTATCTGATACATAGGTAGCTATTATACCCATGGAGGCGGCCCCTGGAAGGCCATAAATTGGCCTCATCAGAGGGGATAGTACCTTGTTTATCAAGGCTATTACACCAAATTCTGAAAGAAGGCTAGAAACTGCTCCAGCAACTACGGCAGCAGCCAGAATATAAAATACTGTATCCATAAGCAGCTGGTAGGCAGTGCCGATTAAGGTGTTGATCATATTTACACCACCCATTATAAAGCCAAGGGTGAAAAAGAAGCCTAAGAAGATAAACAAAAATATAAAGGTCTCAGAGCTTATAGCTCTTTTTAGCTTTACCTGATTATTGTCCATGGTTAATTCCCCTTTAATAATATGATTGATTAATATAAAGTCTTAGCTGTTCCTATAAAAGCTTAAATCTGCATAACACCCTCCCTTACAGTTATACGTTTACAAAAATACGCTATTAAAAGTATACTTCACTTTAAAGGAAGTATACTTTTGAAAATTTCTTAGGCAATACAATTATAGCATATTAACTTGAAGTAAATACAATATTAATTCACTTATAAACTTATATCACTTAATTAAATAGTATAATATAATTATTTATAGAAATACATTATCTGTATTATTTAATTCAAGCTTATATAACAATTAATATACAGTTAATATTGAAATGATAAATTAAATATTAGGGAGGAATCATTTATGGTAAAAAGACTAATAAGCAGCACTTCCTCAGAGCTGCTTTCTTTAAATGCTAAGGAGCTAATTGAGGCTATTGAGGCTAGTGAAGGAAGAGTGATGGTGGCTGAGACCGTAGGAACGGTGCCATCAATGTTTTATCCATATAGCAATGCAGAGGCTGTAGCTGCTTTTGGTGCAGATATGATAATCTTGAACGTTTTTGATGTGGATAACCCTATGGTTTATGGCTATGACCATGTGGAAAAGAAAGAAGTAGTTCGTGAAATAAAAAGGCTTACAGGAAGACCTATAGGAATTAATTTAGAGCCAGTAGATGAAGAGGAAAAAACTCTAGGAGAGATTACAAAGCTCTCTACCGGTAGATTGGCTACTGCCGATAATGGAAAAAAAGCAGCAGACATGGGTGTTAATTTTATTGTACTTACAGGAAATCCTGGAACAGGAGTTTCAAATAAGGCTATAGCTGCCTCCATAAAGAGTATTAGGCGAGAGGTGGGAGATTCCTTAATTCTTATTGCTGGCAAAATGCATGCTGCTGGCTCACATAAGGAAGCTGCACAGAATATAATTACTAAAGAGGATGTAAAGAGCTTTGTGGAGGCAGGTGCTGATGTAATATTATTCCCTGCACCAGGGACTGTTCCAGGGATAACCATGGAGTATATTAGAGAGCTAGTAGAATATGCTCATAGCTTAGGAGTTCTAACTCTCACAGCCATAGGAACCTCTCAGGAGGGTGCAGATGAGGCAACCATAAGAGAGATTGCACTTATGTGCAAGATGACAGGAACAGATATGCATCATATAGGTGATGCAGGCTATCCAGGTATGGCTGTTCCAGAAAATATAACAGCCTATAGCATAGCCATAAGGGGTAAAAGACATACTTATAATAGAATGGTTGCCTCTGTTAATAGATAAAATTATAAAGTAAGAAAGAATTTAGAGGTGAAAAATATTGAGTGCATACATTGAGATGCGGGATGTAAAAAAGATATATAAAATGGGCGAAGTAGAAATCAAGGCAGTAGATGGAGTAAATTTCACCATTAATAAAGGAGAGTTTGTAGTAGTAGTTGGTGCCAGTGGTGCCGGTAAAAGTACAATCTTAAACATATTAGGAGGAATGGATTCACCCACCTCTGGAAAGATAATAGTGGATGGCAGTGAAATCAGCAGCTACAAAGAAAAGGAGCTTACCACTTATAGAAGAGATGATATTGGCTTTGTTTTTCAGTTTTATAACTTAATTCAAAACCTCACAGCTGTGGAGAATGTTGAACTTGCAGTGCAGATCTGTAATGATCACTTAGACCCTTCTGAGGTTATGGATAAGGTTGGGCTTAAAGATAGAAAGAACAATTTTCCTGCCCAGCTTTCCGGTGGAGAACAGCAGAGAGTTGCCATAGCTCGTGCCCTGGCTAAAAAGCCAAAGCTTTTGCTCTGTGATGAACCAACGGGTGCTCTAGATTATAGTACTGGTAAGTCCATACTAAAGCTTCTTCAGGATACCTGTAGAGAATTTGGTATGACAGTAATAGTTATTACTCACAATTCAGCTATTGCTCCTATGGCTGATAAGCTAATCAAAATAAAAAACGGAAGAGTGGATAAAATCGTAATGAATGATAATCCTCTCCCTGTAGAAGAGATAGAGTGGTAGTATGAAAAAAGCATTAATTAAGGATACATTTAGAGAGATAAAGGGAAGCTTTGGTAGGTTCTTTGCCATCCTAGCCATAGTTTTTTTAGGGGTGGCTTTTTATGCAGGAATTACTGCTACAGGACCGGATATGCGTATCACTGGAGATAATTACTTTGATGATACCCATTTTATGGACATAAGGCTTTTATCCACCTTTGGCTTTAGTGACAAGGATATAGCAGCTATTGAGAAGGTAGAGGAAGTAGATGGAGTATTTCCTACATATTCCATGGATGTACTGGTAACCTTAGAGGATAAGGAAGAGGTAATAAAGGTTTTTTCTCTTCCTTTAGATAAGCTGAATAATCAAGATGAAAGCTATATTAATAGGCCTACACTGGTGGAGGGTCGCTTTCCAGAAGCTTCTAATGAAATTGTAGTTGAAAGAGGAGCCCTTTTTGAAAGTGGTTTTGAAATAGGCTCTGGTATAACCTTAGCCTCGGGAACTGATGAGGACATCAGCGAAAGCTTAAAGGAAACAGAATATAAAATAGTAGGGATAGTGGAGCATCCTTACTATATATCCTATGAAAGAGGAACTAGCTCTATTGGCAATGGCAGGGTCTCTGCTTTTGTTATGATACCACAGGAAAACTTTAAGAGTGAATTTTACACAGAAGTATATGTTACCTCTAAGGCAGCTAGAGCAATGGGAACCTATGATGATGAGTATGAAGAACTCATTGATAATATAAAGGATTCACTAGAAGCTGTTGCTGAAGAGAGAGAAGAAGGAAGATATAATGAGATAATTGCTGAGGCTCAGGCAGAACTAGAAGAAGGAAGACAAGAGCTTCAGGAGGGTGAGGAAACCCTAAATAAGGAGCTTGCCGATGCAGAAAATAAGCTTAAGGATGCAGAACGTGAGCTTCAAGAAGGAAGAAATACCTTAAATCAGGAAAGAGTTAATTTTAATAATCAGATTAAGGATGCAGAGAGGCAGATTGCTGCAGGATACCAGGAGCTTGAGGCTGGTGAGGCTGAGTATAATCAGGGCTACAATGAATTTCAGGCACAGAAGACTCAGATAGAAGCACAGCTTCAAGAAGGAGAAAATGCATTAAAGCAGCAGGAGGACCAGTATTCACAACAGCAGGCACTTTTAGCAAGTACAAAAGAGCAACTAGCTGATGAAAGCTTGACTCCTGAAAAAAGGGCAGAGCTGATGACTCGAGTAGCTGAGCTTGAACTGGTGCTTCCTATGATGCGTCAGGGCTTAGATGAAGCTTGGCAGGATTTTAATTCTCAGAAGCAACAAGCTGAAGCAGGGTTTGCCCAGGGAGAAGCTGATCTAGCAGCAGCTCGTAGCGAGCTAGATTCTGGAAGAGCTGAGCTGAAGAAACAGGAGGCTAATCTTCAGGCTGGAAAAGCGGAAGCAGAAAGGGGATTTTTAGCAGCAGAAAGAGAAATACAGCAGGGAGAAGAGGAAATTGCTGAAGGCTGGAGAGAATATGAAAAGGGTAAAGAGGAAGGTATTGCTGAGCTTCAGAAGGGTAGAGATGAGATAGCTGAAGCTGAGGAAGAGATAGCCTCAATAGAAAAGCCCGAATGGTATGTCCTTGGAAGAGATACCAATTATGGATACATGCAATATGGTGCAGCAGCAGAAAATATGGATGCTATAGCCAGAGTGTTTCCAGTATTTTTCTTTCTCATTGCAGCTTTGGTAGCCCTTACCACCATGACCAGAATGGTAGATGAGCAGAGAATTAATGTAGGTACCTACAAGGCTTTAGGCTATAGCAAGGGAGATGTGGCCTTTAAGTATATAGTATACGCTATATTAGCCAGCTCTTTGGGAGCTATTTTAGGAGTTCTTCTAGGTTTTGAGCTTATCCCTAGAATAGTATTTAATGCCTTTAGTATAATGTATACACTTCCGAATTTTGATCCAGCCTTTCATGTAGGGATAGCAATTGGTTCCGTTGCTATAGCAGTATCTGTAACAGTATTTTCTACAGTTTTTGCCTGCATAAAGGAGCTTACTGCAAATCCTTCTATTTTAATGAGACCTAAAGCGCCGAGGACAGGTAAGAGAATATTCCTAGAGAGAATTACTTTTATATGGTCAAGGATCAGTTTTATACAAAAGGTTACCTTTAGGAACATATTTAGATATAAGAAACGCTTCTTCATGACAGTAATAGGAATAGGTGGCTGTACAGCTTTAATACTAGTAGGCTTTGGGGTCAAAGACTCAATAAGAGATATAGTAGGAAAGCAGTATAATGAGATATTTAACTATAATGCCTCCATTGATACAGACATTTCCTTAAAGGAAGCTAGGGGAGAAGAAATACTAGATTTCATAGAGGAAGAGAAGAAAATTGAGAGCTTTATAGTAATGGATTATAAAAATATACAGCTTGCCTCGGAGGATGGTGAAGAGGATGTTATCCTTACAACCCCAGAAAGACCTGAAGACATCTATGAATTTATATCTCTTAGACAAAGAACTAACGGTAAAGAGGTTAAGCTTTCAGAGAAAGGAGTAATCCTTACAGAAAAGCTCGCTAATGTCCTGGAAGTGGATATTGGAGATAATGTAGCCATTAAAGAGGATAATAGAGAGATAGGAAAGGTTCAAGTAACTGGTATAACAGAAAACTACTCTGGTCATTCTGCATACATTACTCCAGAGCTTTATCAGGAGATATATAAAAGTGCTCCTGAGTATAAGAGTATCTTGATTAAAGCCACAGATAGCAGTGAAAAGTTTGAAGATGAGCTATCAAACACACTGCTAGAAGAGGATAATATAACTTCAGTAACCTTTGTCACTTCCATGTCTGAAACCTTTGACAATATGATTACTAGCCTAAACTACGTGGTAATTGTTTTGATTATATCGGCAGGAGCTTTGGCTTTCATTGTACTATATAATCTTACAAATATTAACGTCAGTGAAAGGCTTAGGGAAATTGCTACCATAAAGGTTCTGGGCTTTTACGATAAAGAGGTATCGGCCTATGTATATAGAGAGAATCTTGTTCTTTCTATAGTGGGAACACTTTTTGGATTGGTACTTGGAGCAGTCCTTCATCAGTTTGTAATAGTCACTGCTGAAATGGATGATATGATGTTTGGAAGAGAAATAATGCCTATGAGCTATGTCTATGCAGCGGTATTAACCATGGTCTTTGCTGTGGTGGTAAATTACGTGATGTTCTATAAGCTGAAGAGAATCAAGATGGTGGAATCCTTAAAGTCTGTAGACTAGTAAGAGATAATAAGTCCATAAAATAATTTCATAAGCTATAATTAAAAGTTTTCACTGGTGCCATAATAGGATTAGGCACCAGTGTTTTTTTAAATTAAGGAGGAATTAAAATGAAGGAGTATATAGAAAAAGGAAAAGAAATAGTAAATACAAACAAGAAGAAATTAATAAAGAGAATATCCATAGTGTTAATTATACTAGCTGCTCTTGGAGGAGCAGGAATTGCTAAAGAATTGAGCATTATAAAGGGAAGTTCATATTTGAACTTCTTTTTTTAATTATTTCCTTATGGTTTATAAAGATATAAGAATTATGACTAAAAAAGATTTTTTTTGACGAATAATGTGATAAAATTGAAATCGCTTGTTAAAACAAGATAAGGGATACATTATAGAAGGGGGATTAGGTTGAAGAAGTTAATTTCAGGTGCATTATTATTTACCATGCTATCAACTAATATAGCTTATGCTATGCCAAAGGATAACGCTTTGTCTGATATAAGTAATTGTTATTTACAAGGAAATAATTATACAGAAGGCAATAACGAAAAAGTAGATTATTATGCTCAAAAAGACATAATTATAAATTCTGTTGCTGAGCTAAAGGCTAATATTCAAAATAGTGGTAGCGTTCTTACTCTTAATAATGATCTTAAGGTTGAACAAAGTGATTTAGATCAAGGAAGCAATACCTTAGAGCTTGTATTGGCTTCAAGTGTTGTGATAAATGGTAATGGAAAAGCTATTGATTTAAACAATCTTGGTAACCTAACCTTAAAAGGAAAGGATATTAGATTGATAAATGTTACAGTAAAAAACTCTAATAACCATGCAATTAATATATATAATTCTAAAAATGCTTTATTAGATACTGTAACGGTAGAAAATTCAGCTAGAACTGGAGTTTTTGTTAATGGTAGCTCTGTGAAATTACAAAACTGTACAACTATGAACAATAATGAAGGTGGAATTGTTATAACAAGGTCGAGAACGCTTCTAGGTTCAGGTTATTCAGATTCATATGTTGAAGTTATCGGTAAGATAAAGCAGCAAGAATCAAATATAAATGTTAATGTTAAAAACTTAGAAATGACTGATGGTTATATTCAGGATAATAAATTTATTTATCCGAAGGACACCTATGATGTATATATAAATGATAAAGAATATAAGGTCTTAAGTGATTACTATTTAGACCACTTTAACATACAAGGTGAAGATAGGAAAAAGAAATATCAAGAACAAGATATTGATTATATGACTATTAGACAGGTTATAGATGTTACAAAGAATACTGAGGTTCTAGATGAAAATGGAGATCCTATCCAGCTAGTGGGAGATGGGCTTAATGATGAAACGAAAAAGCTAGAAAAGCTAATTGAATATGCCGCCTCCCATGGTAGAGAGCTATATTTCCCACAAGGAACCTATAAAATAACAAGGGATATTGATTTATCTCAAATAACGCTGCCTGCTTTATCTAATTTTAAGCTAAGTGGAGATAAAAATGGCCTTTCCATTTTTGATGGTACTTCTAGTACTGAAAAAATGCTGAAGCTACATTATGCAGAGTACAAAGGTGTCATGAACTATGTTGCAATAGAAGGTATAGTATTCAATAATATGGGAGTTGAAATAAACGGTCCATATAAAAAAGGAATTACATTAAAAAATAATACCTTTATCAATGGTAATTACACTAGAGAAAAAAGAGCAGATGGAAGCATATCAAAGGCTATAATGGAACCCTATGTGATAGCTAAAAATAGCAAATACACAATAGAAAATAATATTTTCTTAAGAGGGACCAATTATCCAGGTAGAGGTATATCCACATATAGAACTAAAAATACTAATATAAACAACAACTTCTTTGGAGATCTAGATGGTGCTGAGGATGCAGCTAAAATGCTACCAGCAGAAGTAAGCAATAGATTGTCCATAATTAAGAACTCAAATTTAGTCTCTGGAAATCAAGGTAATTTCTTTACTGCTATAAATAATGAAAGATATGATACTAATGTTGTTATATCTAACAATTATTTTAACATAGTAAAGACAAGAGATATACTTAGTGATTTCCCAACAGATGTGTTGATATCTGGTATAAATGTTTCTAAAGAGGGACAAAGAAGAGACCACATAATTTACTCTAAGAGCTATGATGGTTTAAATATTGTCGGTAACTATTTTAAAGGAATGGAAAATGGAGCTGCTGGTGGTGTCAAGATAAGGAATGGAAATAACGCTTATATAGGTGCTAATTACTTTGATGATGTTCCTTTGCTAACATATATATACGATGATTTATCACGAGAGGATACCCTGCTTTATGATACAGTGATATACAACAACCTATTCCATGCAAAAACTAACTTTGGTGGACAAGGAACCGGAATATTATATTATCAAAGCTTTAGAGATGGAGATACCCTTGAGTTTAGTTTAAAAAATGCTGATGGAAGTGTTACAAAGGATGTCTGGGCAAATGCTTACGGTGATGTTAAAAGCTTTATAATTTATAAGAATTCCTTTTTAAGTGATGACAGAGATCAAATTACTATAAGTGGTAGAGCGCAGACAGCATATAAAAATAATGAGTTTATAGCATATGGAAATACCTATATGGATAGTCTTAAAGCTGTAAATTATAATACTAAGGGTAATCTAGGGATACCAGAAGCAAGTGAACAGCTTATACTTTCTAAAGTTAATGATGGATATCATACTTACAAGGATAGAATTATCCCATTGACCCCCGCTAAGGTTGATTATACTTATCTTAAGGAAGCTATGGATGAAGCTAATAACTTCTATCAATATCTTTTAGATAATGATTTAATAGGAATTTTAAATGGAAAGTATTCTAAGGAAGTCGCCGAAGAATTAAAAGCACTTTTAGATAATGCTAATAATATGATGAGTCTAGGAACTTTAAATCAAGGTGATACGAACAAAGCTCTTACTTTAATTGAGGAGACCTTAGAAAAGCTAAAGAATTCAATTAATTCCAAGGGAGATGCACCTGTTGTCGATAAGATAAGTGACATGGAGATCTTAAACGGTGATAAAGTTGACTTCCTGGAGGGGCTTGTTATCACAGACGATAGGGATAGCCAAGAACAGTTAGATATCAAAATTGATGCAGGGGACTACGATAGCTCCGTTCCTGGGACATATACTATTAAATATACGGTAACCGATAGAGATGGAAATATTATTATCTTTACCAGAAAGATAAAGGTTCTAGAAGATATAGAAGCAACATTACCTGAAGAAGATGGTGACAACGGGGATAATAATACTGGTAATGATAATAATGGCAATGACATCGGTAATGGTAATAATGATAATGATAATAATATTCATAATGGTAATGACGATGTGGATAAACCTAATCAAGAAGAGGGTATAGTTGATGAAGAAGGTTCTGGTGGAGATGATGATACCGGAGAAGACAATAACATAAATAAAGATGACAGTATTAATGAAGAAAATAGCTCTACTGGAGATAATAATTCAGCTGAAGACAATAATTTAGATTCAGATAATAGTCTCAAGGAAGAAAACAGCCTAAATGAGGATAACAATCTCAAGGAAGAGAACAATGTAAATCAAGATGGTAGTCTCAATGAAGAAAATCTTCTAAAGCAAGATAATAGTAATAATGAAGATAATACCTTAGATGTAGGACAAGGTTTAAATGAAAATAATAGTGAAAGTCATAAGGGGTATATGGATATTGTGAAAAATCCATTTAGTTGGCTATTTCTTTTACTATTATTGTTACTGTTGTTTAGAAGAGACAAAAGAGATGAAGAAGAAACTGAGGAAGCTGAAGCTAACAAATAAATAGATAGAAACACATTTAATCAATAATTACTATAGGACTAAAACTTATTTAGTTCCTATAGTAATTTTTTTTGTTCTGAAATAGTAAGTAATAAATAGAATTATATTTATATAATGAAATTGAATTAGTGGGTTATTGATATATTTAGAATTTTATATAAACTTTAGTTATTGTTGTTAAATAATGCTTTAAATTATTTGAAATATTTAGTAGAATTTAATATATCGTATTTGACCGTAGGAGTGATTTATTATGAACATTACAGGTATAGCAGAAATAATGGACAAGTCTCTCGATATCCTCAGACAAAAATTTAAGGATATTGTTATGTATAATTTAGTATATACAATGATTCTTGGCATAGTAGGATTTTTGTTAATTGTTCTATTTGCAATTCTGGGTATATTCCTTGTATCCTCTTCCGATGAGTTTTCTGGAGTGATTACATATGTATCAGTATTATTGACTATTCTCCTGGGTCTGTATCTTTCCTTAGGTACGGGAGTGATCAATATTGCATCTAAGACCGTTTTAGGAGAGAAAACCTCTATCGGTAAAAGCATATCCTTAGCTTTCAAGGCTATTTTAAAGACCTTAGCTTTAACTTTTCTTGTAGCTCTTACGTTAATTCCCGCCATAATAATATTTTATTACATGGGGAGAGGTTTTATAGATAGCTTCTTTAATTTCATTAATTTTGGCACCTTTACCTTTAGACTTCAGTGGCTTATTTTTATTATTATTCCATTGTTTATGCTGCTTTTAGCATTTTTCGTTGCTATATTATATTTAATTTTCTATATTTATATTCTCCAGGAGATGATTATTGAAAAGAAAGGACCTATAAGGGCTATAAAGGGAAGCTACAGGCTTATAAAAAATAATTACTTTACAACCCTTAAGAATGTGTTTTTAGTCCTGCTATCTGTCTATGGTATTAGATATTCCTTTGAAAGTATAGTAACCCTGGTAGTAGCTATTATCTATCTTGCTGGAGTGCTTTTTGGAATTGAACAGGACATGATGACTATTTTTACTGGTATTTATGGGGTGATGACTGTACCTCTCACAGCTCTTACCTGGCTTGTTATAACTCCAGTATTTTTTATAATGACCACTGTTATGTACTACAATGAGAGAGCTAAGAAGGATGGAATTGACTTATATATGAAGCTGGAGACTTTAAAAAAACAGCGAAAGGAAATGGCTAAGTGAAGACATTAAATATTGTACTAACAACCTTTGGGGATTTTGAGAAGGTCATAAAGGATATAGTTAATAGTCCACAATACAGTCATTTAAGAGCTGATAAGGAAGGACCTTTTGATAGCTTTTATGAAAGATTAGTTAGGTGGATGGGAGAGCTTATATATAATGCTTTCGGTGGAAGTGGGTATGCAGCGAAGGATGGAAGGGTTATTTCTACTCTAGCAATAATTTTGATTATAGCAGCGGTGATTGCTCTTATAATCTTTATACTTTTCAAGACAAAAAGAAAAATTACAAGAAGACCCAAGGATATATTGGGAGAAAAAATCCATGGGGACACAACACCTATATCCTTAAGAAGGAGAGCGGAAGAAGCTTTGGGGGCTGGAGATTATAGGGAGGCAGTGAGGCTTGAATATATTGCTCTTTTATTGCTTCTCCATGAGGCTAAGCTCCTTTACCTGGAGGATAGCATGACCAATTATGAAATATATATTAAGCTAAAGAATAATAGCTTTCACTCTATAGATGCTATGGCTTATATTATGGAGATATTTAATTCTGTTTGGTACGGAAATAAAAGTTTTTCCTCTATGGATTATCAAGTCTTTAAGGAAAAGAACCAAGCGCTGTGGAATGAGGTGAATAAGAGTGAAGAAGCCAATTAGAAAGGAATTTATTATTTTAATTGTTATAATACCGATCTTAATATTTGTCAGCTATTTTGTGGGGGTAAGAAGAGAAGGAAGCCTTCCCAATTATTCAGTTATAAATAAAAGTAATAAGGGATTAAGTGTTTTTTATGAAGCCTTAGAGGAGCTTGGGTATAATACAGAAAGAACCACAGAGCCCTTAAAGGATGAAGATTATAATGAAATTATTGTCCTCACAGAAAGCTATAACTATTATTTAGCAGAGGATGATGAGATTCTATCTTGGGTAGAGAGTGGAGGAGATCTATTTTATATCCGAGAAGGGGGCAATTCTTACCTTGATACGAAGGTTCCTGCTATAGATAATGAGTACTTTTCTATTTATATGATAGGAGAAGGAAGGATACTGGATGCAGAGCCTGACTATATAAGTAATGTAGCCCTTACTGAGGATATTGCTCCAGCCTATGAGGTTTTTATGGGTCTAGAGGAGCTGGGGAGTAAAGATATTGTATTTAATGAATATTATCTGTACGGAGGAAGTGAAGAAAAAACTCTTTGGCAATCTGTACCTGTGGGACTTAAGATTATTTTGCTGCAGTTAATACTTGCGTTAGGGGCCTGGTACTATTACAAGGGTAAGGCCTTTGGTAGGGCTGTTCCTTATTATGAGGAGGAGGAAAGGCAGGAAAATGAATATATTTATAACACAGCTTCGATTTACAGAAGGGTGGAGGCCTACGATCTCATGGCTCAAGCCTATTACAGCGGACTCCTTAAGCCTCTGAGAGCCAGCAGTGATAACTTTCTTTCTATCTGGGAGAAGGAGGAGCTACCTGGTTTTCAGGAGGCAAAAAAGGTACAGACCTTTATGGAGGATACCTTTTTTAAGGGTAAGAGCCTGGAGGATGAGGCAAGCCAGTATTTAAAGGCAAATAAAAAGGTAAATAATAAGGAATATATTGAGATAATAAACCTCATGGAGGAGCTTAGGACAGTACTTAATAAAAGGAGAGATTCAAAGTGGAAAATAGCAGGTATATAACAGCAGCAGAGCTAGCAAGGAGAATTAAAATAGAGCTAAAAAAGGCAGTAGTAGAACAGGAAGAGATTATGGATCAGGCCATAATAAGCCTTATAAGCGGAGGACATGTTCTCATAGAGGGTGTACCAGGCCTTGCAAAGACAATGCTTATTAAGGCTCTGGCTAGGACCCTATCACTAGACTTTAAAAGGATACAATTTACTCCTGATTTAATGCCTGCAGATATAACTGGTACAAAGGTATTTAACATGCAGAATAGAGAATTTGAGATGGTAAAGGGACCTGTATTCACTAATTTCTTATTAGCAGATGAAATTAATCGTACACCTCCTAAAACTCAAGCAGGACTTTTAGAGTCTATGGCTGAAAACACTGTATCTGTAGATGGAGAAATGCTTCCGCTGCCAAACCCCTACATGGTTTTTGCTACAGAAAACCCCTTAGAATATGAAGGTACCTATCCTCTTCCAGAAGCGCTGGTAGATAGATTTATAATGAAGCTTCTTATAGATTATCCTTCCTCAAAGGGAGAGAAAGAGGTTCTCATGAGGCATAATCAAGGCTTCTTGGGAAGTGATTTAAATAGCGTAGGGATTGAGGCTTTATACACAGCAGAAGATATTATCGCCTGCAGAAAAGAAGTACAGGGGATAAGGGTTGAGGAGGGTCTTATAGAATATATAGTTAATATAATTAAAGAGACAAGAAATAACCCTACTATAGAAATAGGCAGCTCACCTAGAGGGTCAATAGCTCTTCTGCAGTGTTCTAAGGGTTGTGCAGCCTTTATGGGAAGGGATTATGTAATTCCTGAGGATATAAAGAGGATGGCACTGCCAACTTTAAGACACAGAATTATTTTAAAGCCTGAGCTTGAGCTAGAAGGAGTTAAGCCCGATGAGGTGCTTCAGGATATATTGTCCAAGCTTAAAGTGCCAAGGTAGAGACTGGAGTGATGGCTTTGAGTATTACTAAGAGAGCAGTTTATTTATTTGCAGCAGGGGCAGTGCTTTTAATTCCTACCCTGCTATTTGCAAAGGGTTTTGGTGGACTACCTATAATATTATTTTTTATATATAATTTAGCTTTAATTTTACTTATCTTCTGGGACTACGCTTCCAATGATGGGAAAGCTGTCCTTAAGCTTAGGCGCATAGGCAGCAATAAGCTTTCTCTCCATGAAGAGGAGGAGATTTCCTTTGAGGTCTTAAATGAAGGGGATAGGGAGCTTTATGTAGAGCTTAAGGATGACATTCCATATCACCACTTTATTCGCAGGGATGTTCTGATGAAAAGGAAGCTTCCTATAAATGTAAAGGAAGTTTTGAGCTATAGGATAATACCTAATAAAAGAGGAGCCTTTTCTTTTCCAAAGGTTTATGTAAGAGCCTTAGGCAAGCTTAAGCTTACCATGAAGCACTGGATAGAGCCATTGTCAGAGGAATACAAGGTGTATCCTAATATGAAAAATCTAAAGAAGTATAGGGTTAACCTAAGCAACAACAGGCTCATGAGAGAAGGAAATAGGACGATTAAGTTCTTAGGAAGAGGTACCTCCTTCGAAAGCCTCAGGGAGTACAACCGTGGCGATGAATATAGAAGGATAAACTGGAAGGCCACAGCTCGTGAGAATAAACCCATAGTTAATCAATATGAGCCAGAGAAGAATCAATATGTGTATATATTTATCGATGGGGGAAGACCCATGAGCTATACCCTAAAGGGTCACAATAAACTGGACATGGCAGTGAATACCGCCCTGGTGCTTTCCGATATTGTAAATCAGCAGGGAGACCAGACGGGAATACTTCTCTTTGATACAAAGGTTCAGGAAATGCTCCTCCCAGGAAAGGGCCCAGGCCATAGAACCAAGATATTAGAAGCCCTATACCATGTGGAGGGTGGAAGAGATTCATCTAATTATCAGGAGGCTTTTAATTATTTCAGTGTTAAAGAGAGACACAGAAGCACTATATTCCTATTCACTGATTTTGACACCTACGAAGAAGCCGAGGAAATGTCTCGAGTACTGACCATAGTATCCAAAAAGCACTCCGTAGTAGTTGTCCTCATCAAAAATGAAAATTACGCCCATATCATAGACCAAAGGGCAACAACCCAAGAAGAGATATTCAACAAGGGCGTAGCCCTAGAGCTCGACGAGGAAAGAAGAAGGATAATCACTGTACTAAACAGACGAGGAGTTTTCTGCATCGAATGCCCAGTAGAAAAGCTGGAATACACCGTAATCAACAAATACCTCCAGATGAAAAACCGCAACCTGATGTAGAAGGGTGTAGTATTGTGTAATGTGGTGTAATGTGAATGGCACCATAGAAGTGAGAAAGTGTTCGCATTGAAAGGCGAACACGAGGGTTTTTATAAGGAAATAAAAGAAAATAAATAAAAGAGCAAAGGATGTATTAAATATATCCTTGCTCTTTATAAATGATAGTTTATTTCTTTTTTTTGTAGGGTATATAAAAATATAGTGCTAAAAGTACTGCAGTTAAGGCTGCAAAGGATAGCTTGGCTGTAACGCTTATATCCATGGGGGTTATGAAGCCTTCTATTATTCCGGCTATCACAAGAAGTAAGGCCACTCCAGCTATTATTGATATTGCTTTTTTAGCTCCAATTATTATAGAATGGCGTCTTTTATGTTCTCCTGGTACCAGAATGCTCCTGGCTATTATAAGTCCTGCTCCACCGGATAAAAATATTGCTGTAAGCTCTATTACTCCATGGGGAAGTATTAGGGACCAAAAGATTGCTGGATCAGAAAAGCCATAAGCAAGGGCTGTAAAAGCTCCAAGGTTTAAACCATTGATGAAGAGAACATATATAGTTCCTATTCCTAAGGTTATTCCGAAAACTAAAGCTCGTAAGGCAACACCGATATTGTTTACCATAAGAAAGCTAGCCATTAAAGGATCGTTCCAGGGCGTGGCCCCTTTGATTCCAGCTTTAAGGTGCTCTACTGTAGGAGCATCTAAAAAGTAATAAGCATTATCAGTGTTTATAAATATCATTACAAGGCTCAATAAAAAGCCTAAGAAAAAGAAACCGAAGGAAGCCATCATATACCATTTTGATTCCTTTAAGGCTTCTGGGAAGCCTCGGAAAATATATAGGAAAAATTCCTTGGGATTGAACTTTTTTACTGAATAAATTTGATTATGGCATCTTCCCACTAAGGCGTTTAAATAAGTAACCACCTTATTATCAGGGAAGTGGGTCCTTGCATAAGCCAGATTATGGCTTGTGATTCTAAAAACCTGAAGAAGTCTTTTAGCCTCCAAGGAATTAAGACTTTTAAGTCCTTTTTGACTTATACGAGAGGAGAATACCTCAAGCTCCTTCCAGGTGTCAGTATATCGGTTGATAAAATGTTCAATTTTCAAAATATTCACCTCGAATATATTTTACCAAAAAAACGGAGTTATACCTATAGTTGGCTATGTAAAAAGGTTGCAGTCATAAAGAATTTACAATTAAGGAGGCTTGAGAATGAAGAAGATAAAGATTTTAACTCCAGATAATATAGAAGTTGAATATCTTCTTGCAGATATAGGCTCAAGAGGAGCTGCAGCAGGTATTGATACTTTGATAATTAATATTTTTCTTTTTTTTATTTTATTTATCGGTATATTATTAATCAATTATGCACCAAATTTTTGGGATAAATATTATGGATGGATTATAGGTATTGGATTATTTCTATACGGATTTATAAATTATGCCTATTACATAATAGCTGAACTAAAAATGAATGGACAAACCCCCGGCAAAAAGCTAGTGGGAATAAGAACTATACGAACAAATGGCGAAGCCATAACCTTTAAGCATTCTGCCCTAAGAAATCTATTTAAAATTCTCATGGATTATTATGGTATTGGACTAATCATGATATTTTTCTCCAGTAACCATAAACGCCTTGGAGATGTAGTAGCCTCCACTATGGTTGTCATAGAGAATAAGCAAGAAGCCCCCGTTACCTTAGAAGAGTTAAAGGATCAGAGCTCCGACGGAGCTGCTTACAAGAATAACATCACTTACTACCTAACAGAAGAAGAAAATAATCTTCTCAGAGATTATTACGATAGAAAATCCACCCTTGAAAACCCAGAGGATTTTAGGCAGAGCCTAAAAGAATACTTCACAGAAAAGTTCACAGAAGCTGGAAACCTTCATCAGGTACAAGATTTTATAGATAGGATATAAGGCAATGTAGGATAGCAGAATTTGTAGTATATTGTAATGTGAATGGCACCATAGAAGTGAGAAAGTGTTCGCATTGGCATAGGAACATTATAAAATTTATGAGATGTTAAAGGGTTAGAAAATATTTTTGTTGTTGACTAAATTATTTGTGTCCTTTATAATTCTAAAGGTTGATAGATTATATCTATAATGATCATGGGGGAATCCTCATGAGAAAATAATTTCAGAGAATAAAAGCAGATAGGCAGCTTATTACCTATGTGCTTTTTATTTTGTAAATTATTATTTGAGACTACTTTAGAGGGAGGTAGACATGAAGAAACTATTTAAAGATAAGGCATTTTTCTCATTAATATTAACCTTAGTTATTCCAATTACACTACAAAATCTTATTAGCTCATCATTAAATATGGTGGATAATGTTATGATAGGACGACTAGGAGAGGCTGAAATTGCTGCCGTTGGACTTATTAACCAATACTTTTTTATTTTTACCCTTGTATTATCAGGGATAAACGCTGGGGCAGGGATTTTTATGGCACAATTTTGGGGAAGAAAAGATGGGGATAGTGTAAAGAAGATATTAGGCTTAAGCTTAATCTTAGGAGCTATTGCTTCAGTAGTATTTACACTACTGGCTATATTAGCTCCAGAGTTTATAATGAATATATTTACTAGGGATCCAAAAGTGGTTCCTATAGGAATAAGCTATTTAAAGGTAATCTCAGTTACCTTTATAATTACTAGCATCTCTCAAGCTTTTTCCACAGGACTTAGGTGTACAGGTTTTGCAAAGCCACCTATGATAGCAAGCTTAGCTGGTGTTTTAGTGAACTGTGCTTTAAACTGGGTATTAATATTTGGTGCTCTAGGATTTCCTGCATTAGGAGTAGTGGGAGCCGCTATTGCTACAGGGATAGCAAGAATTGTTGAGGGATCTATAGTTTTGCTATATGCCTATAAAAATGGCACTCCTGTAGCAGCAAGCTTTAAAGAGCTGTTTATCCTTGATAAGGACTTTGTAGGTGTATATTTTAAAGTTTCATATTCAGTTATTTTAAATGAAATAATATGGTCTCTGGGAATAACTGCTTACTCTGTTATATATGCTAAAATCGGAATAAGTGAAGTTGCCAGCATGCAGATAGCTACTACTATAAACAATCTATTTATGGTTATGGGAATAGGAATAGCTATAGCTGCGTCCATTGTGGTGGGAAATCAAATAGGCTCAGGAGATGAGGACAAGGCAATAGAAAGCGCATTTAGGCTTGGAATATTAGCCCCAATTATTGGTGCTATAATGGGTGTGATATTATATATTGCGGCTCCTTATGTAGTGAGGGTATTTAATGTGGAAGCAGGAACTATTTCATCTACTATTCAAGTTTTGAAAATAATGGCATGTGTTGCTCCTTTAAGATTCTTTAATGTAGTTATGATTGTAGGAGTTTTTAGAGGAGGCGGTGACACAACCTATTCTATGATTGTCCAATTAGGTGTTATGTGGCTGTTATCAATACCTATGGGATATTTAGCAGCTACATATTTAGGATTATCACTTCCACAGGTATTCTTTATAATCTGCTTAGAGGAAGTGTTTAAGCTTGTGTTTGAGGTATATCGACTAAGATCCAAGAAGTGGATTAGAAATGTCGTTAATGAAGTAGAATATGGACTAGCGTAAAAAAAAGCCTTAGGAAGGTTGGTATTAAATATAAGGAATAAGAATTAATTACTTATTCCTTATATGATACAAGTCTTTCCTGAGGCTTTTAGCTGCTTTTCACTTTATGATATCTTATGAAGCTGCATAGTGCATTTGGAGTAGTAGAAAGAAAAGATGCAATTTCCACTAAGGTATAACCATATTTTATAGCTTCCTTAATAAACTCTATTTTATAAGCTGTAGCTGAGGGAAGAATCGATATAATTTTATTGCTATCCTTAATAGAGTTTGAGAGATAAATGGAGTTATAAATAGTCTTTAAGGTAGGGTGAGTACAAGAATTTTCTATGGGGTTGTATAGTGGGATAGTATTTTCCATAAGGTAGTCAGCAGCAATAGTTTTTACAGCTTCCATGTCTTTAGTTAAATCATCCTCGTCTCCCTTATAATTCATAAGCTTTTTGTATCTTTCTATTGAGAGAGATTGCATAGGAGAAAGTATATCTAAAATTAGTTTTGTCTGAACAAAAGATATAGGACTAGCTGTATAAGCAATAATGTAATCTTTATGGCTACACCATTTATAATCATTAAGAGAAGCACAAAGATGTGCTCTTATTGGATTTTTGTGTATATATCTTAATAAGCTTACAAGCTGACGGTCATCTTTAACCATTACACTATTATATCTTTCCCCGTATACATGCCCTGATCTATTTTCTAGCCAGGCTATGTATTTAGCTACTTTATTATTAATGGTGAACATTATTTTACTTAAGGGAAATTCGTGGGTCTGTATAAGTAGATGATAGTGGTTATCCATGATTGCATAGGCTAATATATCATAATTGAATTTTCTTTTGTATAACATAAGCTGCCTTAGAAAATAGTTTTTTGCTAAATCACTGTTAAAGATAAAATCTCTGTTATTACCTCTTTGGTATACATGATAGATTGCACCCTTGAAGAAAATTTTTGCATGTCTTCCCATACATTCTCACCTCGGAAAAATTTGCTTATATTTGATTATTGACAGAGCTAGGTTGTCCTATACCAATATACATGCGAACACTTTCTCACTTCTATGGTGCCATTCACATTACATCTTATTACATATTCCCTTTTAGTTTTGTCGAAAAAAATAAAAAAATAGATTATTTTGTATTTACAAATTATTTTATTATGTTATTATATTTATATGGTATTGGATTTTTTGATTCAGTACCCTCCTTTATAATTTTACTGCACTTGCACCTGGTCCGTGTAAGTGTCATTTTTTTGTCTAAAAAAACCTTGGCGGTAAGCCAAGGTTTTGTGTTCTTATTATAGAAGATTATTTTTGATGTTCAGTCTATTTAGTTGCAGTTAAGGTAAAGGTCTTAGGAATGCCTTTGTCGTAGGATTCGGAAGATAGGTTTGGTTCCTCTGTAAGGGTTTTGATTATAAAACCGGCGGAGGAGGCAGAGGTTATGATTTCCCCTAGGTTCCAGAGTCTCAGATATACCTTTTCTGAAGCTGTATCCTCTTGAGAGTACTTTGAGTAGGCAACGGCTTTTTCTTGTAAGGAGGTGTCAAAGTAATCTCCTGTTACCTTATGTTTTCTTACCTTTGCTGTTGATCCTTTAGAGGAGATGAGCTTTGTGGAAACTGGATGGAAATCTCTAAGGATAAATAGACCACCCTTTTTTAATAGCTTGTGACAGATACTCATGAATTCTACTAAATCTGTAAAGTAATGAATTATACCCATCTCTGCAAATACGATATCAAAGCTGTTCCATAAGTCCTCATCTTGAAGCTTTAAGATATCTGATAATATATAATTGATTTTAGCTCCTGCAGCATCAGCTAAGTTTAGGGCGTAGGTCTTATTTCCGTGAGAAAAGTCAACTACCGTTGCCTCAGCACCCATAATAGAAAGAGCCACGGCTTTTATTCCGTTCGATCCCATGAGATTCATGATTCTTTTCCCTTTAACATCTCCTAGATAATTATCCAGTACAGATAAGGCCTTATGAGGATTCCTGAGAAGTCTCTCGGCGCATTCTTCTGGAGTTCCAAAGCGGTTAATCCAAGCATCATAGGTTTCTTTATTCCAGGAGCTTTCGTTTATTTTAGAGAGGGGTTTTTGGGTGAATTCTTGAACGTCTATTTTCTTGTCCATGTGAGACATATATCTATTTCCTTCTTTCTGTAGTTGATAAATCTTTATAATTATTAATATATAAGTTATTGATAAATTCATTAATAAAGCTATTAATAATAATCCAAAAGAGAGCATTACTAAGGTATATAGTAATGCTCTAAATTATATAAGCTTATTAAATAACCTTGAATGGGCTTGATTAAACACATCTGCTACCATAGAGAATTTAAATGGAAGGTTAATCGAGCTTAATATGGCAGTAGCCGCCAGGATTCTTTTTAAGATATTTTTGATGGTATTCCTCAGCCTTGTAATAGTTTGTAAGAGGTTTAATCTCCGTAACTATCTTCTTTGAGTATTTTTCCTGCTCCTTGTTTCTGCTTTCAATGAGCACTTCTTCATCATCTAAATCTATAAAATAGAGACCTGTTCTGTATTGACTTCCTACATCAGGACCTTGCCTGTTTAATACTGTTGGGTCTACTATTCCCCAGTATTCTTCAAGAAGCTTTTCTAGAGGAAGAACCTCTGGATTATATTTAACATAAACTGCTTCTGCAAAGCCAGTATTTAAGTTGCAAACCTGCTCATAGGTGGGGTTTTCGGTTCTGCCATTAGCATAGCCAACCTCTGTTTCTACAACTCCATCAATTCTAGAAAGAAACTCCTCAACACCCCAAAAGCATCCGCCGGCAATTACTATTTCCTTCATATTAACACCTCGGTTCTAGTTTTATGATATTTACTTAATTCTATAGCAAACAAGAAAAAAATTCCACTCAATTAATAATTCTTTACTTCTTAGAAATATTATTTCTAAACTTACTAAAAGCTATGCCAGTTGTAAAAATAGCACATATAAAGAATATACCTAGGCAGTTTAAAGAATTTAATCCTAGTTTTCTTGATAAATAGAAATCAGGGTAAGTAGATGGCAGCTATAGAGCCAAGCTTCACAAGTTAGCTAAAGAAGTTAGCTTGTCAGCTTACTAGCAATTAGGCTCTTTACCTTTTCAGGTAGATTATCAATTTCCTCTTTACTTAGACCCTTAGTATTGATCACTGGATGTATATATAGCTCAACAGTATCGGCTTTTATCCTATTGCCATTACCCTCCATAAGCTTGTAGGAGCCATTTATAGTTACAGGGATAATTGGTACCTGTGGCTTAGTGGCAAGCTTAAAGCTACCGGCTTTAAAATCTCCCATTACGGGGCCCTGACTCCTGGTGCCTTCAGGGAAGATAACCATTGAATGTCCATCTTTAAGATTTCGTATGCCTAAAGCTATTGCTTCAGCAGACTTTCGTAGATTACTTCTATCCATAAATACGCAGTGAATGAACTCCATCCAGGTTCTTAATATAGGGATTTTTCTCATCTCTATCTTTGCTACATACCCCTTTGGAAGATTTATGTGGCTCATAAAAAGTGCTATATCAAAATAACTCTGGTGGTTTGCTATGTAAAGTACTGTTTCCTCAGGACTTGGTAAATTTTCCTCTCCGTAGATTTTTACATCAGCACCGCTCCACTTTACCTGAGCTCTAGCCCATTTTGTTGTGGTTCTATGGACGTAAGCCTCCGCTTCATCATTCTTTCCCTGGTCCTTCATTCTTCTTACCTTATTAACCTTGGGAAGAGTAGCAATGAGAGTTAAGGCAAAATGGCCAAACCATATTATAGTTTTAAGCATATTAATCCTCCGTAATTTTCAATTTAATTAATGTTATAGAGTTATCTTTAGTTAAAGCTTAATTATTAGTCAATTAAATTATATTACATCATGGTAAAATAATAAACTTATACTTAATGAATGAAAAACTTTAAATGTAAAATGAAATTTATAAATTTCAAACAATATTTCGTTGACAATAAATAGTATTAGTTGTATAGTTAGTTATATAAGTAATGAACCAATTAACTAATGAACCATAATATATATTATAAATATAATTATCCCATTATTAAAAGGAGGTGAATGAATGCTTGATTTAAACTCTAATAAATCCATATACGTTCAGATTGCTGAATCCATTGAAAATGATATTTTACTAGGAAATCTTAAGGAGGGAGAGCAGGCTCCTTCAACCAATCAATTTTCTTCAGTTTACAAAATAAATCCTGCTACGGCGGGAAAAGGGTTAAATATTCTCGTGGAGGAAGAAATATTATTTAAGAAGAGAGGTCTTGGTATGTTCGTGGCTGAGGGAGCAAGAGAAAAGATTCTAGATAAGAGACAAAAGGCCTTTATTAAGGAGGTCCTTCCAGAGATTATAAGAGAGGCAGAAAGGCTAGAGATTAAAAGGGAACAGTTCCTTGAGCTCATAAAAGATCAATATAGTAAATAGAAAGGAGTGAAGATGATGACAAATACCATAGAGTGTAAGGGCTTAAGTAAAAGCTACGGAAAGGTTAAGGCTGTAAATAATATAAGCTTAACCCTAGAGAATAATAAGATTTATGGACTTTTAGGACGTAATGGAGCGGGAAAAACCACACTGCTGAGGATGCTTAATAATGAGCTTGTGAGAAGCGAAGGGGAAGTAAAGTACGAAGGCATGGATATATTTGAAAATAGCAAGGCTCTGGAAAATATTTGTCTTGTTAAGGATAGAGGTAGCTTTGATGAGGATAAGAAGGTTAAGGATATATTTAAGCTAGCTTCTATATGTTATAAAAATTGGGATGAGGATTATAAAAATAAGCTGGTAAAGAAGTTTAATGTAAATGTTAAAAAGTCTTTTAAGAAGCTATCAAGAGGAGGTCAGTCCCTAGTAGGAGTGATAATTGGTCTTGCTTCTAGAGCGCCAGTAACCATCTTTGATGAGCCTGTCCTTGGATTGGACGCTGCTGTAAGAGAGGAATTCTATAGTATTCTTTTAAAGGATTACGAAGAGAATCCCAGAACAATTGTTATTTCTACTCATTTAATTGAGGAAAGCAGCAACGTCTTTGAGGAAATTATAATGATAGATTCCGGTGAGCTTATACTAAAAGAAAGCATCTCAGAGCTTATGGAAAAGGCTAAGGTTATGGTTGGAAACAGAGAGAAGATCCTATCTGTACTAGACGGAAAAACTCAAGTAATCCATGAGGACAAAATAGGTGGTGCATCTATAATTTCAGTTTTTGATAATATTTCTGAAGATAAGTACTCAGAACTTAAGAAAGAATCTATTGAAGTGAGTCAGCTGAATCTTCAAAAGCTATTCGTGTATCTTACAAAAAAAGATGGAGGTGAAGAGTAAAATGGAAGCTATAAAAAGACAGATTAGATTTCAATTAGCTGACGGTAAAAATGCTTTTATGATTTTCTGGATTATACTTCTTGCTGTAAATACATTGTTTTATGTAGTAAATGCAAGTTCCAAGCATAGCAGTATTGGTATGAGCTTTACTACTACCTTTAATGGCTCTCAGATACAATATCAAAGCGTTGCCAGCGTTCATATAATTTCTATAATTATATTTATTATTGTTTACTCCATGGTTATGTACTATGAAAGTTTTCCAATGGCTATAAGCTTCTCTGCTACCAGAAAGGATTTTTATATAGGAGCAGTGATTCATAATATCCTTCTCTGTTTATCCATGGCAGTAATTCAGGGCGTGCTTATGAAGCTGGACGGCTTTATAATAGAAGCAATAGGAAGGAATCCTTTATACGAGCAGTTTATATTTAACACTAAAGAGAATAATCTTTTGTTTATAATATCAGTGCTGTTTATAATATTTCTTTTTACTGCAGCGGTATTCAATCTATTAGGAGCAGCGCTATATAGATTAACCTGGAAGCTTTGGATTCTAATAGGTGGAGTTCTTATGGCTATATTGAATATAGACTCTTTGTTTAGGGCTGTAGATAAGTTTTTCTATTATATAGGGGGGCATATGAGTCCTGATAATTCTCTTATTAACTGGGCTATAATGATGATTCTTATATCAATGGTATTTTACCTTCTTGCCTTCCTGTTCATAAGAAAGCTAAGTATAAGAAGCAAGGGATAACAATTGGACAAGAAGGAGACCTATGTAAAGAAATGGACGAGGTCATAATAGATAATTTACTGCCATTATAGATTAATGAAACCTTACCCACAGAAGAAATATCTATATATGCCTGGGGGTTCCTAGGAACGGCTCTTATATTTATAGTCCTAGCATCTCTAGCATATGGATTATATTTTCATAGGAAAAAGAAATCTCTTTAATATAAAAGCACCCTGAAGTAGGCTAAGGTGGTATTTATAGAAGGAATGGTTAGAGCAACCATACCTTTATAGAAACCCTTTCGGCTGCGGCTCAGGGTGTTTTTTAGTGCAATATTTTCAATTATGGTTTAGAGTCAGGAGAATTTTGCTGTTATAGGGTGTAGATAGGTTTTTTGTAGGAATTTCTATACATTATAATGAGGAATAATAGTATAATAAAATACATAGAAAATGCTAGGAGGAACTATTATGTCAGAATATACTTTTAATTATATGGACAAAAGCTATACCTTGGGGGAAGCTAATCTCACTGCTCTTGTTAATGATGTGGAAAGACCGGTGAATGGCTTTGATGAAAAAGAAGTAATTAAGCTTTTGAATAATTATCCTGAGGTGGAATTTGAAAAGGCTTATTATGAGGAGCCTTGTGAGGAATGTAAAGCAGGTGTTAAGGAAAAGGCCAAGTATTTTAATTTTATGGAATTTCACTTTTACATATTTACAAAGGATGAGACTTATGTAGTTAGTGATATTTCTGAAGAATATGATAATACCTCCTTTAATAGACTTTTGAGAGTGGGAAAAGTGGACGATAGCTATATAGTTAGCGTAATAGTATGTGAAGACTGTGGAAGCTATTCCATAGAAATAGAACAGTGTCCTGTATAAAATACATAAAAGAGAAGTAATGGAGATTTATCATACAAAAATAATCCGCATTAGTGGAGCTGTTCCCAATAAGAATTTAAATAAGGATAATATATTCTTTTTTAAAATATTTTTGAACATAAGGGGGCGTAGAATTGAGGCATAGGGGAGCTGTAATAATATTTATAGTATTTTTATTGCTTGGCACTGTAGGCTATAAGGCCTATGGAGATGAGCTGGCAATTAGTGAAGAAAGAATATACGTTGAAATACTTCCTGATGGAACTATTAAGGTGAAGGATAATATAGTATTTGATTTTTCTGGAAGCTTTAATGGGGTATATAAGGAGGTTTCCTATGACAAGGCATCAGGAATTGATATAACAAGGGTTGAAGAAGCGTTAGTACCCCAAAAGGTAAACAGCGACTATGACAGATATACACTTGTAGAGGAGGCTGAAAATGGAGACGAAAGGGTATACACCTTGTCTAATGAAGATAAGAAGACAAGGGTTAAAATTTTCTCTCCTTCTGAGGATACGATTAAGGGCTTCAGAATCAGCTACAATTTATACGGAGCTATAGAAAAGTATAATGATACTGCGGAATTTCACTGGAAATTTATTGGGGATGAAAATGAGACTGATATAAATAGGCTTGAGATATACCTAACCTTTCCAGAGGGGATAACGCCGGAAGATATGAAGGTATATGGTCATGGTCCTTTAAATGGAACGGTAAAAATATTAAATGATGATACTGCTTTATTTGTGGTACCTAAGCTGGAAAGTGGTAATTATGTAGAGATAAGAGCTCTATTTCCAGGAGAGCTGCTGACGGCTCTTGACATAACCTCCCCTGAGAATAAGCTTCAGTCAATATTAGAGGAAGAAAGAGGCTATGCAGAAGAGCAGAATAAGAAGCTTAAGGTGAAAGAAACCTTGGGAAAGGTAATGGAGACTGCTCCTATAGTGATGACATCACTTTTAGCATTATTAGGTGGTATATCAATATTTATGATAAAAAGAAAGGATTACAATCCTTACGAAAAAGAAGCCTATAATATTGATGATTACGATCCGATTCTTTTAAGCTATTATGCAAAGCCTTATGAGTATGTTAATAATACCAATGGATTTATAGCCCAGCTTTTGAATCTAGTTCGAAAGAAAGTTCTCTCCATGGAATATATAGAAGAGCAAGAGGATTATTTAATTAGAATTCTTCCATATCAAGGAGAGCTTATGCTACACGAAAAAAGGCTTGTAGACTTTCTTAGTGAGGCAGCAGCAAATAAAGAGGAATTGTATCTTTCTACTTTAAAAGAATATCTCTCTAAAAATCCTGAAAGCTATACCATATTATCTGATCTATATGTAGATATAAATAAGGAAATTCTGGGCCTTGGCTACTCAGATAGGGGAAGGGCTTGGAAAAAGGCTCTTGTTATTATTTCAGCAGTGATTTTATTTGTGATATCCATAATAATTCTTGCAAATGAAGTATGGCTGGCTTCAATTTCTCTAGTGGGAGCCATAGGTGTATTTATTTTAGGTTTATTGATATCTACAAAAAGCTCCGAGGGAGAAAAGGCCTACGAGACTTATGAAAGGGTTAAAAAAGATATAATAAATTATAAAGCATTAACGGTAGCTGAGCTGTTAAAGAATCCTGCAGCCATCGAAAAGCTCATGATTTATGGAGCATTGTTTAATTACAATGAAGAGCTTACGGAAAAGATAACTGGAGAGATAGAAGAGGATTATGACACTTCAATATTCTCTAATTATCTTCTTTGGAATATATATTTTACAGGTCACTTCCAGGGAGTGAATGTACAGAATGATATAAAGGATAGTATACCATCTCCGCCAGAAGCCAGTTCAGACGGTGGAAGCGGAGGGGGCTTCACTTCTGGGGGTGGAGGCTTTTCTAGTGGTGGCGGCGGCGGTGCCGGAGGTTTTTAAGCTGTAATTTAAAAAGAATTTATGGAGGCTGAAAAGGCTTATTATGCCTTTTTCGGCCTCTATTATTTTGTGCTATTTATTTTGTTTATAAAATGTTTAAAAAATAAGGTGGCGGTAAATATTAAAAGTTGTTATTATTTATCTGATAATAAAATTTAAATGGAGGATGAAGATGGCTAGAAAAAATACAAGAAATAGCAAGCTGCTCTTTAACTCAAAGGATATAACCTCCCCAAAGGTTTATGCCTTCTTAGTTAAGCTGGTAAATGATGATAGGGAGGATTTAGCAGAAAAGGCTCTAAAAATAGATTATCTTCTTAATTATGCTCAGAGCTGCTTGAAGCAGAAGGATAAAATGGAGGCTCGCAGTGCATTGGACAACGCACTTACTAGGATGAATGAACTTACGTCCCAGGGATATGAACCGGAGCATTTAAAATATATATATGATGGGATCGTAAAGAAGCTTTAAGTTGCGACAAAGCATTAATTAATAACATTTTTTGATATTTGTTTATATACTATTAAGGATATAAGCGAAATGTGAAGTATGTTATAGAATATAAAGAATATTCAAAGAAATTAACTGTAGGTTAATTAAATTCAGCCTTTGTTCATTTGACTTTATAGAGAGTAAATGGTATTTTTATTACAAGAAAAGAAGCTTCTTTTACTTAAAAAAAATAGTGCAGCTATTGCTTTCGGAAGAGTGAATTTGAAGCGTAGAGCACTGGAAAGAGGTGAGACCACCTAACTGATTAAAGAAATAGAAGTCTTTAATTTAGTTTCCCTACGGAGGATTGGTAGTAACCTTTTGTTGGAAGTACCCTATATTAGTCCATCGTCCTGTGGTTCTAATCTTGAAGTAATTTGAGGAAGCTGCCATAGCAGCAGGCTATAAGCCAATATTAAGATTACTCACAAGTGAAGGGTTAGAGGTATAGGGATATTAAGGATTATAGTGTGGGAAACTTGAAAAATATCGTTTTAAGGAGAAAGGCCTTTGGAAGAACAATTTAATAAAGACAAGAGTCGATAAAAATCTATGGTTAATGAGATTTGTATCGGCTCTTGTTTTTTTGAGGGAAGAGCAGAAAAGAAGTAAGAGGTAAGGACTAAGAGCTAAGAGTTATAAGAGCAGAGAATAGAGAAAAGAGAAGAGAGAAAAGAGAAGAGAGAAGAGCTAAGAAGTAAGGACTAAGAGCTAAGCAATCTGGTAATATGTCAAGGGGTTATTTTAAAAAGATTTGATATGAATTGTTTAAAAAAGGCCGAACTTAATAGACCTACGGTTTAGAAAGAATTAAACCGAAAGTATGTTCGTGTTTTATTCTATTAAGTTGTCCAGCTGTTCGCCGGTGTACAGTTGGTTTTTGGCCAGCAATCCATAAACCAGTCGTACGAATTTTCGAGATGTTAGCGCGAGTGCTCGTTTATGCTGATGCTTCGTGACTTCGTTGTACTTTTTTTGGTAGTAGTCACGATACTCAGGTATGTATTTTCTTATGCTGTTAGCAGCTTCTCCTAGATAATATCTAAGATAGCGGTTGCCAGCTTTAGTCATTGTAGTATTTTCTGCCTCGAAGTTACCTGACTGATTTCTAGTCCATGTGAGCCCTGCATACTTAGCAAGAGCATCAGAGGAGTGAAAAGCCGTAATATCGCCGATTTCGGCGATGATTCCTGCGGAGAATACAGGACCTACACCATTGATGGATTTTAGGATAAGAAAGGCATTGGGACACATTCCTTTAACGGTACGTTCTATTGCAGCATCCACAGCCTTGATTTCTTTTTTGAAGACCTCAATGCAGTTAAAAGAACTAGCTATAGAAGTATTGAGAGGTTCGTAAAGACGTTTATCCAATAGGTATGAATCTCGAGCTGCTTTCTTTAGCAGATCAGCGGTTTTTGAAATATCACTGATTCGATTGCGGCTTTTCTCTGAAATAAAGGCTACCAGCTCTTCCTCGGGGATGGACAGAATATCTTCTGGCGAAAAGAAATCTATCAGTATGGCTGAAGCAGTTGCTCCATAAATGTCGCTGAACGGTTGATACTCCTTGTCAAGCAGCTTTAATTCACTGAACTTAAGGTAGATATTAGTAACCATATAAGTCTTTTCTCTGGTCATGGAATCAACGAGATGAAGCCTATGCCTTGTAAGCCTCCGAAGTGCCAGGAACTGGCTACCGCGCCACGGATCCGCCTCAATACGGCCTGCCCTTGCGAAGTCTGCAATAACAAAGGCATCAAGTAAGTCTGTTTTATTCATTGCTATAAAGGATTTCCTGTAGTTAGCGGTCATCTTGGGGTTTATGCAGAAGACGTAAGGACTGAAGGGAAGTAGCCTTTCGCAGGTAGATAAATAATTTGCTATGTGTATGCTATACACTGAGGTTGACTCCAGAGCAGCAACAACAGTATTCAGGTTTCGATGTTGGTTTAAGCACTGAACAATCTTATCGGCCAATTCTTCCGCACCAGGCTGGTTATTGGAAAAGGATGACTGGATGAGTTTGTTTTGATGAAAATCCATAGCATAAACAGCATTGGATTTAGAACTAACATCAATACCCACGAACAAGGTGGACATATAATTAATCTTTAACATGATATCACCGCCCTTTCCGATTAGGGATTTTTGTAGAAATGAAACAGAAGATTATCCTGGTGCCGAGTGCTGACCGCAATCTCGCGTAATAACCATGTACCTTAGAGGCTGTCTTGCTGGAGCTACTCTTAAGGAATGAAACATCTGTGTAAGCGGAATATACCAATCGGATCAGGCTGCATGCTTAGCGGGCAGTCACCGGAAAATCGGGCTGAAAGAGCTAAAAGCAGTTCCTCTGTAATCAATCTATATTGCTATAATACCACCAGGATAAGCTTAAGTAACTATGAAACTTATTCGTTTATGTATAAAATAAATAAGTTTATCACCTTAATTTGTTAGGGATAAACTTATTATACGAGAGCTAAGAGCAAAGAATAGAGAAAAGAGAAGAAGTAAGAACTAAGAGTTGGAAGGGAAAAAGATGAGGGAGGAGCATTCTTTGGAGATAGGCATTAGCGAGAGGCAAGCATTCGGGGTAGAAAGGTCAAGGGGTAAATAGGATTTGGATAGTGGATTGATTATGAAAAATTGAACAAGCTGTTAACTAGGTTAGTAGTTAACAGCTTGTTGTGTTATGTCCCTTAGTTAAGGGTGATTTTTTAATTATATTATTTTTCTGTTAGGGATCCGGCTATGGATTTGTATAGGTCTTCGTATTCTGTGTACATGCTTTTTAGTGTCCAGGAAATTATTTGATGGAAGTAATCCTGTGATTTTATTACTGTGATTAGGTAGGTTATCTTAATGTTATCAACCTCTCCTGTGAGATGGAACTGAATTGCGTCATTACCGTCTATTTTCACGTTTTCAATATCGGAAACCTCTGCATTTGTAATATTCTGCTGCATAGGTGGGATTATTGCATCGTAATATTCTTGAAGACCAAAGGAATCAGAAAAGTCACTGGCTAGCTCTGAGATGGCTATTGTGTACTGCTCTTTTTGTAAATTACCTATTTGAAGGTTTGCAGATGAATTTAGGTTATCTATCTCTTCCCAATCCTCGGGAACGGTTACTTCAATTACGTCATCGTCGCTGGAAAAGCTTTTTCCATTCTCTAATGGTTCTGCAACTACAGGATCCTTTCCGTTATTATTTCCCCCATTTCCTCCGTTGCTTGAGCCTGGGGTTGAATTATTTCCACAACCTGCTAAGAATATAATCGCTAATATAGCAGAAAAAAAACTTGCTAATGAAAATGAACGTTTTCTCTTCATTATGCCCTCCATAAATTAAGATTTTATATAATTCTATCATATTTGAATGGTTAAATTGTGTTCAATTATTAAATAATTTAAGAACTTCCTGTTATAACCATATAGTTTAATTGTATAGCTTATATATCTTTAGAAGCTTCTGAGGTGATTTTTTTGATTATGAGTTTTTCGTTAAATAGCTTTCTTAGATATTAATAATGTTCGCCTATTATAAAATATAGTATAGTAATTTGCTACTAAAAAATACTTATTTATTTGATATATTGCCAAAATAATTAAAATACGAATAATTTAGGTTGATTTTAAAAAAATATACGTATATAATTAATTTTGTATTTATTATACCAATATATATTAAGGATGGGATGTTATGGATAGATTTTTTAAGCTTAAGGAGAATGGAACTAATGTAAAGACTGAGGTTCTAGCTGGAACTACCACTTTTTTAACTATGGCATATATCATATTTGTAAACCCTGCCATGCTTTTACAAACAGGAATGAATGAAGGGTCAGTTTTTGTGGCTACAATTTTAGCAGCGGCTATTGGTACCTTTGTTATGGCCTTCGTTGCTAATGTGCCTTTTGCTCAGGCGCCTGGAATGGGGCTTAATGCTTTTTTCACCTTTACAATTGTCTTTGGTATGGGTTTTACCTGGCAACAGGCTTTAGGAATGGTGTTTATCTGCGGTATTATTAATATTCTCATTACTGTTACTAAAATTAGAAAAATGATTATAAAGGCTATACCAGAATCTCTTCAATATGCCATCAGCGGTGGTATAGGATTATTTATTGCATACGTAGGTGTTAAGTCTGCTCATTTTATTAATTTTACTGGAGATGCAGCGGACAAGATTACAGCTATCGGTGAAGGTGGTCTCTTTGGAGATGTAGTTCCTGCCATAGTGGATTTTAAGAATCCAGCGGCTCAATTAGCTCTTATAGGTTTAGTTATCACCGTTGTACTTATGCTTTTAAAGGTTAAGAGTGCTATCCTTTTAGGGATACTTTCAACAACTATTATTGGCTTATTTAATGGAGTTACTACTCTTCCAGATATGTCTACCATAGATTTCAGCATCCCTGATATAAGTCATACTTTTTTAAAGCTTGATATTGTTGGAATATTTTCAAGTCCTGAAAAGATATTTATAGCAATAACCACAATTTTTGCTTTTTCATTAACAGATACCTTTGATACCATTGGAACCTTCTTAGGAACGGGAAGAAAATCCGGTATTTTTGATAAAGCAGATGAAGAGTCAGTAGAAAAGGGAAATGGCATGTCCTCAAAGCTTGAGAAGGCGCTTTTTGCAGATGCTACAGCTACCTCCATAGGAGCTTTATTAGGGACAAGCAATACCACTACCTATGTAGAAAGTGCTGCAGGAATAAGTCAGGGAGGTAGAACTGGTTTAACCTCCATGGTAACGGGAATCTTATTTTTATTATGCTTATTCATAGCACCTATTGCTGGGATGGTTCCTGAAGCAGCTACAGCTCCTGCATTAATAGTAGTAGGTGTTTTAATGTCTGAATCTCTGATGAAAATAGACTGGACAGATATCGGTATAGCAATACCTGCTTTTCTTACTGTAAGCTTTATGCCATTTACTTATAGTATAACCACTGGAGTTGCAGCAGGCTTTATATTCTACTGTATAGGAAAGCTGGTAAAGAGGGAAGGTAAGGATGTTCATCCTATATTATATATAGTTACACTGCTCTTTATAGCCAGTTATGTGCTTAATGCCTTGATTTAGAGTATACCTGCTTGTACAATATGATCTTAATAAAAAAGGTACTTTTGTTATAAAAGATATTCTTGTTATAAAAGATATTCTTGTTATAAAAGATACTCTTATAATTAATACTTACTTAGAAAAATTAGGTTGAATAAGGATGGAGCTTTTCCATCCTTTTTGATTTATCCTCTAGTACAATTTCCTATTATAATAGCAATATGGTGGAAATCCTTTAAAGTTTATTATAAGCTATAGATAGTCAATAAATAAAAGGTACAAGAAGGGAGAGGCAATATGAACATAGTTTTATTAGAGCCTTTAGCGGTAAAAAGTGAGGTTATTGAGAAGCTATCAAAGAAAGCAGTAGAGATGGGACATAGCTTTAAGGCTTATGATAGTGTTACAAAGGATGTGGAAGAATTAAAGAGAAGAAGTAGAGAGGCGGATATACTTATAATTGCCAACAATCCTCTGCCTGGGGAGGTAATAAGAGAAGTAGAGAGGCTAAAATATATAGCTGTTGCATTCACAGGAGTAGATCATGTGGATAAGGAGGCTTGCTTAGAGAAAGGCGTAAAGGTATCTAATGCTGCGGGATATTCTACTGATTCCGTGGCTGAGCTTGCAATTGCCTTAATAATTGATGCTCTTAGAAATGTTCTTCCCTGTGACCATAGGGTAAGAAATGGAGGTACCAAGGATGGCTTAGTAGGAAATCAGCTTAAAGGTAAGACCGTTGGAATTGTAGGTACAGGAGCAATTGGATTAAGAGTGGCAGAGCTATTAAGGCCCTTTAAATGTACGGTTTTAGGATATAGCAGAAGTGAAAGGGAAGAAGGAAAGAGTCTTGGTATAGATTATGTACCCTTAGAGGAGCTTTTAAAGAGAAGTGATATAGTAAGTCTTCATGTACCTCTAAATGAGGCTACAAAGAATTTGATAAATGAAGATAGGATAAAGCTAATGAAGTCTTCTGCAGTGCTGATTAATCTTGCTAGAGGACCTGTGGTAGATAGTAAAGCCCTAGCGGAAGCACTAAATAAGGGGAGAATAGCCAAGGCCTGCATAGATGTTTTTGAAACGGAACCTCCAATAGAGGAAAATCATCCTCTTCTTATGGCTAAGAATACTCTGGTAACACCTCACATAGCTTTTGCTACAGAGGAATCTATGGTTATTAGAGCTGAGCTTACCTTTGATAATATATATTCTTATTTAGAAGGAAACATTAAAAATCAGGTTATATAAAGTAATTTAATTAAAAAAGCACAGGTGATATTATACGTTCACCTGTGCTGCTCTTTTCTAAGGAAGTTTTAATTAATTATATTTTTTCTGATTTCACTATATTTTATTATATAATTGTAGCTTTTTAGCAGAAGCTATCACTGCCTGAACTTTCTAATTTCTTCGTTGATAGAAAGCATTTTCTCATCTAGATAGTTTGCTAGCTCCGCACAATCCTTCAGCTGTTCAGTGAGATAAGAGGGAACTGTTTTTTCAAACTTATAGTAAATCTTATGCTCTAGGCTTGCCCAAAAATCCATGGCTATGGTTCTTAGCTGGACCTCTAGTTTTAGATATTCAACTCTATCAGAGAGAAAAACTGGAACCTCTAATAGAAGATGGAGACTTCTGTAGCCATTGGGCTTAGGAGATTTTATATAATCTTTTGCTTCGATAAGCCTTATCCCTTTAATACTGCATATTAAATCTGAAAGCCTATAAATGTCAGAGGTAAAGGAGGTTATTATTCTTATACCTGCTATATCATAAATATGATCTCTGGCATTTTCTAAGGATATGTCATAACCCTTTCTAATAAGCTTATCCTTTATGCTTTCAGGGGTCTTGATTCTTGATTTTATATGCTCAATTGGATTGTAGGCATGAATAAGCTGGAATTCCTCGTTGAGTATAGTGATTTTAGTATTCATCTCAGCTAATGCAAATTTATACAGAAGGAGAAAATCCTCCCAATCATAGGAACTATCCCTCGCAAGGATTTCGTTCAACATGTACTCACTCCTAAGTTTAAATTTATTGTAAAGGTAAACATACTCAAATAAATTATACCACAACCAAACACTTATATAACAAAAAGTAAGGATTTAATTTATTTTTTGAGTGGACTTTGCTAAAGCGGTTAATAGTTTTCTGGGAAAAAGCTTACTGCCGTATACTAAAAGCTTGTTAAGTGCTCCTGGAATAATTATTGTTTTACCCTTAAGCATACCATTGAAGCCGCATAGTGCGACAGCTTTGGCTTCCATAACACCAAGGGTTACAAAATCGGATTTTTTCATCTCTGCCTTGGCTTGAAAACCAGTTTTTGTAGGTCCAGGGCATAGGACACTCACCGTTACAGCTGTGCCTTTTAGCTCTGAGGCAAGGGCTTCCGTAAAGGAAATAACATAAGCCTTTGAAGCATAGTAGGTGGCCATATAAGGACCAGGCATGAAGCCAGCGGTGGATGCAACGTTTAATATCCTTCCTTTTTCTCTTTTTAGGAGCTCAGGAAGAAATAGCTTCGTCAGCTCCGTAAGGGCTCGAATATTTACGTCAATTAAATTCATATCCTTTTCTAATGAGATTTTGCTAAAAGGACCGAAGGATCCCACTCCTGCATTATTTATAAGAGTATCTACTTTGATTTCTCTATTCATTATATGAGTGTATATTTCTTTTGGGGCATTAGGCGCTGCTAAGTCTTTTATTATCACTTCAACCTGTATATCATATTGCTTCATTAAAGAAGACCTTAGCTCATAAAGCTCCTTTTCCTTTCTTGCCACAAGTATAATATTGTTTCCTGCCTCTGCTAGTAAGTGGCACAGCTCTAGGCCTATACCGCTAGAAGCGCCGGTTATAAGGGTGTAATTCATAACTATCCTCCTGTGTGCTTACAATAAGTTCCTAATTATATTTAACTATTTTTTTATCAGGGAGGCAATTGTAATTTTAAAGGATTATCGGCAAAAAAATCACTTTACCTATGGGAAAAGTAAAGCGATAGATTTATATTCTATTTCTTGCTCCTATGGGGCCTTATATGCCATTTTATAAGATTAAGCCACTTATCTCTTTCAGCGACGGTAAATTTATATACCTGTTTATCGGAGGTGGTGACCTTAATTCCATTATATAGAGGAATAGGCCTTACAATATTAAAGGTATAGGATTTTTCGAAGGAAACAATATCTCTAAGGTTAAGTATCAGGTTATTCCTTTCGAAGTCCAGACCAGGACCTGCAAAAATTAGCCTTCTGTCTGTAAGTATCAGCTTACCTGGCTCTCTGTTAATTAAGCTGGAATTAAAACACTTCCCCTCTTTAATTATATCTTCACCCTCCAATAAAATCACATTCATAACCGTACACCCCTTCCTGAGTTCGTTTGATATTATAAAAAAGAATCATAAACTCTTCTTACTATATAATAGCACCATATTATGATAAATTTACTGACTATTTTGTAAAAGTTATATAAAGTATATTTGTTACTACAGTTGAAAATAATTACATTATTGTATACGTGTATTTTCTGTAAAAATTCATAATAAATAGCTCTTATTTAATTATCGCCCAATATTGCAGAAAATTATTCCATTCTGTGATAAAATTATTTCGAGGTGATAGTTATGAATAGAAATAACCATAGGATTATTTTACTTGCTGTAGTTGGAGTATTGTTTTTAATGGTTCTAAGCGGCTGCTCAAAGGATGAAAAGCCTTCAAAGACCCTAGAGGCTTATAAGAAGGCTTGGGAAAACAAGGATTATAAAGATATGTATTCTATGCTTTCAAAGGAAAGTAAGGAGTATATTTCTGAAGAAGATTTTGTGACTAGATATACAAATGTTTACAGCGGAATAGAAGCTGAAAACATAAAAATAAACTTGCCCGATTTAGAAGAAGTGGACAAGACTAAAGAAGAAGAGACTGGTGTTGATTTTTCTATTAATATGGATACACTAGCAGGTAATATAGAGCTTGAAGGCTATAATCTTCCCGTTGCTAAAGAGAAGGAAGAGAATAAATGGAGAGTAATCTGGGATGAGAGCCTTATCTTCCCTGAGATGGATGCAGGGGATAAGGTATTAGTAGAATCTATAAAATCAGAAAGAGGTGAAATTTTTGATAGAAACGGTGAACCTCTGGCTGTTAATGGTGAGGTTGCTCGAATAGAAATTAAATATAATGATTTTATAATTAATAAGGAAGCCAATGTTAAAGCGCTATCTGAAGTATTAGATATCAGTGAAGAAAAAATAAATAAGCTCATTGAGAATCCTAGTAATCCCGATTGGGCTATTCCAGTTGTAAATGTGGTTGCGGAAGATAGAGAGCTAATACTTAAAGCTACTACAATTAAGGGAGTACAAAATACTAAAATCACAGGAAGGATATATCCAGGAGGAGAGCCTTTAGGAAGTCTTATCGGATATATAGAGCCAATTACTGCTGAGGAGCTGGAGAATCACCAGGGAGAAGGTTATAGTTCTACGGACAATATTGGTAAATTGGGTTTGGAACAAGTTTTCGAGGATAGACTAAAGGGTGAAAATGGATGGAAAATATATATTTCTAAAGCAGAAGCAGACAATATCACTGTAGCAGAAAAAGAAGCGGTACCGGGAGAGGATATAACTATTACCGTAGATAAGAAGCTTCAGACAGCTATTTATGAACAGCTTAAAGGGGACATAGGAAGTGCTACAGCTATTCATCCTCAAACCGGCGAGGTGCTGGCTCTTGTAAGCTCGCCTTCCTTTAATTCTAATTATCGAACCACATACACCCCTGATGCTGTAGGTAAAGTGTGGGAGGAAACAGACTATGATGCCTTCAACAACAGATTTAATGATGCAAAGGCTCCTGGATCTACCTTTAAGCTTTTGACAGGAGCGGTAGCTTTGGATACTGGTGCTGTTTCACCGGAGGAGACCTTAGTAACTGAATCTGGGCTGACCTGGCAGAAGGATGGCAACTGGGGTGGATATAAGGTTACAAGAGTTAAGGATCCTGGGGCTCCTGTGGACTTAAGGGATGCTTTTGTATACTCCGATAATATTTATTTTGCAAAGGCTGCCTTAGAGATGGGAGCTGATACCTTTGAGAAGGAAATTAAAGAAAGATTTGGAGTAGGAGAGGAGCTTCCCTTTGCTTATCCCATGGACAAATCACAGCTATCTAATCAGGGTATTGAAAGAGATGTCTTATTAGCGGATAGCGCCTATGGCCAGGGAGAAGTGCTGATGACTCCTCTTCATGTAGCTTTGGCATACAGTGCAGTAGTCAATGAGGGAAATATCATGAAGCCACAATTAGAAGCAAGTAACCCAGAGGTCTGGAAGGAAGGAGCAATATCCTCCGAAAGCCTGCCTCTCTTAAAGGAATATCTTACTTCAGTTATAGAAGATCCTAATGGCAGTGGCTATGATGCTAGAATTTCAGGAGTTAGCCTTTCTGGTAAAACAGGAACCGCTGAGCTTAAGAAGAGTCTAGAGGATACTCAAGGAGAAGAAAATGGCTGGTTTGTTGCTATGGATAATGAAGATCCTAGTATTGTTTTAGTTATGATGGTGGAAAATGTGAAAACAAGAGGCGGAAGTCACTATGTAGTGCCAAAGGCTAAAGCAGTTCTTCAGGGCTATTTAGTAAATTAGCTTAAGCTCCTTTAGAGGTGAGAAACTAAAAAAATTAGTATATTAGTGATTTAGAAACAATATATAATGTGATTAGAAGTGACATACGTAATGCATTAAGTAAAAAAGAGGTTCAAAGGCATTTTAGCCTTAGAACCTCTTTTTTTCTATAGTTTAATTTTATTGGACACCTTAATCTTCATCTGGTTTTATAATTTCTAGGGGACGAGTGGCAGGACCTTCAATTATTTCTCCTTTATAGGTGAAGCGGGAGCCGTGGCAGGGGCAGTCCCAGGTGCTTTCAGCGCTATTCCAGTTCAATTCGCATTTCATATGGGTACAGGTAGTATCCACCATATATATCTTTCCTACACTGTCTTTGTATACTCCAGCACGCTTCCCTTTATAAGAAACTATCCTTCCTTCTTCATTTTTTAAATCAGAATAGTTATCTGGATAATTTTTTACCTTTCCTTTTATAAATTCCTTGGCAACATTGGAATTTTGACTTATTCCTTCTTTAATAGATGGATCAGCCTTGAATCTTCTTGGAGTATAAAGCTCCTCATAAGGATTTTCAATTTCAAGGACCAGGTCTCTTAAGATATGCGCTGCAGCGGTACCGTTGGTCATTCCCCATTTTCTAAAGCCTGTGGCCACAAAAATATTTGGTGTATCGCTTGTCAGATGTCCTATATATGGAACCTTATCAAGGGTTACTAAATCCTGAGCTGACCACCGATACAATATTTCTTCTATTCCAAAGGTTTCTTCAGCAAATTCTCTCAGGTTTATATAACAGCCTGGAGTAAAGTCCTGCTGTCCTGTTTTGTGTCCTTCCCCTCCCACTAAGAGGACATTTTCCTTATTATATAGAGCGCTTCTTAAGGAGCGTGAAGGGCTCTCAGCATTTATATACATTCCTCCTGGAAAAGGATTTTTTGCCTTAACAGCTATTATGTAAGATCTTTCAGGATGCATTCTGGCAAAATACATTCCCTTTTTATCGTAAAAAGGAAAATGTGAAGCTATAATAACCTTTCTTGCTTGAATTCTGGGACCTTTTTCTGTATTTATATATATACCGTCATCGGCGTCTATGTCTTGAGCTCTAGTATGCTCATAGAAGGTCACATTGTTTTCTTTGGACTTATTAATAAGATGCTCTAGATATTTGGCAGGGTTAAACTGACCTTGATTTCCTATACTTACAGCAGCCTTAACATCTAGGGGGAGAGGGAGGGAAGAGTGATATTTAATATCAGGAATCTTAAGAGCTTCATAAGCTTTGAATTCCTTCTTTAAGGTCTCAACGTAGCTTTCATCCATTGTATATACATAAGCTCTTTCCTCGGTATAATCGCAGTCAATTCCTTCTTCATTTACTGTATTCTTAATGAATTCTGCTGCTTCTTGATTACTTTTATAATATAGGGCTGCCTTATCTTCTCCGAAATGATTTATTAGTTCATCATATATGATTCCATGCTGGCAGGTTATTTTAGCTGTAGTATACCCAGTGGTGCCTTGAAGCAGAGTGCTCCCTTCGATTAATGTGACCTTATAGCCTGAATTTGATAATAAATAAGCTGCTGTAATCCCGGTTATTCCTCCTCCAACAATGAGTATGTCTGTAGAAATATCCTCATTTAAAGTAGGAAAGGAAGGGAGGGAAGTAGAATCCAGCCACAGGGATTTCATGTCCTTTGGAAGCTCTAATTTTTTTTCCATGGTATAACCTCCTTTACTTCTATAGTTTATTTTTCTTGATTTAGAAAATTATATACAATATATTTTCTTATAAATAAATATAATATATTTTTTCACTATATAATCTTTAATTAAAAAAGCTTTTAAATATGTTTACTTTATAAATCAAAAGTTTAAATTCGAAATAAATATACAGGTAATAGTATGGGTTACATAAAAAAACAATTAAACAAAAATATTGACACAAGGTAATAATCTGTTTAACATATTTATAAGGATTTATAAAGTTTTTAAAGAATTTGTGTATTTTTTTATATTTTATTAATTTGAAGAGGATGCATGATTCAGGGTTCTTATGACTTTATATATTAATAATTAATGAAAGAGGGAGTGTGTATGCAGGGGGAATTACACAAGAAATATGGATTGTTAACGGCTATAACCATGGTTGTGGGAATAGTTATAGGTAGTGGAGTATTTTTTAAGGCAGAGAAGGTACTTAACGCCACAGGAGGGGATCTTCCTCTAGGAATACTAGCCTGGGTCATAGGTGGACTAATTATGATTATATGTGCTTATTCCTTCTCATTGCTGGCCAGTAAATACGAGAAGGTCAATGGCATAGTGGATTATGCTGACGAGGCATTGGGAAATAAATATGGATATTATGTGGGTTGGTTTATGACTATTATTTATTATCCGGCTATAACCTCCGTATTAGCATGGGTATCGGCCAGATATACCTGCGTTCTTTTTGGTTTTGATATTGCAGGGGGAGAAGCCATGGCTTTAGCTGGTTTCTATTTAGTATTAAGCTATAGTATAAATGCCCTATCACCTGTTTTAGCTGGAAAATTTCAGGTAACTACTACAGTTATTAAGCTTATACCTCTTCTGCTGATGGCAGTTATAGGCACAGTGGTAGGCTTAAAAAGTGGAATGATTATGGAAAACTTTACAACGGTAGTGGAGGAAGTAAGTGCTAGTCGAGCACTATTTACTGCAGTAGTAGCTACAGCTTTTGCTTATGAGGGATGGATTGTTGCTACAAGTATTAATGCAGAGCTAAAGGATTCTAAAAGAAATCTTCCTAAAGCACTTGTTCTTGGGTCTTTGATAGTGGTTTCTGTATATATTTTATATTACATTGGTTTAGCTGGTGGAATTTCTAATGAAGTAATGATGAGTGGCGGTGAGACAGCGGCAAAGATGGCCTTTGCAAAAATATTTTCTTCTGCAGGGGGAACTGTGTTATTTGTATTTGTAGTTATCTCCTGTCTTGGAACCTTAAATGGTCTGATGCTTGGCTGTACAAGAGGTATGTATTCCTTGGCTGCAAGGAATAGGGGGCCTGCTTCTGAAATATTTAATCATGTAGATAAAACTACTAATATGCCTAATAACTCATCAGTTTTCGGTCTGCTTCTTTGCGCTTTTTGGCTTCTGTATTTTTATGGAGCTAATTTGACTGAAAGCTGGTTTGGACCTGTGGTTTTTGATTCCTCTGAGCTTCCCATAGTCACTATATATGCTTTATATATACCAATATTTATGATGATAATTAAAAAGGAAAAGGAGTTTAATCCTTTTAATCGTTATGTTATGCCTATTCTATCCATCCTAGGCTGCATATTTATGATGGTTGCTGCTGTCTTTGCCCATGGTATAGCTGTAGCATGGTATCTTCTGATCTTTGCACTGGTAATGATCTGGGGTTCCTTTTATGGAAAAGGAATAAAATAGCTATTATCAAGGAAATAATTATGATAAAATGTCCTAGTAAAGCTAAGTATAGGCTTTGCTAAGGACATTTTTTAATGGGGTGATTAAAATTACAGTTAAGAGCTTTTTAAAATTAGTAGAGCTTCCCACAAAGGTAGCTAGTGTTTTCCCCTTTTTATTAGGAACTATTTATGCCATTTATACCTACGAAAGGTTTAACTTCATAAACTTTATCTTCATGTTTCTTTCGCTGATTTCTATAGATATGGTAACTACAGCAATAAATAACTATATGGATTATAAAAAGGCTATAATAACTAAAGGCTTCAATTACGAGGAGCATAATGCCATAGTAGCCTTTGGCTTGAAGGAGAGCACGGTACTTATTACTATATTTACTCTTTTAGCTTCAGGTATTATTTTCGGTGTATTATTATTTTTAAATACTAATATTGTTATCCTGCTTCTGGGAGCTGTATCCTTTGGAATAGGTATATTGTATTCCTTTGGTCCTGTACCTATATCTAGAACACCCTTAGGAGAGCTGGCTTCAGGACTTACCATGGGACTAATAATAACCTTCTTAGCTGCTTATATTCATGTGTTTCAGGGTGATCTTTTTAGCTTAAGTTTATCTGGTACAAGCCTCCTTGTTACTATGAATTTAACTGGGATAATAAGTCTTCTATTTGTAGCATTACCGGCAGTTGCGGGAATAGCCAACATAATGCTTGCAAATAATCTATGCGATATGGAGGATGATAGGGAGAATAGAAGATATACCCTTCCTATATATATTGGCAGAGAAAGGGGCCTGTTGCTTTTTAAATGGCTCTACTACATAAGCTATATTGTTATTATTATTCTAATATTGCTGGGAATAGAGCCTGTAACGGCTATTCTTGTGCTTTTAACCTTTATTCCAGTAAATAAGAATATTAAGAGCTTCTTTGAGCTTCAAACAAAAAAAGATACTTTCATACTAGCAGTGAAGAATTTTATTCTGATAAGCTTGGCTCATGTTATTGCTTTAGCTTTAGGAGCCTTATTGAAAGTTATGTTATGATTGTTTTTTTTTAGGTCTTTCCTGGAGGAAGGACCTTTTTTATAGATAGGTTTTATCTTTTTATGAATTTATTGAAAAAAATTATTAATTAATAAGTTAACTCATTATAAAAGTGGTAGAATATTTATACAATAGAATATGATTGGAGGTAATTTTATGTATGATGTAGCAATCATCGGAGCAGGGGTAGTAGGCTCGGCTATAGCAAGAGAATTATCTAAGTATAAGCTGAGTATATGCCTCATAGAAAAGGAAGAAGACGTTACCACTGGAGCTTCTAAAGCAAATAGTGGTATAGTACATGGAGGTTACTCTGCAAAGTATGGAACTCTTAAAGGGAAGCTTTGTGTAAAGGGTAATGCAATGTATGACCAGCTGCAAAAGGAGCTGAACTTTGGGTTTAGACGCACTGGGGCCTTAGTTATAGGCTTTGATGAAACGGACAGAAAAACAATACAGGGACTTTATGATAATGCTGTAAAAATAGGCTGTGAGGACGATTTAGAGATAATAGACCGTGATAAAATTAAGGAGCTTGAGCCCTATATAAATGATGAGGTAAGGGTTGCCCTATATTCTAAAAGCGTTGGTGTAGCTTCTCCCTATGAGCTTACCATAGCCCTAGCTGAAAATGCTGCTGCCAATGGAGTGGAGGTTAAGCTTGGTAACGCTGTTACAGCAATAGAGAAAAAAGAAGGATATTTTGAAGTTGTAACAGAAGAGGAAAAGCTTAAGACAAAATATGTTATAAATGCAGCCGGCCTCTATAGTGACTTAGTAGCTGCTATGGTAGGAGCTAATAACTTTAAGATAATACCAAGAAGAGGTCAGTATGTACTCTTTGGAAGAGATCAAAGCTACCTAGTAAATTCCGTAATATTCCAGGTTCCTACAGAAAAGGGTAAGGGAATATTAGTAACAACCACCTATCATGGCAACTTTATGCTTGGACCTAATGCTGAGGAAATGGGACCTAGAGATGATGTAGGTACAACAGTGGAGAGCCTTCAGGAGGTTGTAGAGACTGCTAGGTTATCTATAAAGGATTTTGATATTAAGAGAGCCTTAACTACCTTCTCTGGAATAAGAGCTACCAGCGATACTAATGATTTTATAATAGAAGAGAGCAATGTTAAGGGCTTTATAAATGTTGCTGGGATTGATTCCCCAGGGCTTACATCTTCACCGGCAATAGCTGAAATGGTAGCAGAAATACTTCAAGAAGCAGGTCTTACCCTTGATGAAAAAGAAGACTTTAATCCTTATAGAAAGTCAATAATAATACCTAAGGATGAGAGCTTTGATGGAGAAATAGATCATGAGGATCCTAAGAAGAACATCATCTGCCGTTGTGAAAGAGTTACAGAAGCAGAGATAGTAGATGCTATTCATAGAGGAATTCCTATTTCCAGCATTGATGCAGTTAAAAGAAGGACAAGGGCTGGTATGGGTACCTGTCAGGGAAATTTCTGTGGAAGGAGAGTTAAGGCTATAATAGCCAGAGAAACAGGAATACCTATTGATGAGGTAACGCAAAGAGGAAAGAAAGAAGCTTCAGCTCCTATAAGAGTTGCTATTAAAGATATAAGAAAATTTAAGTAAACCGAAGCTGTAATAATGTACAGGAAAAAGAAAGATATAAATATAATACCAAGGAAGAATGTTTAAGAAATAAGTTGCTATTGTGAGAAGTGGATAAGTGGAGATTTGGAGAATCTTATGCTGCTTTTCTTTTATTTTGTCTAGATTACAGAAAATAATAGTTTAAAAATAAAAAAATCTAAAATACCTATTGAAATATTTTGAAATACAGTGTAGAATAAAAAATGTAGTTTTTAAGGCCCCTTGGTCAAGCGGTCAAGACGCCACCCTCTCACGGTGGAATCAGGAGTTCGATTCTCCTAGGGGTCACCATATAACCTTTCAGACGATTGGATAACCACGTTTGAGGGGTTTTTTATTTTGCTTAAAAATAATAAGGAAGCAAAAGGCTGCGCTTTAAAGTTATAATTTAAACTAATAATTTTAGTTATTATCTGTGGAAGCGTAATAAGTGCCGATTATCATTATAACTAAGGCGGCTATAAAGGCTATAGATAAATTGCTTTTAAAAATAATTAAAGAAAGAGCAACTCCTATAAAGGGTGCAAAGGCATAATAGGTGCTTGTCTTAGCGGCACCTAGGGATCTTTGAGCATGTACATAAAAGAAGATGCTCAAGCCATAGGCCACGAAGCCAAGAAGTAAAGCAAAAAGGACATATGCTATGGAGGGAAGGCTTTCTCCAATTGCAAGGGCAATTGCAAAGGAGCCAATACCCGATGCTAGGCCTTTTATGATTACAATTTCTGTGGGATCCTTATGGGACATCATTCTGGTACAATTGTTTTCAAAGCCCCAAGAAATACAGGCTAATAAAACAAATACTGAGCCTAAGGAAAATGAGAAGCTGCTGATATCTTCAAAGGATAGTATTATACTTGAAAGAGTAACAAGAGAAATAGCTATCCATAATCTCTTTGATATAGCTTCCTTAAAGACTATTAATGCTATAAGGGAGGTTGTTACTATTTCGAAGTTATTTAACAGAGAGGCATTAGCAGCTGTTGTTTTAGATAAGCCTACCATTAAAAATATAGGAGCAATAATATCCAGGATTACCATAGCTATTGTATATGGCAGTTCTTTTTTTGTTAAGGGAGTTTCCTTAGAGGCTTTTCCTATTTTTCCTTTTATATATCGGAGAATCCCCATACCTATGCCAGCACCTAAATATAAAAAGGCAGCCATCATAGATGGAGATATCCTGTTAAGCAGGAGCTTAGAAAAGGGTGAACTGATTGCATATAGAGCTGCTGCTAAAATTGCATAAAAAATTGGTGTCCAATTATTTTTCATCTGTATCCTCTCTTATTAGGGAAATTCAGTAGTACCTTGTTGAGTGTTTGTATAAAACACCATTTTTATATTTTTATGGCTGGTATGAATAATATACCATATTATAAATTATAAGGAAATGACTAGCTTGCTATCGTAGCTCCAAAATGTAAGATACATACCTTTTAGCTAAATAGTGATCATCACTTGGTAGATATAAGGTGATAGTTATTAAATGCTCCATTGCCATTATTATAATAAGGGGAAATTAAGATATTTTGTAGAAATGATATAATATATTTTGTAGAATTATTGATAGGGATTGTATATGAAGTTATTAATATGGGTATAATAACTTTGCTAAAATTTAATTGTTATGGGTTCAATTATAGAGATAAGGTTCATTTAACTATCTAAAGAAGAAAGTAAGGATACGGTGATTCATTTATGAAAGGAAGAAAATTTAATAACAGTAATTTGTTAATGTGGTTAGCTCTTATTTTCTTTGCTCCTTTAGGGGTATTTATGATGTGGAAAAATAAGAGATTTAATAAGCCTGCAAGGATTATTATATCAGCCTTCTTCTCCATGATATTTTTAGCGGGAGTAGTGGGTACAGAAGATGTAAATAATGATGCAAGCAGCAGTCTCATGGCTGATAGTCAACAAGAGCAGTCAATTGATGATGGAAAAGAAGAGCAGAATAAGGATCAAGCAGCAGAGGAAGATAATAAAGCGCCAGAAGAGGATGTGAAATCCGAAGAAGATAACTCTGAGGAAGAGGTAGAGGCTGATACTAAGCTTCCTGAAGAAAATAATCAGCAAGAAAATAACCAGGAAGAAGATAAAAGCACTGCAGTAGGTGCTGGTAAGGATGAGAGTAATAAGGTTACTGGTACTTTAAAGGTTCACTATATTGATGTTGGACAAGCTGATTCAATTCTAATTCAGCAGGGTGATAGTGCTATGCTGATAGATGGTGGAAATAGAGCAGATGATACTACGGTTAAAAGCTATCTCGATAGTCAGGGCATAACAGAGCTTCAATATGTGGTAGGTACTCATGCTCATGAGGATCATATAGGTGGACTTTCATACATAATAAATTCCTTTAAGGTTGGAAAGATATATTTCCCTAGACAGACGGCAACAACTCAGGTTTTTCAATCCTTTGTTAATGCGGCTAAAAATAAAGGACTTAATTTTACTGCTCCTCAGGTAGGTAAAACCTTTAATCTAGGGGATGCGGTTTGTACAATTTTAGCACCGAGGAGCAGCTCCTACTCCGGAAGCAATGATTATTCTATAGTGCTAAAAGTGGTTTATGGCAACAATTCCTTCTTATTTACTGGAGATGCAGAAGCAGTATCTGAAATGGAAATGGTTAATGGAGGGCTGAATTTAAAGGCTGATGTTTTAAAGCTTGGTCACCATGGCAGTAAAACTGCTACGGTAGTCAATTTTTTAAACGCTGTTAACCCTAAGTATGCTGTTGTTTCAGTAGGTAAGGATAATCAGTATGGATTACCCAGCCAGTCGGTGATGGATAGGTTAAAAAGCTCTAGTATACCGGTGTATAGAACAGATGAAAGTGGCACTATAGTTGCTACCTCTGATGGTAATACAATTGAATTTAATAAAGCACCAGGAAGCTATAAGCCTGGAAACACTCAAAGTAGTACTACTCAAAGCAATAGCAATACCCAGAGCAGTAATAATACCCAAAGTAATAGCAATACCCAAAGTAGCAGTAAGCCTAGTAGTAATTCAGGAAGTAGCCAGGCTGGAAGCGGAAGCACTGGTACTAATGACAATACAGTGACTCCTCCAGCTACTACCAGCACTGTGTATTGGACTCCAGGAGGAAAATCCTATCATACTACAAAAGGATGCAGCACACTGAGCAGAAGTAAAACTATTCATTCAGGACCCTTAAGTTCTTGTCCCAAAGATGATCCCTGCGATGTGTGTCACTAAAAATAATTAAATTATAAAGAGAGAAGATGCTTAAAGGAAATAAAAGTCTTCTCTCTTTTTTTCTATTTGATAAAAATTTCAACCTTCAAAGAGTTGTTTTTCGTTATTTAAACAAAAATTGGCGGGTATTAGCATATTTACAAAAGAAACAGATTATTTTATCACTATTTCCTTGGAAATATAATAGATTAATAATAGGGGGATGGAATGCTAAATAATCTAAGGAGGAGATATTATGTATGCTAGTAAGATAGTAGAGAAGGCTAAAAGCTTTATTGGAGTAAAGGAGAATCCTCCCAGTAGTAACGATGTAGTTTTTAACAGAAATTATTATGGAAGGATTGTAAGAGGTTCAGCATATCCTTGGTGCGTTACCTTTATTTGGGATGTATTTAGATTGGCTGGGGCATCGACATTGTTTTATAACGGACAAAAAACTGCTTATTGCCCAACCTTAGAAGGGTGGGGGAGGAGCCAAGGGTTGGTTGTTGGAAAGAATTCGGGAACTGATGGAGATATAGTTCTCTATGATTTTAAAGGCCGCGGTGAGGCAACTCATGCTGGAATAATTGAAAAAAATAACCTTGATGGCAGCTATACCACAATAGAAGGAAACACAGGTATTAACAGTGATGAGAACGGAGGAACTGTTATGAGGCGTGTTAGAAATACATCTGTAATCAGGTGCATAATCAGGCCAAAATATCTGCAGGAGCCCGTAAATACCACCAAAACCCCTAATACCATTAAGGAGGTTCAAGAGTATTTGAATGAAAAGCTTAAAGGTAACCTTTCTATAGATGGTTCCTTTGGACCTTTAACTAACAAGGCATTGATTATGTACTGGCAGTCAGTGGTGGGCAGTGGTCTTTCCGTTGATGGGTCCTTTGGTCCCAAATCCCAAGCTGCTGCTTCTATGAATAATCTTAAAAAGGGGGATAAGGAAGAATTAGTTAGGATAATGCAGATGGCATTGATCTGTAGAGGATATTCCTTGAAGCCCTATGGAGCCGATGGAAGCTTCGGACCTGCGTCTGAAACAGTACTAAAGAGCTTCCAGAGGTATAATCGTCTGTCAGTTGATGGTATATGTGGTAGAAAGACGTGGATAGCATTATTAAAATAAAATAAAAGTTGCGGGGCTGCACTTTAGTGATAAAAAAATCACAAGGTAAGCCCCTTTATTTACGTATATAATAATTGATAGAAAATACTAAGAATTATATAATGAACGTAACAGTTATTTATTGAAAAATAAATAAAGCCTGTTAATGGGTAACGGACTTTATTTGAGGAGAATTAAATATATTTTTCTTACAGTTATATATTAATATATATATGTTATGTATGTGAACAATTGTGGAAATGTAAATGAAAGTAATTTATATAATATAAATCCAAATGGAGGAAGCTATGATTAAATATGATATTATTTTTTTTGACGCTGATGATACTCTTTTAGATTTTCAAAAAGCAGAAAAAACAGCACTATCAGAGGTGTTTAAAAGCTATGGAGTAGAAGACAGTGAGGAGATATTTAACAAATACATAGAAATAAATAATAAGCTTTGGAAGAGCTTTGAACTGGGAGAAATAGCAAAAGAAGATATATTAAACAGCAGATTCACCCTTCTTTTCCAGGAGCTATGCTTAGATAAGGATGGAATTAAGTGTAATAATGATTATTTAGATGCTTTAGGAAGAGGAGATTTTCTTCTAGAAGGCTCAATAGAAGTCTGTGAGTATTTAAGCAAATATTGTGATTTATATATAGTAACCAATGGGGTTTCAAAAACTCAGCATTCAAGAATTGATAATTCTCCTTTGATGAAATATATTAAGGGGGTATTTGTATCAGAGGATGTGGGATATCAAAAGCCTCTTAAGGAATATTTTGATTTTGTTTTTAAAGCCATTGGAGAGATGGATAGGACTAAAGCTCTAATAGTAGGAGATTCCTTAAGCTCCGATATTCTTGGTGGAATTAATGCAGGAATAGATACCTGCTGGTTTAATCCTTATAAGAAGGAAAATACCTTGGGAATTAAAGCTGATTATGAAATAAAAGCTCTTCAGGAGCTGTATGGAATTATTGAAGAAAAATAAAAATAGGTCTATAGCCTTTGGCGTATAGAGACCTATTAATAATAATTGCAATATATGATTAGAGTCTTACAATTCATCAATAATAAGGTCTACCTCCTCAAGTAAGCTATCCTCTATTTTTAGAGCTAGACTTAAAGAGTTTAGCTTTTCCTCCAGGGTAGGAGAAACACCTTTATTATAATAATAAAGAATTGTAAGCTGTGAATTAATAACCTTGATTCTTTCTTCATAATTATTTTTTAGTATTTTGTCGAACTCAGAGAAGATTTTTTTTCCTAAGATATCTGTATTATTTAGACCCTCAGTCCCATAGGTGTTATTATTATTAATGTAGTGAGTACAGAGAGCATAATATTGCTTACTTATTTCACCATAAAGGAGCTCATCCTGAAGCTTGCTCCATAGGATTAAATTTGTCCTATACATAATATATTGAAAGAAGAGAAGCTCCGTTAGGGATATGCTTGAATTTTCAAAGCCTAAGGATAGTAAGGTATCTGTGTCTGAGGCAATTCCGGTGCTAATAGCTCTGGTATAGTCATATAGCCTTTCTGCCGCCTCTTGGGTGGTTAATTTTTTCTTGAATATATTTTTCATCTTCAACACCTTCTCTAAAAACTGTATTAATATATAATTCTACATATAGCAAATTATCCCTCTTATAAATAGATAAAAAAAGATTAAAAGATATTAGATTCTTGATAAAAAGTTATAAAATGACTCTAAATAAAAATAAATTTTTAAAATAAGGTTACTATACTGCAAAAAATTACGTATATAGTATATAAGTTCTTTTGAGGCTAGCTTGCTTTTACTAAAAAGGTAATAAAATTATATTGTAACTAATAAAATGGTAAGGTAGAATTATAAAGTGCTATCATAAGAAGTGCTAAAAGGGATGATAAAATGACAGGAAAAATAGATTTTAATAGAAGACAAAAAGTGGCAAAAAGAAAAAGGATTATCAAAATAGGAATGATAACTGTTCTTTTACTTATTACGGTAGGAGGAATAAGTAAAATTGTTTCATCACAATCCAATGGAAAATTTTTTACTAGCATAAAAAATATGATTTTTTTAGGTGATAATAGCCCTGAAAAAGAAAAACCCGTAGAAGATGAAGCTGAGGAGATTCCTAAGGAAGAAGTAAAAGTTCCAGAGGTTTTGCCCACGGATGTAAGTCCAAGCAGTAATACCTCTGTAGCAGGCAGTGAAGATGCATGCGATGCGTTTATGGTCCAGGATGCCAATAGATTTCTTGTTAGAGGAGAAGGAGAAAAAACAGTTTTTCTCACCTTTGACGATGGTCCATCTACTGAAAGCACCAATAAAATATTGGACATTCTTAAGGAAAATGATGTTAAGGCAACCTTTTTTGTCTGGGGAGAAACCTTAGAGCAGAGCCAGGGGCAGAGAGATTCTCTTAAGAGAGCTCTTGAAGAAGGACATGCTATTGGTAATCACAGCTATAGTCATAGATATGATTTTCTTTACCCTAATGGAGAGGTTGATTATGATAACTTTTTTGAGGACTTTGGAAAAGCGGACAAGCTTCTCAAGGAGGTTTTAGGGGAAGATTTTCAGACGAGAGTTATAAGGCTTCCTGGAGGCGCCATGTCCTGGAAGGGATTGGATAAGATTAAAGATAAGCTTAAGGAAGATAACGTGGCTTATGTTGATTGGAATGTGGATTCTGGGGATGCAGCTTCTGGTCATCATTCTAAGGAGAAAATTCTTGCATCCATTAAAGAAGGGGTAGAATACCTTCAGTCGGCGAATATTAATCAGGTGACAATATTAATGCATGATACTAATCCAAAGGTGAGCACCGTAGAAGCTCTTCCAGAGGTAATTGCTTATTTAAAAGAGCAGGGGTATCAGTTTAAAACTCTGACCACCTTTGATGAAGAAGTGCCACAGGATGCTGAGACTGTTAATAACACAATAGATAGTGAAGAGTCTATTAAAAACAATTGATAATAAATAAGGCCTTCTTAGGCTATAGGATTATTACCTGTAGCACTAAGAAGGCCTTATTTATATTATGCTAAATTTTAGAAGTCCTATTTTTTGCTAAAAGTTTATAAAGTCAGGATCGCTGCCGGAGCCCTTACAGGTGCTGATCTGGTCTATAAGGTGCATATCCCCCTCTGTTATCTCAAAATCAAAGATTTCTCCATTAGCTTTTATCCTATCACTGTGAACGGATTTAGGAAGAGGTAGGATGTCTTTTTGAAGTATCCAGCGAAGCACCAGCTGAGCAACGTTTTTATTATATTTTTCAGCTATGTCCTTAAGCTCCTCTACCTTAAATACCTCTCCAGAAGCTAGAGGACTCCAGGCTTCTACTAGAATATTATGTTCTCTGCAGAAATCAACTATATCCTCTCTAAGGCAGCTTGGATGGAATTCTATTTGGTTAACCATAGGTACAATTTCACCGTTGTCCATTAAATGCTGAAGATGGTGCACTTTAAAATTACTTACTCCTATTGCCTTGATTCTTCCTTCCTTATATAGCTTTTCGAAGGCTTTCCAGGTGGCTAAGGTAGCTTCCTTCCAGTCATCTCTATGAGCTACAGGTACGGGCCAGTGAATGAGGTAAAGATCAAGATATTCTAAACCAAGCTCCTCCATAGTTTTATCAAAGGCTTTGAGAGTTGACTCGTAACCATGCTCTGGATTTGCAAGCTTACTGGTAACAAAGATTTCCTCTCTTGGTATCCCTGACTCCTTAATAGCTTTTCCTACACTACCTTCATTTTTGTAGGCAGCGGCTGTGTCTATATGGCGATAGCCAACCTTTAAGGCTTCTTTAACAGAGGCTACAGCTACTTCTCCATCGGGTGTTCTCCAGGTGCCAAAACCCACACAAGGAATCTTCACACCATTAGCTAGTACAAAGCTATCTGATAAGTTTTTCATAATTTCCATACCTCCAATAAAATTAATAATAAAAATATGATACCATTATATATAGCGTTATACTATAATCTTTAAATAATATTAATAATTGGAATGGGTAAATTATATGGAGAAAATGATTAGGAGGAATCTGTTATAATAGCCTTAGAGGAATAACAGCTATAATGATTAAAGAAAAATAAATGTAAGCACTGACAAAGGATGCTTTATTTAAAGAGGAGAAATGAAATATGGATAAAATACTGGTGCTGGCTGAAAAACCTTCAGTAGGAAGAGAGCTAGCTAGAGTTTTAAAATGTTCAAAAAAAGGAAATGGATATATTGAAGGAGACAAATACATAGTTACCTGGGCTTTAGGGCATTTAGTTACCCTGGCTGACCCAGAGGCTTATGATGACAAGTACAAGGCCTGGAGGATGGAGGACTTACCCATGCTGCCAAAGCCTTTAAAGCTAGTGGTAATCAAGCAGAGTGGAAAGCAATTTAGGGCTGTGAAGGAACAGATGGTTAGAAAGGACGTTAAAGAAATAGTTATAGCTACCGATGCTGGTCGTGAGGGGGAGCTGGTGGCTAGATGGATTATTGATAAGGCAGGAGTGAGAAAGCCCTTAAAGAGATTATGGATATCCTCCCAAACTGATAAGGCAATAATGGATGGCTTTAAGAAGCTGAAGCCTGGAAATGCTTATGATAATTTATATAGGGCTGCAGAATGCAGAGCTGAGGCAGACTGGGTAGTTGGACTTAATGTAACTAGAGCTTTAACCTGCAAGTATAATGCTCAATTAAGTGCTGGTAGAGTTCAATCAGCAGCACTGGCAATGATAGATCAGAGGGAAGAGGAGATAGCTTCCTTTAAGCCACAGCCATATTTTAATATTCAGGCCAAGGCTAAGGGCTTTTCTCTAAAATGGAGAGACAAGAACAATAATCCTAACCTATATCAGGAGGATAAAACCGACAAGCTTTTAGCTTCCTTAAAGGGTAAGGATGGAATAGTCACTGATGTTACAGCGGTTAATAAGAAGAAATTTTCACCGGCCTTATATGATCTTACGGAGCTGCAGAGGGATGCTAACAGAATTTTTGGATACTCAGCTAAGGAAACCCTCTCAATAATGCAGAGACTTTATGAAAATCACAAGGTGCTCACCTATCCTAGAACTGATTCTAGGTATATAACTGATGATATAGTAGCTACCATTCCTGACAGGTTGAAGGCAGTGGCTCAGGGAAGCTACAGAGGAATTGCAAATGAGCTTCTAAAGGGAAGGATTAATGCTCATAAGGGCTTTGTGGATAATAGCAAGGTAAGCGATCACCATGGAATAATTCCTACAGAGGAAAGCGCTAATTTATCCAGGCTTTCCAGTGAAGAGAGAAATATATATGATTTAGTAGTAAGAAGATTTTTAGCTGTGATGCTTCCTCCTTATGAATATATACAAAGTACTATTACCATGGAGGTAGCTGGAGAATTCTTTTACGCTAGAGGTAATGTATCCAAGGCTAAGGGCTGGAAGAGGGCCTATGATAGAAATGAGGATATTGCTGAAGAGGAAGAGGATAGGGACAGTCAGGAGCTACCAGAGGTTAAAAAAGGCGATAGATTAGACATTATAGCTTATGAGAAGAAAGCCTTAATGACAACTCCACCTCCAAGGTTCAATGAAGGAACACTCCTTTCTGCCATGGAAAATCCACAAAAATACGTGACCATGTCCAAGGAAGAAGCAAAAACCTTGGGGGAGACTGGTGGAATAGGTACCGTTGCAACCAGGGCTGATATCATAGAAAAGCTCTTTAATATGTTTTATATAGAAAAGAGGGGGAAGGATATAATACCTACCTCTAAGGGTAAGCAGCTTATTGATTTAGTTCCTGAGGAGCTGAAGTCTCCTATATTGACAGCTCACTGGGAAAAGGAGCTGGAGCTCATAAGCCTTGGAAAGAGAAACTCTAAGGAATTCATTGAAAAGATGAGAGCTTATGCTGATGAGCTGGTTAAAGAGGTTAAAAGAAGCAGTGATAAGTTCCGCCATGACAATTTAACAGGAAGCAAGTGTCCTGATTGTGGAAAATACATGCTGGAGGTAAAGAGCAAGAATGGATTAATGCTCGTTTGTCAGGATAGAGCCTGCGGACATAGAGAGATGAAGAGCAAATTTACCAATGCCCGCTGTCCAGAATGTCATAAGAGATTAGAGCTTAGAGGTAAAGGAGAAGGGGCAATATATGTGTGCCCTAATACCAATTGTGGCTTTAGAGAAAAAGCCTCTTCCTTCTCAAATCGCTTTAAGGAAAAGGAAGGACAACTTAATAAAAAGGATGTTAATAGATATATGAAGAAGCTGAAGGAAGAGAATGATGAGCCAATAAATTCAGCATTAGCAGAGGCTCTTGCTAAGCTTAAGCTTGGCAAATAGTGTAAGCTATTTGAAGTAAGATGTAGTCATATCTGATAAAATAATATACCTATATATTAATTATGGGAAATAATGTATAATGATATTGGGAGATTATTATTTTGGGGTGAGTGATATGGACTTGTTAAAGCTTATAGTTCTTGCAATACTCTGTGAAGCAATTTGGGAAACCTTAAAGCTTTTATGGGAAAATGGTAGGGCTTCTGTGGATAGAATAGGTGCCATTGCCGTTGGGCTTTTATTAACCATAACCACAAGGATGGATATATTGGCCTTAGTAGGACTTCCCTCTATAACGCCTTTAGTTGGGATGATACTTGGTGGAATAATTATTTCAAGAGGGGCTAATTTCGTCCATGATTTGATTAAAAAGGTACAACCAGATAAAACAAATTGATATTTGGAGGTGAGTCTTTTGCAGAAAATTGACTGTGAAAGCTGTAAGCATAGATTATGTGCCTCACAGGTTCCGATTTTTTCTTTCCTATCCAGGGAAGAGCTTTTAAAAATAGTGAGCATGACAGGACATATTGCCTTCAAAAAAGGTGAGCTTATCACTGGAGAAGGAGATGTTTCTAATACTCTGTTTATAATAAATGAAGGTCAGGTAAAGCTATCAAAGGTCACCAGGGATGGCAAGGAGCAAATCGTGCATATTCTCACCTCTGGAGATTTTTTTGGGGAGCTGAACATCTTTGGAGGCAGGGAGAAGAATAACTTTTCTGCCTGGGCTATATCACCAGTAAAGATATGCACTCTCAATAAAGAGTCCATGGATAAAATCCTCCTGGCTAATCCTGAAATAGCCTTAAAGCTTATTAAAGAAATCTCAAAGAGACTGGCAGATACGGAGAACTTAGCACAGAATCTAGCTACTAAGGATGCAGAGCTTAGAATAGCCTATATCCTTCTGGAGCTAACAGAAAGGTATTCACATAAAACCGTCAGAGGAGTTGAAATAGCTCTTCCAATAACCCGGGAGGAAATGGCGAGCTATGCAGGCCTAACCCGAGAAACCATCAGCCGAAAGCTAGCCCTGATGCAGGATCAGGGAATAATAGAGTTTGAAGGCAACAAGAACGTAATAATTAAGGATGAGGCTTATCTTAGGGATATGCTATTGTGATATCCTTGAGAATACTGGGGATGTAGTTAATAGCTTCCTTAATTATAATTTTCATAATATAAGTTTAAAAAAAGGACCAGAGAGTTGGTCCTTTTAATTTGGCATTTATTATAATTATTTTGTTAATCTCTCAGCTAAATAAGATTTTATCTAATATATCCTATCATATTTTAATGAATTATCTTTTATTCTCTATAATGTTTTCTAATAGTCCTTTGCATCTTCCACATACGGTGCCGGCTCCAGTAGCCTCGCCGACCTTTTCTAATGTATCTGCTCCGTTATTTACTGCCTTTACTACCTCTTCTATGGATACATTTCTGCATCTACAGGCATTTTTTAATACCTCTTCTATTTCCTTGCGTTCAGCGTCATCTTCTATAGCTATGTCGGATAAATTTTTAAGCTCCTCTATAGTTCTTGCTCCTTGACCTTGAGCGGCTCTGACTTTTTTGTATTTTTGCATATCTAGACTCATAGGTATACACTCCTTATTTTTAAATTAAGTAGTTTTATTATTTGCTATGCTATGGATTAAAATACTCTCAGTAAATTTTCAAACTGTGATTTGAATCATATTTTTAAATTCCCATAGCCTATATAATCTAGTCATAAGGGAAGCAGAGAAGAGCTTCTAAATAAATTTACTTAAGGAGTGCAGATTATGGATAAGGTTTTGATTGGGGAAAATATATATTGGGCAGGGAAGATTGATGATAGGGATGTACCTTTTCACAGGCTCACATTAACAAAAGGTACAACCTATAATAGCTATTTATTGAAGACTTTAAAGCCTACAATTATCGATACAGTGGATATGGCTTTTGGTAAGGAATTCGTTGATAATTTAAAGAATTTGATAGATTTAAAAGAGATACAGTACATTGTTATAAACCATACAGAGCCAGATCATTCAGGAGGGCTAGGAAGTCTTGCTGCTCAGGCAAAGAATGCAGTGATAGTATGTACAGAACATGCTGTGGAAGAATTAAAGGAAATGTATAAGCTTCACAAGAGAGAATTCCTTGTGGTTAAGGATGGAGATACCTTGGATATTGGAGGTAAGACCTTAAGGTTTATTGAAACACCTTACCTTCATACTAGAGAAACAATGATAACCTATTGTGAGGAGGATAAGGTATTGTTCCCCTGCGACATATTCAGTACCCATGTTGCAAACTATGAGTATTTTAATGATGAAGCTAAAGAGGATATAACTGAGGACTTTGTAACCTATTATAAGCTAATAATGCATCCTCACAGAAAGTATGTGCAGGACATGATATTAAAGCTTAAGGATTTAGATATAAAAGTTATTGCGCCTTCCCATGGATATATTCTAAGGAAGGATGTTCAAAGCTTTATAGATATGTATGACAAGATGAGCAAAAACACCGTGCTTGATAAGAAAGCAGCCATTGTATATTCTTCAATGACCGGTAACACTAAAAAAATTGCCTCAGCACTTAAAGGTGTAATGGAAGAAGAGTCTATAACCTGTGAGCTTGTAGATGTGAATAAAACAGAAAAACAAGAAGTATTTAATGCAATCAAAAAGGCTGATGCAGTGCTCTTTGGAACCTCTACAAAGTATGCTGATATGATAGGTGGCTTAGAGGAAGTATTAAAAGAGTTAAAAACTTTAAATCTTGATAATAAAATAGTTGGTGCCTTTGGCTCCTATGGCTGGAGCGGAGAGGGAATTGAAGTGACTCAGGATTATCTAAAGGAAAGTGGAGCTAGGGTTTTGAACACTTCCGATATAATTAAGGGCACAGGAATGACAGATGTAAGCTTCCCATTGAGAATCAGATTTTCTCCTAAGGAAGAGGATATGGAGAGTGTGGGGAGAGCGGGGGTTTATGTGGCTGAGTTGTTGCTGAATGATTTGTAAAAAAGCAACTAAGAGGTAAAAGCTAAAAACTAAGAGTTGAAAAGATAAAAGAGCAAAAGTTAAGAGCAAAAGAGAAAAGACAACTAAGAAGTAAAAGGTAAAAACTAAGAGTTGAAAAGCAAAAGATAAGAGCAAAAGATAAGAGCGAAAAAAGGATGAGGAGAGGGAGATAGGGATGAGTGAAGTTTTAGTGGATAAGAGAGAGCTGCTGCTTGGTGAGAGCTTGGGGAGTATTGTGGCTGGTGTTAGAGGGGCGGATAGGATTTTTGAGGAGTTTAAGCTGGATTTTTGTTGTGGTGGGGATATTTCCTTGGGGGCTGCTATTGAAGAGAAGGACCTGGGGGAAGAGGAGATTGTTGAGAGGCTCATGAAGCTTCTTGAAGAGAATAGTACTGCTGCTGTGATGGTGGATTGGAGGAAGGAGGATCCTCTGAAGCTTATTGATTATATTTTGGAGGTTCATCATACCTTTGATAGGGAAGAGCTTACCACTATACAAAGGCTTTTGGACAAGGTGTTGAGGGCACATTATAAGAAGCATCCTGAGCTTTTGGGAAAGATAAATAAGCTGTTCTACTCTTTAAAGATGGAGCTGGACGAGCATTTTTTGAAGGAGGAGCAGGTGCTGTTCCCCATGCTGGCAGAATATTTCTCTTTAGATGTTAAGGATGAGGTAAAGCTAAAGGAGATAGAGGCCTATATTAATGAAACGGAGGAGGAACACGATGGTGCTGGTTCCATCCTTGAGGAAATAGATGAGGTGACAGAGGGCTATACTGTTCCAGAGGGAGGCTGCAGAACCTTTGAGCTTTTGTACAGTCACATAAGAGAGCTTACCATGGATATTCATAAGCATATCCATCTAGAGAATTCAGTGCTTTTTAAAATGCTATAATTATAGAACCCTGGTTGATTGGAATATATCCTTAACTGGGGTTTGTTTTTATTTATGAAATAAATAATGTTAATAAAAAAATAAAACAAAGACAAAACCATATTCATATTAAGACTGTATCATATTAAACAAGCTGAAAAGTTAGCTTTTAACAAATAAGGCTAAAGGAGGCAGATTTAATGAAGAAAAGAATTTTAACTGTAGTGACTAATGCTAGTCAGCTGGATAGCAAAAGAGATACAGGCTTATGGCTCAGTGAGCTGGTGGATTTTTATCATTTCTTCAAGGAAAAAGGATTTGTTGTGGATATAATGAGTCCTGAAGGTGGAGGCGTACCTCTTGATGAGCTAAGCTTAACACCTATAGCCTTAACAGGAGCTTCAAAGGATTATTATGAGGATCCGGAGTTTATGGATAAGCTAAACAATTCATTAGCACCCATGTCTGTGAAGGAAGAGGATTATGACTGTATTTATTTTGCCGGTGGTCATGGAACCATGATTGACTTCCTGGATAGTATAAAAATCCAGGAGATGGTGAAAAATATCTATGAAACTGGTGGAGTTGTAGCCGCTGTATGTCACGGCCCCGTGGCTCTCCTTAATGTTAAGCTTTCTAATGGGAAATTTTTATTAGATGGTATTAAGGCTACAGGCTTCTCCGACGTGGAAGAGACTCTCGTAGGAGCTAAGGATAACATTCCTTATTCTCTAGAGGAGGAAATGAAAAATAGAGGGGCAGATTACCATAAAGCTTTAATACCCATGACTTCCCATGTAGAGGTATCAGGAAATCTAGTTACAGGACAGAATCCTGCTTCTGCGGAAAAGGTTGCTGAAGAAGTGTATGAATTACTCCAAAGAATCCCTTTGATATAAATGTTAATGAATGAATATTCTGCTCAACTAAATGTTGACAAGTTCATGAATTAATGTAGAATATAAACATAAGGGGAGTAGCATGCGCTCTAGCGTTAATCATTCGTCACTACGGATTATCCCGGATGATTACTAAGATGCAAGACCTTTGTACTGGGAATACCAGTGCAAAGGTCTTTTTTATGTATAAGAATATATTTCTTCATAGCAGCCTGAATAAAAATTGTCTTTTCTAGAATAGCTAATTAGTTATTTTTGATAGTAAATTTCATAAGCTTACTAACTAATCAAACATCGGAAGCTAAGATAGGAATTAATTTAGTATTGTACATAAGAAAGACCTAAAAAAATAAGGGAGGGAAACGAATGTATCATAATGAAGATGTCAAAAAGATACTGAAGGACTTCAATGTTGATCAGGAAAGAGGATTGACTACGGAGGAGGTATCTTCAAGACGAGAAAAATATGGAAGCAATGAACTTACTGCTCAAAAGCAGAGAACCATGCTTCAAATGCTAATTGCGCAGTTAAACGACCCACTGATCTACATATTGGTTATTGCTGCGGTTATTTCAGCCTTCACAGGAGAGGTAAGTGAAGCTGTAATCATAGGCTTGGTTGTTGTTCTGAATGCTGTAATTGGTGTGGCCCAGGAATCCAAGGCTGAAAAGGCCATGGAGGCTCTCAAAAAGATGTCTACCCCAAAAGCCTATGTTCGTAGAAATGGAGAGGTCGTAGAATTAGACTCCAAGGATATAGTTCCTGGAGATATAGTTGTTCTAGATGCAGGTAGATACGTACCTTGTGATATTAGACTTATAAGCTCCGCTAACCTTAAGGTAGAGGAATCAGCTCTTACTGGTGAATCAGTACCGGTAGAAAAGGATGCTGCTTTAGTTTTAGAGGGAGATGAGGTTGCTCTAGGAGATCAGAAGAACATGGCTTTCATGTCTACTCTTATAACCTATGGTAGAGGAGAAGGGGTTGCTGTTGCTACTGGTATGGAGACTCAGATAGGAAAGATTGCTAAGATGCTGGAGCAGAGTGAAAATGAACAGACACCTCTACAGAAGAAGCTTGCAGAAATAGGTAAACTCTTAGGAATTGCAGCTCTTATAATTTGTGTATTAATGTTTGCCATCGCATTATTCCAGGGAAGAGACCTATTTGAAATGTTCTTAACCTCTATTTCTCTTGCTGTTGCAGCTATACCAGAAGGTCTTCCTTCAATAGTAGCAATAGTGCTTGCTATAGGTGTTCAGAGAATGGTTAAGCATAATGCTATCGTTAGAAGACTTCCTGCTGTTGAAACCTTAGGAGCAGTAAATGTAGTTTGCTCTGATAAAACAGGAACCTTGACTCAGAATAGAATGACAGTAACAAAGGTATATGTAAATGGAGCTCTTAAGGATGCTGGCTCTGTAGATATAAATAATGAAACAGAAAAGTTATTCCTAGAAAATATGACCTTATGTAATGATGCTACCACAGGAACAGAGTCTAAGACTGGTGATCCTACGGAAATTGCCCTTTTAGACCTATCCTTGAACTACGGTATTACAAAAGCTGAAATAAATAAGGCACATTCTAGGGACAATGAGTTACCCTTTGACTCTGATAGAAAGCTTATGAGTACCATAAATAATTATGGTGGTAAGTACTATGTAATGACAAAGGGTGCTATAGATAATATCTTAAATATTGCTGATAATATAATGATAAATGGTGAGGTAAAACCTCTAACTCAGGCAATTAAGGATGAAATAATGGAAGCTTCCAATGCCATGTCTGAGGCTGCTCTTAGAGTTTTAGGCTTTGCTTATAAAGAGGTACCTACTTATGAAATCGAACCTGAGGATATTGAAACACAGCTTACAGTCCTTGGACTTGTAGGTATGATAGATCCACCAAGAGAAGAGGTTAAGGACTCTATAGAAACCTGTAAGCAAGCTGGTATCACTACAATTATGATAACTGGTGACCATAAGAAAACTGCTTTGGCTATAGCCAAGGAGTTGGGTATAGCTGATAATGAAAACCAAAGTGTATCTGGTGTAGAGCTGGATGCCTTAACTGATGAACAGCTGGCAGAAAGAGTTAAGAATCTAAGAGTATTTGCTAGAGTATCACCAGAGCACAAGGTTAGAATAGTTAGAGCCTTCAAGGCTAATGATAATATAGTTTCCATGACTGGTGACGGTGTTAATGATGCTCCTTCTCTAAAGGCAGCAGACATTGGAGTTGCCATGGGTATAACCGGTACTGATGTTGCTAAGGGTGCTGCAGATATGATACTTACGGACGATAATTTCTCAACAATTATCCGTGCCGTTGAGGAAGGTAGAAATATCTTTGCTAATATAAAGAAGTCTATATTATTCCTTCTTTCCTGTAATATAGGAGAAATTGTAGCCTTATTCTTTGCTATACTTTTAGGTTGGGCTGCTCCATTAGAGCCTATTCATATTCTTTGGGTTAACCTGGTAACAGATACTCTTCCAGCCTTATCTCTAGGTATGGATCCTGGTGACCCTGATATTATGTCCTACAAGCCAAGAAGGGCCAAGGACAGTATATTTAAGGGAACCATGGGCTTCATGATACTTAACGGTGTGCTTATTGGTGTACTTACCTTGATAGCCTTCTATATCGGTGCTGTAGAAGAGAATGGTATCCACGGACTTGCAGCGCTGCATCCAGATAATCTTAATGGTGATGCTTTAGTGCATGCACAGACCATGGCCTTTATAGTGCTTAGTGCATCACAGCTTATCCATTCACTTAACCTTAGAAATGTTAATAAGAGCATATTCTCCGTAGGTTTATTTACTAATAAGTACCTTATCGGTGCCATAGTTGTAGGTATACTACTTCAGGATATAGTTATCACTGTACCTTTCTTAGCTAACCTATTCAATGTTTGGGATTTAGCTCTTAATGATTGGCTGATAGTTTCGGGCTTAGCATTAGTTCCACTGATAGTTAATGAAATTATTAAGCTCTTCAAAAGAGGTAAGGTTCAGGAAGCATAAATTTAATAAATAGTTTTTCAAAGAGGTCCTGCGTATAGGGCCTCTTTTTTATAAAGTTAATTGTTTGATCTTATTGAATGTAATACATTTATTTCAAAAATTGTAGAAAATTAAACAAAGATTAAAATAGGTTATCATTATATATGTGGGGTTATCTAATTATGTAAAGAATTATTATGTTTAACTATTGTAAATAGTCATAAAATATACTAAAATATAAATAAATGTTGTTATTAATTTAACAAGTTATGACCTTAATAATTATATATGAATATACAAATGGTATTGGGAGGATATGAAATGAGCAAATATAAAGTAGGCGATGAACTAATAATTATTAATGACCCAACAAAAGAAGGTGAAAAGCTTAAAAGTATGACAAGCCTTACCTGTGATGGGGAATATGCACAGATTTCCTGGGGAATAAAAATTCTTAATGTGGAATATGATAAGCCTAATGTTACCTTAACCTATAAGAGTGTTGATGGGGATGAAAATAAGGTTTTTGCTGTATGCAGAGATGTGGCTAACTTTAATCATGAAATGGTTCTTGAAAAAGCTTTATTAAAGGCTTTCCAGAATGAAATGATAAATTTATCCGTTGGTAAGAATGCTCCTTTAAAGCTAAAATAGACCATTAATAATAAAAATAAGTAGAGTACTAAATAGAGGATAGCTAGCTTGTGGGTTAGTTATCCTTTATCTTTATAATAAAAAAATTCAGATTTTGTTTCTTTACAGCCTATATCTCAATTGTTATTATTAAATTATCCTTCTAACAATATTTGCAATAATTAAAAAAATATATCTATACACTAATTTATAACCTAAGAGGAGAAAAAATGGATAGTAATAAATCGAATAAAGAAGAATTTTTGGGTAGAATAGGTTCTATCGAAGAACGAATTAGAGAAAGCTTAAAGGGAGCTCTTGTAGAAGATCTTATACCAACCCTAATTAGCTGTGACTTTGAAAAAGGTATTGCAGAGTTTAAATTCTTTGTAAAGGATAATATGAGAAATAGTATGGGAATAGTCCATGGAGGCATTATAAGCACCTTGCTGGATAATGCAATGGGAATGACCACAAGCAGTCTTATAAATAAAGGGTGGACACCTACGGTGAATCTTCAGGTTTCATTTCTAAAGCCAGTAAAGCCTCAGGGGGTAATCCATATTTCAGTAAAGGTAATATCCTCAGGAAGAACCTTTATTAATACAGCAGCAGAGCTTTGGTCTGAAGAAAAGCCAGAGCGAGTACTGTCATCTGCAACAGGAATATTTTACATAAAGGAATAAAAAATTGGAGGAAATGATTATGTCCTGTGTTATAGGTATTGATATAGGGAGCAGCACCACCAAGGCTGTTTTATTTAGAAATGGGAAGCTCATAGGTTCTCAAAAGGTAACAGCAAGTGATAATGTTGCTTCAGCCTACGGTGCTTATGGAAAGCTACTAAAGGAATGTAGAGTATCTACAGAAGAAGTGGAAAAGGTAGTACTTACAGGTGTAGGTGCCTCCAGCTTTAAGGAAGGATTTTTTAACTATCCCACTACCTTTGCAGGAGAATTAAGAGCTATTGGACTGGGGGGAAGGTATCTTACCGGGCTTGATAAAGCTCTTGTGGTAAACATGGGCACTGGAACTGCTTTTATAAAGGTCTTGGGCGATGAGATAATTCATCTAGGAGGCTCTGGTGTTGGAGGAGGAAGTCTTTTAGGCTTGTCTAAGCTTTTGATTTCCACAGATAATATAGATAAGCTGTCTAAGCTTATCCATAAAGGCGATCAGAGTAGGATAGATTTAACCTTGAAGGATGTTTCTAAGGAGCTGATTGACGGTCTCAGTATGGATACTACCGTCGCAAATTTTGGGAACATATCTCCAGATGCTCAGAGAGAGGATGTGGCTAGAGGTCTAATTAATATGGTATTCCAGGTTATAGGAATGATGGCTGTATTTGCTGCAAGAGAGGATAATATTCAGGAGGTTGTCCTTGCAGGAAACTTGGCAACCCTCAAGGAAGGATTATTTGTTTTTAAGGATATTGAAGGCTTACATAATATTAAATTTATCATTCCTGACTATGCCGAATATACCACTGCTATAGGTGCAGTAATGAGTGCAATATAAAGGAATGCTTACAATAGGGAAAAATAATTAACATTATGAGAAATAAAGGAGCTGAATTTTTATGGCTCCTTTATTTTTATTGATTATTTTTTTATAAAAAAGTTACTAACTATCCTTTATTTAATAAATACAACAAAAATATTTAAAAGAAAATTATAAGATAGGGGAACAAGGCAGAATTTAACATGTTTTTAGTTAATGGTGAGTGAACTCTTAATATAATGTTAAATGGCCGTTTCCTTTAAAAATTGTAGTATTTCTTATAAAATATAAACAATGATTTAACTAAGGATAGGAGGAGTACCTAATGCTAAAAATAGGAGATATTATTGGTGATAAATATCATGTGATATCACTTTTAGGAAAAGGTGGTATGGGTACTGTTTATTTATGTAGAGAAATGAAGAGCTCGTCCTTTTTTGCTGTAAAGGAGATTAAAAAAGATAAAAGAGCTTACAATTATGAGGCTGATATTCTTAAAAGGCTAAAGCATAAGAGTGTTCCAAGGCTATACGAAACCTTTGAAACCTCTTCCTGCTTTTATATGGTTTTAGACTATATTGAAGGAGAAACCCTGAAGGATAAGGTTCTGAAGGGAACTCTTGGACAACTAGAAATAATGAGGATTTTACTGGACTTAATAGAGGTATTAGAATATATACACAGTCAGTCTCCTGCAATAGTTTATGGGGATCTAAAGCCTAATAATGTTATTATAAAGCCTAATGGTGAGGTTGTTCTTATTGATTATGGCACATCCAGACCCTATGATTATAAGAAAAAACAAGCTGAGGTATATATGGGATCTTTAGGCTATGCTGCACCGGAACAGTATGGTCATGGAATTATTACCCCTGCTGCGGATATTTATGGCTTAGGGGCTGTTTTATACTACATATTTTTGAAAAAGGGACCTGATAATGCCATGGAGGCAATAAAGGAAAGGAATTATCCTGATACTATACCTTTAAAGTATAGATACATAATAAGGAGGTCTCTTCAGATAGAGCCTCTAGATAGATATATATCCATAGAAGAATTCAGGAAGGATTTACTTTCTAAAAGAGATTTTTATGAGGATTATAGGATGCTTTCTTTAGCTAATAGCATGGAAGAAGGGAAAACCATCGAGTTTTTTAGGATGCCTGATTACAATTACTATAGGAGCTCAGGAACAGCAGGGATATAACATCATAGGATAAAGCTAATACATAAAATACCCTAGATTCATTATCTAGGGTATTTTTACAGCTCTGATATATTAATGATGCGAAGCTTAATTACTTTAAGACAAAGTCTTTATTAAAGTCTTCAGAGCCATTTAAAGGTGAGTATACTCTATAAGCTCCTGGAGGAAGACCAGAAAAAACAAAAAGACCCTCAGCATTAGCAGTTTGAACTTCTTTTAGGATAAAGTCCTTTCCCTGGAGCTGATACAAAAAAACAGGAACAGCACCAAAGATTTTTCCTCTTCCACTTACAGTTCCCGAAATACTTCCTAATTTTTCTCCTATAGCAGTGAGAGTAATATCTATAGGCAGCCTGTCATTTCCGAGAACCTTTACGTTGATGGGTTTTGAGCTCTCATAGCCTAAGGCTTCAACCTGAAGGGTAAAGTCTCCAGGAAGCAAGTTATATATTATATATTCACCCTTTTCACTGGTAACACCATCGGCAGATTTTATACTTCTCCCTCTATAGCTTAAATAAACCCTTCCATCGGAGACGGGGTTACCTTCTGTATCTGTTACAGCTCCGTAGACTATACCTTTATCAACGGCGCTGTCAGCTATAAGGTCAAAATAAACCTTTGTAGCCTTATTTTCCTCTACAACTAAGGATTGTATTCTGGAGGGGATATAACCGCTGGCATAGGCTGCAATTTTATAAGCTCCTGGAGGGATTATTTCTTTAAATAAAAAAATTCCATTGCTGTCGCTATAGGTTTTAAACAGTTCCGTAAGATTGCTATCCATTACTAAAATTAATGAGTTTTCTAAAGGAGACCTTTCATATAAAACCTTGCCAGCAACAATTGTTTTATATTGTATAGTACATTTTTTTAGGGTTAAATTTACCTGTTGAAGCTCTCCAGCCTTTAAAGCTATGGGAGAGGTGCTGCTTATATAATAGGTCCTGTCTATAATCATTAAGCCTCCTCCTTTCTATGGGCAGCTGCCTTAATAATATAATTACCAGGAGGAATAAGAGTGAAGGCATATTGACCTTCATTGTTTGAAAAGGTAGAGCTTATTAAGAGCTCCGTATTATTTATCACTGAATATAGAGCTACGAGAATATTTTCTAAGGGCAGATCAGTGCTTTCATCTCTTATAACCCCGTGGATAGAGCTTAGATGATTTCGTAGGTCCTCTTGAAGACAAAGATTCAACCCTATGCTTTCCTTGAAGTTAATATTGATATTTGTGCTTTTATAATTAATAAAACCATCCTTATATATAGTAAGAGAGTATATTCCTATGGGAAGGCCTATAAAAAGGTATTCTCCCTTGATGTTGCTCTGTACCTCACCAATAACTTTATAGCTGCCATTACTAAAGGTTTTTAGCTGCACCACAGCATCCATCACTGGAATTCCTCTTATATCCTTTATAATACCGAAAATAGAAGAACCGTTATCTTCTGCATAGACACTTTGCTGTGCTTCAAGATTAATAGAAGAGCTATTATTATTATTATTATTATTATTATTATTATTATTATTATTATTTTGTACTGCGGTATTTTGGAGTGCATTAATTTCAAGGATGTCATTTTCTGCTTTAGTGCTGCTTTCATCACTTACAGACTTTCCCCTGCGACGTACTGTTACAGAAATCCTCCTGTTTCCAGTAGTGCTATCATTATTGTTAAGTACATTATTTTCTAACCTGGGCATAAGGCACCCCCTTTCTTGTTAATTTATAATATTCAAGAAAAGGTGAAAAGGACATTAAAAGAACCCAAAGAAAATAATTTTCTTTGGGTTCTCTTTGCCTTATTAACTATTTTTATTGTTGAACACTTTATTCTCGTAAATTTCAAGAAGCAATCCTTCAAATACCTCCAGAGGCTGTGCTCCACTGAGCCTATATTCATCATTGATGATAAAGGTTGGTATGCTGTGCACGTTATCTGAAGCTGCAAGCTTTTGGTTTTCTTCAAGCTTTTCTAAGTATGCTCCTTCGTTGAGTTTTTTTACCATTTCCGCTGAATCTAAGCCAACGCTGTCTGCTATCCGCCCTAAAACCTCGGTGCTGGATATATTTTCTTGATTACCGAAGTATTCTTTAAAAACCTTAAAAGAAAACTCCTCATATTTTCCTTTTTCTCTTGCATATTCTGCAGCCTGCAGAGCAAGGGAGCTGTTGTAAATATAGTCCAAATCCTTAAAAGGAAGCTTAAAATACTTTGCTCTCTCTATTAAAGGACTAAGCAGATTTTTAACCTCAAAGCCTTTGAAATAATCAGAAAGACTCATGCCTTCATCAGGAAGCTCTGGGTTCATCTGATAGCTTATCCATTGGTCTTCAATTATAAAATTCTTCTTTAATTCCCGGATAATACCTTTTCCTAAATAACAGAAAGGACAAGTAAAATCTGAATATATCTTTATATTATATTTCATACTATCCCCTCTTTTCTTATGACCTGATAATCACTATTAAATGATTACAGATATCAATAATTTTTGTGTTATAGTTATTATATGAGAAAAGGGATTATTATACAAGGAAAATTTAGCTATAAGAATAAAATTTATACTTTGTCAATATTTCAGAATATTTAAACATTTACAGTGTAAAGTTTCTGTTATTTATGTTAACTTTTCATAATAAAACTATTAGAGCTTCTCAATATGATGTAATATATTATCATTATTTTATTCAGATTATGTTGTTATGTCTTCCCGTATGTGTAAAGGATGGTGATTAACATGGGAAATCATACTATGTTCCAGTATTTTGAATGGTATCTAGAAAACGATGGACAGCATTGGAAGAGACTGAAGGAGGATGCAAAGGAGCTTGCTGATATAGGTATAACAGCCCTATGGATTCCACCAGCGTATAAAGCAATAGCTCAAGGTGATGTAGGCTATGCTACCTATGACCTTTATGATCTTGGAGAGTTTGATCAGAAGGGTACTGTAAGAACAAAATATGGTACTAAAGAGGAGCTTAAGGAAGCAATAAAGGAGCTGCACAGACATAAGATTCAGGTATATCTCGATGCTGTTTTGAATCATAAGGCTGGGGCAGATAAAACGGAAAGATTTATGGCAGAAGAGGTAGATTCTGAAAATAGAATGGATGTTTTAACTGAACCCTATGAAATTGAAGGTTGGACAAGTTTTTTATTCCCTGGAAGAGGGGATAAATATTCAGATTTTAAATGGAACTGGTGTCATTTTACAGGAACAGATATAAATGTGGATACAGGAAAGAATGCTATATATAGGATAATAGGAGAGCATAAGTTTTGGTCTGATGAGGTGGACAAAGAATTTGGTAATTATGATTATTTGATGTTTGCAGACATAGACTATGAGCATCCTGAGGTTTATAATGAGATTATAAAGTGGGGAGCTTGGATAGTATCAGAGCTGGAGCTGGATGGTTTCAGGCTTGATGCTATAAAACACATAAAGAGATCCTTTATAATGGATTTCTTAACTAAGGTTAGAGAAGCCGCTAATAAGGAAGACCTTTATGTGGTAGCAGAATACTGGGTTAATGATATAATGGCTCTTCAAGAAACCCTTGAGAGTATAGATCACGGGATAGATTTATTTGACGTAGCTCTTCATTATAAATTTCATGAAGCCGCTAAGGCAGGAAAGGATTATGATTTATCTAAGATATTTCAGGATACTCTTGTGGAGAAAAACCCTATCCATGCGGTAACCTTTGTGGACAATCACGACTCACAGCTTGGTCAATCATTAGAATCCTGGGTGGAGGACTGGTTTAAACCCTTAGCCTATGGAATGATACTTCTGTGGAAGGATGGTTATCCCTGTGTATTTTATGGTGATTATTACGGCATAGGAGGAGAAAATCCTTTAGATGGGAAAAAGGATATCCTAGATAAGCTTCTATATATAAGAAAGCATTATGCTTATGGTGATCAGACAGAATACTTAGACCACCCCAATGTTATCGGTTGGGTAAGAAATGGGGATCTGGAGTTTGAGGATTCTGGTTGTGCAGTTCTAATAAGCAATGGAGACGATGGGGATAAGCTTATGCATGTAGGAGAGGAAAGAGAAGGAGAGGTCTGGGTAGACTATCTGAGAGGAATAGAAGAAGAGGTTATCATTGGAGAGGATGGTTGTGGGCTCTTTAAGGTAAAAGGAGGCTCCATTTCTGTCTGGATAAAGAAGTCATAGGAGGGAGCTAATTGAGGTTATATTTGACAAGGCATGGAGAGACAGAAGGTAACTTTAACGGCAGATACTGCGGTATATGCGATACTCCACTTACGGAAAGAGGGAAGGCTCAGGGGTTAGAGCTTTCCCTTAAGCTCCGTGGAATTCATTTCGATGATATTTATGTAAGTCCGTTAAAAAGATGTAGAGAAACTCTTTCCCTTGCTCTGGAAAATGAGGCTTTAGGAAGAGAAGAGGAGAGGCTTCGGGAAAGGAGCTTTGGAATCTTTGAAAATAAAACCTATGAAGAAATTTTAGAGAGGTATCCTGAGGAAGAGAGATTGTGGTCAATGGATTGGAAAAACTATAGGCTTCCAGGAGGGGAGAGCACCTCAGAGGCTTATGAAAGAATAAAGTCTTTTGTTAAGGAGCTGGAAGAACAGGCAAAAATGGAGGATGCTTTAGAGGAGAGGGAGATACTGATTGTAACTCATGGAGGGATAATTAAGCTCTTTCTTTGTTATGTACTGGGAGAAAACCTTGATTTATTCTGGAAGCTAAAGTCCGATACTGCTTCTGTCAGTATATTAAACTGCTCCCAGGGCTTTTGGTCTATTGAGAAGGTTAACTTTTAAAATATGGGAGTTAGATTTAGAATAAAATTACGTAAACATAGGGGATGATAGAGTGGGAAGAGTAATTCTTATAACTGGAGGAACTAGAAGTGGTAAATCAACCTTTGGAGAAAGTCTTTTAAAGGATGAAAAGGAAGTATTATATATAGCTACCTCAAAGATTACTGATCAGGAGATGGAGGAAAGGGTAAGGCGTCATAGGGAAAGAAGGCCGGCAGTATGGGATACCCATGAAGGCTATAGAAACTTGTCACAGATCATAAAGGAAAGCCACAAAAAATTTATCCTTTTTGAATGTGTGGGCACCATGATAACCAATATTCTTTTTGATGAGGAGAGGGATTTTGAAGCCATTGATAAGAATCAAATAGCAGACATAGAAAAGGATATTAACCTTGAGCTTAAAAATCTTGTGGATACCTGTAATAGCTTAGATAGAACTCTTATCATAATTACTAATGAGGTTGGTATGGGATTAGTATCAGAATACCCCTTAGGAAGAATTTTTACAGACATTATAGGTAGGGCAAATCAACAGCTAGGAGCCTTATGCAGTGAGGCTTATTTTGTTGCCTGTGGTATACCCTTAAGGCTTAAGTAGGAGGAGCTATGAAGAAATATTATCAGGATTTTTTACTTATGGTTCAGCTGCTCACAAGGATTCCTGTAAGGAAGGAGCTTCCCTGTAGAGATGAGAACTTTAGAAGGGGGGCATATTTTTTCTTTGTTATAGGAATTATTATAGGTTCTCTTCAATATGCTTTTTATAGGTTATTGGATGGTAATATACCAGATTATTCAATTTCTATCCTATTAATACTCATAGATGTGTTTATTACGGGAGGCTTCCATATAGATGGCTTTGGAGATAGCTGTGATGGCTTCTTTGCCGCTAAAGGGAGAGATAAGGTATTAGATATAATGAAGGACAGTAGAATTGGAACCTTCGCTGCCATAGGGATAATTATTAATCTTCTAATTAAATTTGAAGCTTACAAATTTATTGCTGTAAATGGTGAATTCAGTGGAATTCTGTTTTTTATTCCAATGATTAGCAGAGCGGCTATGGTTTTTTTATGCCTAATTGGTAGGCCGGCTAAGGAAGGAGGCCTAGGTAACCTTTTTATAAATAACGTGGGCATTGGTCAATTGCTAGTTAATATTTTAGGTACAGCAGCTATGGGCTTTATAGCAGGAATAGGCCTTGAGACTCTCATGTTTTATTTAATCGCTGTATCAGTAGTAGCTTGGTTATTCAATAAGCTTTGTGAGGATAAAATAGGTGGTATAACTGGAGATTCTTTAGGTGCTATAAATGAGCTGGTAACTCTGACTCTTCTTTTATTTATTACTATATAACTTGGAAATCTGTTATAAGTTAAAAGCTATGGTTGAAATTGTATAATAATATAACTATAATATAGTAGAAGTATAAGTGATATTAACTAAATAGTTGTCATAGGTGCCTTTTTAAAGGTGAAAAGGGAATGTGGTGCAAGTCCACAACAACCCCCGTTACTGTAATTGAGGACTGAACCTTAGTGTAACCACCTCTGTTTTGGAGGGAAGGATAAGGGAAGGGAAGATTCAAAAGTCAGGAGACCTGCCTGTGATTTATTTCTTATAAGCCTTCGGTGGGAGGGTGTTAGAAGCAGGGGATTTATCATCTTCTCTAATGAAAATTAGAATTCTAATAACGCCATGCCGAAGCATAGCGTTTTTTATTTTGCATGAAATTAAAGAATAGAAGAGCTCTGTTCTTTAGAAAAGGGAGGGAAAGAAATGAAAAGATTAAAAGGTATTATTATACTTATGACAGCCATGGTATTCATGATGATTTTTTCTGCATGCACCAATGAGGATGTGGCTAAAGGCAATGGTGAAAATGGAGCTGATGGTTACTATCCCATAGCTATAGAGGACTCCTTGGGAGAAAGCTTAGAGATAAAGGCGGAGCCTCAGAGAGTGATAGCGCTAGCTCCTAATATAACAGAAATGCTCTATGCCTTAGACTTAGGAGATAAGGTAGTTGGAAGGAACAGCTATTCTGATTATCCAGAAGAGGTGTTGGAGGTAGAGACCGTGGGAGATTTTGTGGATTTAGATATAGAGAAGATTGCTGAGCTTCAGCCAGATGTGGTTATAGCCTCAACCTTCTTTGATGAGGATCTTCAAAATAAGTTTAAAGAGCTTGGTATTATAGTTATTACACTATACGATGAAAATAGCTTTGAAGGAGTTTATGAAGGGATTGAAGTTTTAGGAAAGGTCTTCAATGTAGAAGAGAAGGCAGAAGAGGAAATAAGTAGGATAAAGGCTGAGGTGGAGGAGGTTCAAAGCCTCGTTAAGGATGCTGAAAAGCCTAGCGTTTATTATGTTGTAGACTATGGCCAGTCAGGAGACTATACAGCCACCGGTGAGACCTTTATAAGCAGGATGATAGAAATTGCTGGTGGAGAAAATATTGCTAAGGATATTACAGGCTGGGTTTATAGCAAAGAGCAGCTGATTGAACAGGATCCTGATATAATACTTCTTTCTCCTTATTATTATGAGGGCTTTATCTCAGGAGAGGGTTATAAAGAGCTTTCTGCAGTTAAGAATGAAAAGGTCTATGTAGTGGATAACAATCTTTTAGATAGACAAGGCCCTAGAGCTGGGAAGGCAGTGGAAGAGCTAGCAAAGATATTACATCCTGAGCTCTATAAATAATGATTAAATTAAGCAGTTAAGAAAGAGGACGACATATGGTTAAGTGGATAGGTAGAAATAAAAAAAAGGCCTTTCTATTTCTATTATTAATATTTATTTTTTTGGTGCTTGTAGCTATTACCTTGGGAACAGCTAGCATGAGTATTGGAGAGGCCTTTTATGCTCTTATAAAGCCTATTCCTATTTTGGGGGAGCTTGTATCCCATGAGACTTCTACAGCCTCAGGAGTTATTATTTATAAAATTAGATTGCCAAGAATACTCATGGCTTCTTTAGTAGGAATGGGGCTCAGCGTGGTAGGAACCTCCTTTCAGGCGGTTTTCAGAAATCCCATGGCAGATCCCTATGTTCTGGGCATATCCTCAGGAGGAGCCTTGGGAGCTGCAATAGCAATGCTTTTAACTGCCTGGGGGTATTCATTGCCCTTCAGTGCCGTGACTATATTTGCCTTTGCAGGAGCTCTTATTACTTCCTTTTTGGTATATAATATTGCAAGAGTAGGCAACAGCCTTCCTACGGTTAACCTGCTTTTAGCAGGAATAGCTATAAGTTATCTTTTATCTGCCTGCCTTTCTATACTAATGGTGTTTAATAGCAATTATATGGAAAGGATAGTATTCTGGACCTTAGGGAGCTTTAATGCTGCTAGCTATAGTCAGCTTGGAATAGTAGCGCCGGTAATCTTCATTGGTACCATATTAATGTATGGACTATCAAGAGATTTGAACCTAATGCTCACGGGAGAGGAATCTGCTAAAAGCTTGGGTATAGAGGTGGAGAAGGTTAAAAAGCTCATTATAATCATAGGCTCCTTAATAGTAGCTGCAGCGGTAGCCTTTTCTGGAGTTATAGGCTTTGTAGGACTTTTAGTACCACACATGCTGAGAATGGTTTTAGGGCCTAATCATAAGAGTCTAATACCCTTTTCTGCCCTGGGGGGAGCTATATTTCTTTTATTCTCCGATACTGCTGCTAGATCCATACTGCCAAGCTCAGAGCTTCCCGTAGGAGCAGTAACAGCTCTCATAGGAGCACCCTACTTCATATTTTTATTTTTAAAGTATAAGAAGAGGGGGATGTAGTATGGATAGTACTGTAAAAGTTCAGGGATTAAGCTTTAGCTATGGTAAGGATGAAATTTTAAAGGATATAAACCTCTCCTTTGAGAGGGGTAAATTTTACTCTATCATAGGTCCTAATGGATCTGGGAAAACGACACTCCTTAAGAATATAGGTAAGACCTTTAATGTTCCTAAGAATAATATATTCCTATTAAATGAAGATATTTATTCTATGAATAATAAGGAGGTAGCAAAAACTCTTGCGGTGGTTCCTCAAAATATAGCCATAGAATATGATTTTACTACCTATGAGGTGGTATTGATGTCGAGAACCCCATTTAAAAAGAGGTTTCAGGATTATAATAGTGAGGATTTTGACAGGGTTCAAAGGGCAATGAAGCTAACGGATACCTGGGAGCTAAAGGATAAGCCCATAACCTCCTTAAGCGGGGGAGAACAGCAGAGAGTTATAGCTGCTAGAGCACTGTGCCAGGATACTCCCATAGTGCTTTTGGATGAACCCACCTCCCATTTAGATATACAGCATCAGATTAGCTTTTTAAATATCTTCAAGGAGCTGAAGACAAAGCTAACAGTAATAGCGGTTATGCATGATCTTAATTTAGCCTCTCTGTACAGCGATGAAATTATACTTTTAAGTAAAGGAAGTGTATTGGCTACCGGTTCTCCTTCTAAGGTGATAAACAGGGAGAATATTAAGAATGTATATGGGATAGAGGTGGATATAATAAGGAATACCTCTAACGGTTCTCCTTATATACTTATAAAAATATAGCTGAAAAACAAAAAAGACCTGTCTTAAAGTTGATACTAAGACGGGTCTTAACTGCATAAACAGTTAAAAATCATATTTAGATTATCGGTAAGTAAATTATATTATTACCTGGGAGACTTGTCAATATTAACTAAATTTATGCTATAGCTGTTTGTTAAGATTATACGTAATATATTAGTTATTATAAAAGATGCGACTTATTATTTAGAATTGTGAAATAATTATGTTGACTTTCAAATATTTATATGATATAAATATTGATAATTTAAAAAATAGTGATGATAAGAAGGAGTAAATATTATTTTTCGTTTCAGAGAAAAGATGTTTGGTGAAAATCTTACGAGGATAATATTGAAGCAGTCTTTGAGCTATGAATCCGAAAAATCTATTTTTAGTAGGCTTCATGGGAGCTTCCGCCCTTAGAAGGAAGCAGCACATAATATTTTTGTGCTGACAGAGTGCAGAGAGATAGTTGTCTCTGAATTTAGGTGGTAACACGGATGAGAGTTCGCCCTAAGCTTTTTTATAAAGCTTGGGGCTTTTTTATTTAACAAAAATAAATGAGAGAAGAGGAAGTAATATGAGAACCTTTGATAAATCCATTAAGCTGGATAATGTTTGTTATGATGTTAGAGGACCTGTAGTTGATGAAGCAGATAGGATGATTGCTAATAATATTGAGATTTTGAAGCTTAATATAGGCAATCCAGCTCCCTTTGGCTTTAGTGCCCCAGAGTCACTGATAAAGGATATGATGAGTAATCTCATTAACTGCCAGGGGTATTCAGACTCAAAGGGACTAAAGGATGCAAGGGAAGCTATAATGAAATATAGCGAAAAAAAGAATCTACCTAATGTCAAGGTAGATGATATTTATACGGGCAATGGAGTAAGTGAGTTAATTACCATGTCTATGCAGGGCCTTCTCAATGAAGGAGATGAGATATTGATACCATCCCCTGACTATCCTTTATGGACAGGCGCTGCAAATCTAGCAGGGGGTAAGCCTGTTCATTATATATGTGATGAGGGGTCAAATTGGTATCCAGATATTCAAGACATTGAAAAAAAGGTTAACGATAAAACTAAAGGGATAGTTGTAATTAATCCTAATAATCCTACAGGAGCACTTTATCCTAAGGCGGTTTTACAAAAGATAGTAGATATAGCAAGGAAGCATGAGCTGATCATTTTTGCTGATGAGATATATGATAGGCTTGTTATGGATGGGAAGGAACACGTGTCTATAGCTTCCTTAGCTCCAGATTTATTTTGTGTAACCTTTAATGGATTATCAAAGTCCCATAGAATTGCTGGCTTTAGATGTGGTTGGATGGTTCTAAGCGGTCCTAAGGACAGGGCTAAGGGCTATATAGAAGGTCTTAATATGCTCTCTTCCATGAGGCTTTGTGCCAATGTACCCTCTCAATCAATAATAAAGACTGCTATAGAGGAATATAATTCAGCTGATGAGCTGTTAGCTCCAGGTGGTAGGATATACGAGCAGAGAGAATTTGTATATAATGCAGTGAATTCAATACCAGGGCTCAGTGTTGTAAAGCCAGAGGGCGCTTTCTATATGTTTCCTAAAATTGATGTTAAGAAATTTAATATAACCAGTGATGAGAAATTCGTTCTGGACTTTTTAAGGGAGCAGAAGGTCTTAATGGTTCATGGTGGAGGCTTCAATTGGAGAGAACCAGATCATTTTAGAATAGTATATCTTCCTGAGGTATCACAGCTTAAAATAGCTATGGACAAGCTAGAAGTATTCTTGAGGGGCTACAGACAATAATATTTAATTGCTAATATTTCATAATAATCTTATAATTTATATAATAGTAAATTTTAGGAGGACATCATATGAAGTTTAGTGAGTACAAGTACGAACGAATTGATTTTAAGGCTGTTGAAGAAAGCTTCAATAAGCTTATTAAAGAATTTAATGAAGCAGGCTCCTTTGAAGAACAGAACAATGTCATGAAGGAAATAAATAAGCTTCGGAATAAAGTAGAAACCATGGCTGTTCTGGTACAAATAAGGCATACCATAGACACCACAGACAAATTCTATGAAGAGGAAAATGACTATATTGATGAGATTATGCCATTATATTCTGGGTTAACAACAGAATATTATAAGGCAATAATAGGTTCTAAGTTTAGAGAAGAGCTGGAAAAGGCATGGGGAAAGCAGCTGTTTAAGCTGGCAGAACTAGCTATCAAGACCTTTAAGCCTGAAATTATAGAGGACTTGCAGCAGGAAAATAAGCTGAAATCTGAATATACAAAGCTTAAGGCTTCAGCTAAGATTGATTTTATGGGAGAAGAAAGAAATTTATCAGGTATTACTCCATTTCTTCAGCACAAGGATAGAGAAATAAGAAAGCAAGCTGTAGAAGCTAAATTTGGTTTCTTTAAGGAAAATGAAAAGGAATTTGATAGGATATATGATGAGCTTGTTAAGATCAGAACCAAGATTGCAAGGAAGCTAGGTTATAAATCCTTTGTAGAGCTTGGCTATGACCGTATGAGCAGAGCTGATTACAATGCTGATATGGTTAAAAATTACAGAGATCAAGTGCTTCAGTATGTTGTTCCTGAAACTACTGCCTTAAGAGAAAGACAGAGGGAAAGACTTGGCCTTGATAAGCTTTATTTTTATGATGAAGATATTGCATTTAACTCTGGAAATGCTACCCCAAAGGGAGATCCTCAGTGGATAGTAGATAACGGCAGAAGGATGTATTCAGAGCTTTCCAAAGAGACAGAGGAATTCTTTGATTTCATGATGGAAAATGAGCTCATGGATTTGGTAAATAAAAAGGGTAAGGCTGGTGGAGGCTACTGCACCTATATTGCTGATTATAAAGCACCATTTATCTTTAGTAACTTCAATGGGACCAGTGGAGATATAGACGTACTTACACATGAGGCTGGGCACGCATTCCAGGTATACTCCTCTAGAAGTATAGGAATTCCAGAATATGCGTTTCCGACCTATGAAGCTGCAGAGATTCACTCCATGAGCATGGAATTCTTCACCTGGCCTTGGATGGGACTGTTCTTCCAGGAAGAGGAGGAAAAGTATAAGTTTGATCATCTCTCCAGCGGACTTTTATTCCTTCCATATGGCGTTACTGTAGATGAATTCCAGCATGAGGTTTATGCTAATCCAGATATGACACCAGAGGAAAGAAAGGCTAAATGGAGAGAGATAGAGAGGAAGTATCTTCCCCATAGGGATTATGAAGGCAATGACCTTCTTGAAAGAGGTGGCTTCTTCTATCAACAGGGACATATATTTGAGGACCCATTCTATTATATAGATTATACCTTAGCTCAGGTTTGTGCCTTCCAGTTCTGGAAGAAGTCTAGAGAAGACAGAGAAAAAGCCTGGGAGGACTATTTAAGATTATGTAAGGCTGGAGGAAGCAAATCCTTCTTAGAGCTTGTTGACCTTGCAAATCTAAACTCTCCCTTTAAGGATGGCTGTATAGAGGAGGTTATGGTACCTATAAAGGAATATCTTGACTCTGTGGATGATAGTAGCCTTTAAAACAATAGACCGCGCTGCGGTCTATTTCATTATTATGTAAAGCTAGGAGTGATATTATTGCTAGTAAACGATAATCTAATTATTGATAAAGTATATATAGAAGGTATTCCTGCCTTGGTTTTTAAGCCTAGAAACACCCTTCAGGAAGGGCTTCCCCTGGTGATTTTATATCATGGCTGGTCCTCTAATAAAGAAAACCAAGTAATGCTTGCAAGTACTATTGCTCTTTATGGCTATGTGGTTTTAGCAGCAGATGCAGTAAATCACGGCGAAAGAGGTAGCCTGGATTATAGCAATGAAAAAAATGTAGTGGAAAAGTTCTGGCCTACGATTTTTAATAACATTAATGAGTCAAGTAAGCTTATTGATTATGGAATTAATGTGCTGAAAGCGGATAAGGAAAGGCTTGCGGTTATGGGGCACTCAATGGGAGGCTTCACAGCATCAGGAGTATTTGTGTCTCATCCTGACTTTAAAACGGTGATAAACATCAGTGGCTCCTTTGCCTATGAGAAGGCAGAAGAGCTTATGATGTCTCGTTTCCCTGGGGTTTATGTGGATGAGGAGCATAAAAGGGAGCTGAGAGAATATGATCCTGTATTGAAGCTGGATATGCTAAATAATAGACCTATATTGATGCTTCATGGGGGAGATGATCAGGTGATCCCCAGGGGAGGGCAGGAGTACTTTTATAAGGAAGCAAAGAGCTTGTACAAAAATAAACCAAGCGATTTTAAGCTGGTTATCTATGAAGGTGGTAATCATAGTATTACGATTAAAATGATTGAAGAGCTTATTATTTGGCTTCAAGAAAAGCTGTAAATAAAGTTAAGAATATCGCGAAGCAGTCCCTGCCTTTAAGAATTAAACCTTAGAATTATGAATATATAATACTAGTAATATTATTCTTGGAGGAAGGATTATGATTCAGTTAATAAATGTTTTAGGTTGGCTATCATTATTTTTTGTTTTGATGACGGCAATTTATCATCTGTTAGATTTGACAATTAAAGGAAGGTTTTATGAGCTTTTGAACAAGGTTCATAGAGGATTAGAAGGTCTGGCAATAACCTTTGGCTTTATTCATGGATATTATATGGCCCATGAGGGAGGACTTGTTTCTGGATATTTCGCCTGGCTTATTCTTGCCTGGTTATTGATTTCAGAGCTGTTTTTTAAGCCTAAAACACCAGGAAATAAGTGGCGTGGTTATGTAACGGCATTGATTGTAATGCTGGTGCTTTTTGCCTTGTTCCATGTTTACAGTGCTATCGTAGGTGAGCCAGTAATAAAAATAATCGATATGATTGAAACAGTTTAGAGCAGCTTAAAGGGCTGCTCTATTAATCTATAAAAGAAGCAGATATTATATCTGCTTCTTTTATAGATTATACTCTAATGTTAGGTACTCATGAGCTAAAATGGCATAGTGCTTTTCATCAAGAATTTTTCCTTTTATAAGATCTCTACCCTGACAGGTTCCCTCATAATGCATGCCGCATTTCTCCATAACTCTTCCGGAACCATCGTTACCCACATAGTGGCAAGCTTCCACACGGTCAACCTTAAGCTTGTTAAAGGAAAGAGCTAAGATCATCTCTACGGCTTCTGTCATATAGCCTTTATTCCAATATCCTTTGTTTAGTACATATCCGAAGGAGGCTTTGTTATTATAAGAGTCAAATCTTATATCAATACAGCCTACACATTTATTTCCTTCTTTAAGTTCAATTGCATAGATTCCTTTTCTCTTCATATAGATATTCTCTATTATATTTTTAGCCATATCCTTTGTGGTTATAGTGTCCCAGGTGAGAAATTTTGTGACTATTGGGTCAGAGGCAAACTCAAAAACATCATCAGTATCTTTTAAGGTAAAAGGACGTAAAATTATTCTTGGTCCTTGCAGTACATTATTTTCTTCAAGAATTTGATTGTAATTTACTATCATAAAATCACCATTATACCATTTATTTACTTTTTAGTTTATCACATCAGGGAAATGGTTTCCATTAATTAAAAAATTAACAGGTTTAAAACTATTTTAAATATTATTAACACACTGTATAATTATTCTGTTGGCTTAATTATAGGTCTCTGTATTAATTTAGTGATTGTATAACTAGAGATTAAAGGGGGGAATTTGCATCCTTAAGATTAGAGTAATTTGAAACTATATTATGTAAGGGGTGTGTTTAATGGATGGAATAAGAGAGAATGTTCAAATTATAGCATTAATTATTTTTATTGTTACATATGGATCATTGATGATTTTTGGGAAATATCGTACACACATAGCTTTAGGCTCTGCTTTAATTTTTATCTTTTTAGGAATATTACCGCTAGATGAGGTCTTTGCAACCATAGATTGGAATGTAATTATGATGATAGCTGGTACTATGGGAATTGTTTATTTATTTACTGAATCAAAAATGCCTGCGCTTCTTGCTGATGAGCTTATATCAAGGATGCCTAATGTTAAATGGGCAGTGGTTTCCTTATCCTTATTTGCAGGAATAATATCGGCTTTTGTAGATAATGTGGCTACGGTATTGATGGTTGCTCCTGTAGCACTGACAATAGCAAAAAAGCTTAAGATATCACCTGTACCTAGTATTATTTGTATTGCATTGTCTTCCAATCTTCAGGGAGCCGCAACTCTAGTTGGAGATACAACTTCTATACTGCTGGCAAAGGCAGCAAACTTAGATTTTTTTGATTTTTTCTATATGAATAATAAAATAGGTATGTTTTTTGTTGTACAAGCTGGTGCAATGGTAAGTGTAATGCTGATGCTTTTCATGTTTAGAAAAGAGAATAATAAGATACAGATGAAGGAAAGAACAAAGGTTACAGACTATTTTCCTACGATAATGCTTCTTCTAACCTTAGCTACACTTATTGTAGTCTCCTTCATTCCTTACAAGAGTGCAGCAGCACCAGGACAGCTGTACAAGCCTGAAATTACCAATGGCTTAGTATGTATAGTATTTTTCTTAATAGGAATTACAAAGGAATTAGTTAAAAATAAAAATAAGGAACTAGTAAAAAATGCTTTCAAGGAAATAGATTTTGCTACAATACTTCTCTTAACTGGTTTGTTCATTGTAATAGGAGGTATTAAGAATGCAGGAATTATTGACTCTGTTAGCAAGATAATCTCAAGTATGAGTGGAGGTTCTGTATTTATAATTTATTCTATTATCGTATGGATGTCTGTATTCTTTTCAGCTTTTATAGATAATATACCCTATGTTGCGACAATGCTTCCTGTGGTAGCAGGAATATCTAATACTTTAGGAATTGATCCTAACCTTCTTTATTTTGGACTTTTATGTGGAGCTACTCTAGGCGGAAATATGACTCCAATAGGAGCATCGGCAAATATTGCTGGTATAGGTATTCTTCGAAAGGAAGGCTATGAGGTACAGGCAAAGACCTTTATGAAATATGGTATTCCATTTACTCTCTCTGCCGTTACCGTAGGTTATGTATTAATTTGGTTCCTATGGAAGTAAAATAGTTGTAGGAAGTATTGACTTTTTTTAGAAACTAGCTCATAATGGCTATAAATCAATTATGAATAAACACAGTGATGGGAAAGAGTAGATTTAGTTTTTCTTATACAGAGAGCTTCCGGCTGGTGAAAGGAAGATAAGAAGCTATTTTGAATACCTCCTTGAGTGGAGCACCAAAATTCCTTAGGAAGAGTAGGCTGACTTGGGCTATCTGCATACCTTATAATGCTAGAGTATATGAGGCAGGATTCTGTCTGTGCGTACTTGAAGAGGTGGATGCCGTGAGGTATTCATAAATTGAGGTGGTAACACGAGATAATGCTCTCGTCCTTGGTAATTATACCGAGGACGGGAGCTTTTTAATTTGCGAAAAAGTAATTAAAGGAGGTTATATAATGCTGTCAGTAGAAGAACAATTTAAAATAATTGCTAAGGGTGCTGAAGAAATTATCAGCGCTGAGGATCTAAAAAGAAAGCTAAAGAAGTCCATTAAGGAAAATAAACCTCTAAGAGTTAAGCTTGGCTTAGATCCCTCTGCTCCTGATATACATTTAGGTCATGCCGTAGTGCTCAGAAAAATAAAACAGCTTCAGGATTTAGGCCATCAGTGTACAATCATCATAGGAGATTTTACAGGAATGATAGGTGACCCCACAGGAAAAGCAAAGGGGAGGAAGCAGCTTTCTGCGGAAGAGGTAATGATCAATGCAAAGACCTACCAGGAGCAGATATTCAAAATATTAGATAAAGAAAAAACAGAGGTAAGGTTTAATAGCCAGTGGTTAGCTAAATTAAGCTTTAAGGATATAATTGAGCTAACTTCAAGGTACACCGTGGCAAGAATGCTGGAAAGAGAAGACTTTAAAAGGAGATTTGAAGGAGGAGTGGCTATAGGAATCCATGAATTTTTCTACCCTTTGATGCAGGCTTATGATTCCCTTGAAATAGAAGCCGATATAGAGCTGGGAGGCACGGACCAGAGATTTAATATTCTCATGGGAAGAACTCTTCAGAAGGATTGTGGAAAAGAAGCTCAAATAGCGCTGTTTATGCCACTTCTAGAAGGACTTGATGGTAAAGGAAAAATGAGTAAGAGCTTAGGAAATTATGTAGGTGTCATGGAGGAGGGTGATAGTATTTTTGGCAAGGTGATGTCTCTGCCTGACGAGCTTATTATTAAATACTTTAATTTAGCTACAGATATCCATCCAGACCAAGTGGAAAGGATAAAAGAAAGACTCTTAAAGGGAGAGAATCCTAGAAATATTAAGGAGGAGCTAGCCATAGAAATAACCACCCTATACTGTGGGAAAGAGGAAGCTCTCCGGGCAAAGGATAATTTTAATAAAATATTTCAAAAGAAAGAGCTTCCAGAGGAAATGGAGAAGTTTAAGCTCACTGCAGGAATGCAACTGTCAGAGATAATAAGGGCGGTTGGTTTTGCCGAGAGCAAAAGTGAGGCAAAGAGATTAATAGCTCAGGGAGCAGTAAAGATAGAAGGAATAAAAGTACTTCAGGATGAGGTGATTTCAAAAGGGGAGAAGGTGCTTCAGGTAGGAAAGCGTAAGTTTGGAAGGATTATTTTCCAATAGGCTCAGACTTTTGAATAATAACTCTCTTTAATGAAAAAATAAGTTTACCAAGATACATTAAAGAGAGGAGAGAAGGCCTTGCTGAAGGATATTCCAATACCCCTGATAAATACCTTTATTTCTGCTGGAGCAATTATTATAGGAACTCTTATAGGTGCCTACTGCAGCTGGATTATAACGAAAAAAGGCACTAAGCTTAACCTGATTCATCAGAAGAAGCTCCTTTATGAAAATATAAATTATGATAAAGAATATCAAAAAAAGAGGCTTAGGGAATATGCCAATATAGTGAGGCTGGATATCTGTACTGCCATTTATGAGAGTATGAGGATAATAAAGGCAGCGGAAGAAGGGGAGGCTTTTAAGCCAGTGCTCCTTCCTGTTAATGAGAGATATTCTACAGTAATTGCAGCCTTAAGCAGTAAATATCAGCTGGAGGAATTAAGCTATATTTATCAGCTTTACGCCCTAATAGAAACTATAAATTATACTATTAAAGATAATGGATCAGAGGATTACTCTAATAGAGTATTGGAGGCTTATAAAGGCTTTCTTTTTAAGCTTTATAATGAAAACCTCCATAATATATTTAAGGTAAAGATTGATGATATAAGCTATAAGGCTTTATATGATAACCCAAATGCTGATGAAAAATATAGAAAAATATTATTAAAACTAGATAAGCTTTGTAAGAATAAAATGGAATAAAAATAAGCTCATCTCTGAGGATGAGCTTATTTTTATATTATATAATATTTACATGAGCTCGAGCTAGTAATCCGGGTTGTTATTTTTCTGCCTTCTCAAGAGCTCTTTGTGTTGCGATAATCCAGTTCTCTGTGGATACAGTTGCACCGGTGATAACGTCAGCGGAGGCGCTTTGTCTATCAATCATGGTCTTAGCTACATCTTTTCTGAATTGATTAAGGTTAGGGTAAGTTGTTCCATTAACTTCTTTACCAGTCCATTGAGTATAATCTATTTCTTTTCCGTCTTTATCTAATCTTCTAAGCTCTATATTGGTAATTTTTCCGTTTTTAATTGTAACTACTGATTCCTCAGAGCCATATTCCCACTTTTCACCCTTACCGGTATAGGTGCCATCTTTATAGGACTTCTTTGTATCAGTGGAGCCATTGCCGTTATTAGAACCATTGTTGGTACCATTGGTAGTGCCGTTATTTGTTCCATTATTTGTACCATTGTTAGTGGTTCCATTCTCCTTGTTTCCACCGTTGTTCATATTGCCATCGTTTCCTGTTTCTGTACCAGCGGAATTTTCCTTATCAGCGCCAGCACCAGCACCAGTGTTATTATCTGCATCATTACCATTGCCACAACCACAAGCGCTGAGTCCAGTAGCTATAAGTATAGCCATAATTGTAGAGAGTACTTTTTTCATTGTAATCCTCCTTAATTGGTAAATTATATTACATATATAGAATGTTTATTTTAATAATTTTTATACCAACTAATTATTTTATTAGAAGATTTTTATTTAAAAAATAGGCCTATTGATATAGAGTATCAATTAAGCTTGAGGTAAATAATATAAAGTGATAATATTATTATGTAGTATGAAGAAGAATAAATTGGAAGACAATATAAGTTTAGAGCATAACAATAATTACTAAATATTTTTGAAAAGAAGGTTTTAAATATGATAATACAAAATGAACAAGAGCTAGAAGGCTTAAAGAAGATAGGAAGAATAGTTGCTATAGCAAGAGAAGAGATGATAAAGGCAGTAAAGCCAGGAGTTACAACGAAAGAGCTGGATATGATAGCCAAGGAGATTTTGGATTCCTATGGAGCGAAATCTGCTCCCATTACCGAGTACGATTATCCAGGGTATACCTGTATAAGTGTTAATGATGAGGTAGCACATGGTATACCAGGTTCAAGGGTTATACAACCAGGAGATTTGGTAAATGTGGATGTATCCGCTGTTCTAGATGGCTTTTATTCCGATACAGGAGCCACTGTTATAGCAGGAGGAGAAGGAAGCGATCTTTATAAAAAGGTTCTTAAATGCTCTGAGGATGCTCTATATAAGGGCATCAGCAAAGCAAAGCCTGGAAGTAGGGTAAATCAAATTGGAAGAGCTATATTCAATGAGGCAAGGAGTAATGGCCTTACTGTCATAAGAGATCTTACTGGACATGGTATAGGCAGAAAGCTTCATGATGAGCCTCATTATATATTCAACTACTACAATAAGGAAAATGATGAGCTCATGGTTAATGGCATGGTTCTAGCTATAGAGACCTTTATATCTACAGGAGCAGAGCATATAGAGGAGCTTGAAGACGGTTGGACACTAGTTACCCCCGATGGCAGCGTGGTTTCACAGTTTGAACATACGGTGGTAGTTAATAATAATGAACCATTAATTCTTACAAAGCTTGATTAATTAAATTTTGGTATAATTAGGAAACTGATAAAAATTCAAAAGCCGTAGATTTCATTGTGTGTACAAGGACATCACAGTGAAACTACGGCTTTTTTATTCGCCCAAGGTTACTTTAAGTCTTACAGGATTATGGTCGCTGTACTCAAAACCCTGATCTAAAGTCTTTATCTCCTCTAGAATTAGGTTAGGGGAGAGGATGAAGCCATCTATAACATAATACTGATTATCATCTGAGGCTTCATCATATATCTGATTTAGTAGCCTTGCAGTAGGGAGGCTATTATCTGCAGCCAGGGTCCAAGAGGTGTTCAGAAGGGAGGTATCTAAGATCCCTGCCTTAAAGAATTCATCATTGATTAAGGGATATGCGCTTAAATCCACCTGTGGAAAGCTCTGATTGAAGTCACCACCAGCTATGACATAATTTCCTTTATTATATTCCTGCAGTAATAAATCCATAAGTATCTTGCTCTGAGCAGCTTTTCCGCTACCATCATCATAAGCCTCCAGGTGAAGGTTAACTAATACTAGTTCTTTATCGCTACCTTCTATAGGTACTCTTTCTACTAATAAACAGCGCTTTAGCTGAGCTACTCTTGTAGGCCAAGTAAAGGAGGTTGGTAGAGCTATCCTTGTGGCATTGCTGCTCTGAAATTTACTTAGGGTCAGTATACCGCTATGAACTTTGCCTATGGTTTCAGGTAATGGATAAGGTATGTAATCACATAAAAAGTTTGTGGCAAAGGACTCAGTGTCATCAGTGAAGAGGTCATTTATATATTGCACCTGATTAATACCAAAGGAGCGTTTAGCGTCAATATCCACTTCCTGAATAAATATCACATCGGTATTCTCTTCTAATAAAAGGCTTTTAACTCCTTCCATATTATTGAGGATAATCTCTTTATTTTCTACATTTACTGTTTCTCCTCCATCCATGAAGAAGTCGTGATTTTTATCTAAGCCTCCATAGCCTATATTATAAGTTAGAAGTGTTAAGGAATCACCCTCAGTGAGAGTCTTAGAAGGAGTACCTGTGACCTCTAGGGCTTCCTGAGGTTCAGGGGAGTATTCCCTAATAGTCAGGAAAGCCAGTAGGGAGATTATAAAAATTAGGGCGATTAATAAAAAGACACCCAGGGTTTTTAGGAATTTTTTTAGCATGGTTATCCTCCTGTTGCAATAGTTGTAATGGTAAGTTATAAGATAATCTTACTATAAATAATCGGTTAAGTCTTTATAAAAAGGCTATGGAATCATAATAGAACAGACATAATTTATAAATAATATTGAAATGATAATCTTATATAATTTTAAGCAACAATGAAGGAAAGGGGTAGATATTCATGAATAATACTTTTAAGAATTTTCCTGATGAACAACCACCTCAGGCACAGATGAAGCAGCCTGGAATAGAGAGTAAGATGACTCCAGAGCCTATATTTGAGGATCCGGCATACAACAAGGGTTCAGGCAGACTATTAGGTAAGGTTGCCCTCTTAACTGGAGCTGATAGTGGTATTGGTAGAGCTGTAGCTGTGGCCTTTGCTCATGAAGGAGCAGATATTGCCATAGTTTATTTAGATGAACAAAAGGATGCAGAGGAAACAAAAGAGCACATTGAGAGATTAGGAAGAAGATGTCTTCTTATTCCTGGAGATATAGGTGAAGAGGAGTTCTGCAGAGAAGCTGTTAACAAGGTAATAGAAGAGTATTCTAAGCTGGACATATTGGTTAACAATGCAGCAGAACAGCATGAACAAACTAGTATAGTTGATATATCTCAGGATCAGCTAGTAAGAACCTTTAAGACTAACTTCTTCGGAACCTTCTACATGACTAAGGCTGCAGTTCCACATCTCAAGGAAGGAAGCAGCATCTTAGTAACTACCTCTGTAACAGCCTATAAGGGTAATCAAACTCTTCTAGATTATTCCTGCACCAAGGGCGCACAGGTAGCCTTCATCCGTTCCCTATCAGGACAGCTAGCAGAAAAGAATATAAGAGTCAACGGAGTAGCTCCAGGACCTATATGGACACCTCTTATTCCAGCCTCCTTCGATGAGGATAAGGTTCAGAGCTTCGGAGCAGATGTACCAATGAAGAGAGCGGGACAGCCTGTAGAGGTTGCACAAGCATATGTATTCCTAGCCTCAGAAGGTGCTTCCTACATAACCGGTCAAGTAATCCACGTAAATGGAGGTTCTATAGTCAACGGATAATACCAATAGGTGACTACCAATAGGTGACAGGCACATGAGTTATGACTTATGTGCCTGTCACTTTGCTTATGGTGCCTGTCACTTGACTTATGACTTATGACTTATTAAGTACACAATTTCTTTTATGCTATCCCTTTAAGAGTTGCAAAATTAAAGGTATAATTCTATTGTGAGGATAATTATGGAATTAGCCGTGAGCTTGTGAAACAATGCAAATGTATAATGGTTGATAAAAATGTTTATAAAGATAGCAGAAAATCTTTAAAACCAAAATAGTGGGGAGAGCTAAAATGGAAGAGGTAATTAAGCAAGGATTGAGCAGAGATGCTATATTTTTAATAGTTTCAGTGGTAGTTTTAATAGGAATTTTAATATTTGCAAGACATAGACAAAAGGCTTCTAATCTTAAGGTTCTTGAGGAGACCCCTGAGGAAAGAAAAAAACGTAAAAGGGATTTTTCCATTATTAAAAAGCTTTTTGATTTACAAACAAAAAATAAGCTTCCAGAAGGGACTCTCGATGATCAGACCTGGGAGGATTTAGAGATGGACAAGGTGTATAAGGAGATGGATTACACCTTAACTACTCCAGGGATGCAGAAGTTATATTGCCTATTAAGAAAGCCAGAATTAGATGCAGGAGAAATAAAGCGAAGACGAGCTGTAATAAGCTTTTTACAAAAGGATGTAGCCAGCAATAATAAAATCCGAAGAATTTTAGCTCTTTTGGGAAGGCAGATGAAAGGAGATATAGCAACCTTTATCTATGAAAATAAGCATAAATACGTGAACAAGCTTATTTTTGACTTACTTTCTTTACTGCCTTTTTTATTGGTTTTCACCTTTCCTTTTGTAGGAGGTTATGCTGTTATGCTTGCCATAGGGGCTTTAGCTTTAAACATGGCTGTTCATTATAATATCAATAATAAGATTAATGCTGGTATGTATTCTATAAACTATCTGGCTTCAATAGCAGCAGCGGTAGACTCTATAGTAAAAGTAGATATACCACAAATTAAGGAATATAGCGATATACTAAGAAAGTGTAGGTCTACCTGTGAAATAATTCTTAAAAATTCAAAAGCGGTAGAAAGAATCGAAGGAGTGGATGTTTTCGGAGATTATTTTAACATTATTTTCCTATTTCAAGTAAGAGCCTATTATAAAATAATGAATAAGCTAGAGAACTCTAAGGAGGATTTAGTACTTATATATAATATTATTGGAGAGATAGATTCTATAGCTGCTGTTGCTTGTTATAAAAATGATATTAAGGATAAGATCTGTGAAGCAGAATTTATTGAAGATAGAAGTTTAATGATCAAAGCTGCTTTAAATCCTCTATTAATTGAGGGCATAGCTAATGACATTACCATAGGAGAAAAGGGGATAATACTCACTGGATCTAATATGTCAGGGAAATCCACCTATTTAAGAACTGCAGGTGTTAATAGTACACTAGCCCAAACCTTTGGCTTTGCCCTTGCGTTAGAGTATAAGGGAGTTCTTCTAAAGATAGTAAGCAGCATAAGCCCTAGAGATGACATTTCCAAGGGGAAGAGCTATTATTTAGGGGAAGCAGAGGCCGTTCACAGGGTGATTAAAGAGTCAGAGGGTGAAATTCCTGTACTGTGTATCATTGATGAGATATTTAGAGGTACAAACCCTATGGAGAGAATTGCAGCTTCAACAGAGATTTTATTGTATCTTATGAAGAAAAGAGCTTTAGTCCTAGTAGCCACTCATGATCTAGAGCTTACGGATTATACTAAGGGCTATCTTACTCCTTATTATTTTAGTGAGGATGTGGATGATACAGAAGGTTTGACCTTTGATTATAGGCTCCGAGAAGGGGTATCTCCTACAAGAAATGCAATAAAGTTTTTAAGATATCTAGGCTATCCAGAAGAGATAGTAAAAAAAGCGGAAAAGAGAATATCTTAGTTAGCTATAAACAAAGTATTAAGGGTTTTGGACAATTTAAAATAGGGTGTTATACTTCTATAAACTCTCGCAACCTTCTGTTGATTATATTTCTTAGTATATAAATAATATAACTAAGTTAATAAATTATACAGGAGGAGATAAGATGACTAATTCGATGATGAAGGAAGGAAATCCTAATCAGAGCTGTATAGATTCCTGCTCTAAATGTGTCCAAATATGTGAGGAATGCTTCACCATGTGCCTCAATGAAGAGAATGTGAAGGATAGAATACACTGCATAAAGAGTCTCCAGGATTGTGCTGAGGTCTGCAGCCTTGCTGTTAAGGTGATGTCACGTAACAGTCACTTGACTTATGAAATATGTAAATTCTGTGCTGAGGTGTGCGAAGGCTGTGCTGACCATTGTGGTATGTTCCAGGATGAGCACTGCCAGATATGTTCCAAAACCTGCAGAGAATGTGCTGCTGAATGCAAAAAAATGACAACAAACTAAAAAGAGCCTTTTAAGGCTCTTTTTTTCAGGTGACAGGCACATGACTTATGACTTATGTCATAAGTTCTTTTTTTAAATTATAAAAATTATATTGACAAAGAAACATGTGTTCGCTATTATATATACATAGACAAACAAGTGTTCGATATAATTATTTGGCATAATTGGATTTACTACGTAATATACTTATATAAACGCTTCTAACTATTAAGGGAGGTACCGTAGATGAAAAAGTCCAGTGGTATTTTTGTGAAAATAAATTATAAATCCGAAGGAAGGGCCCAGGGTAAGGCTCAAGATAAAAGGGTTAATGATATAAAGAATTCTATTTATAATAAATATCTCGCCTGTGCAGGCAGCCTCAATAAAAATGGAGGCACAATGATTTTTCAAGCAAGAGATCTAGTAGAAGCAGAAGAAATTATAAAATATAATCCTTTTGCTACCAATAGCTTCTATTCTTATGAAATTCTAAGCAAGAATTCTATTGCTTTAGGCTAGACATAATTGATGACGTTGAAGAAGGAGTCCCCAAGGGCTATTAGCCTTCATTGAGAAGCTCCTTATATTGCATATATGATATCTGAGATAACTATGGAGAGCTCCTTCAAAAGACTGACGAGCTTTCCTATTTTATTTTCCTCTTTACTTTCTATTATCCTTATATCCGGTCTTAAAGGGTAATAAAAGGGAGTATCTAAAACAATTCCTATGTCTCCATTACTAAGTCTTACTATAGTACCGCTAGGGTATGGCACTACTACTCTTGAAAATACCGTAACGATATTATGATCAAAAATAGTTCCGGAGTGTGCCATTATGTATTCCATGGCCTCATTGGGAAGGAGAGCTTTTCTATAAGGCCTGTGGGAGGTTAAAGCATCATATACATCAGCAACTGCCACAATCTTTGCCAGGGGGTGGATTTCATCTCTTGTAAGTCCACCGGGATAGCCTAGTCCATCGACTCTTTCATGATGCTGTAGAGCTATTAATCTAACACTAGTGCTTATACTTGGCACATTTCTTAAATAGTCAAAGCCTTTGGTAGTGTGTTTTTTTACGTAGGTATACTCATCAGAGGTTAGAGAACCTTCCTTGGTTATGATATCCCTGTGAATTAAGACCTTACCAATATCATGAATTAGTGCGCCAACACATAAATCCTTCAGATCCCGTAGTGGAAGCTGAATTCCTAAGCCTATAACAAGAGATAAGAGTGCTACATTGATACTATGATTATAGGTGCAATCGTCCATAGATTTTATATCAACAAGGCTGACCATAACATTTTTATTATTTATTATATTGTCTAAAAGCTCATCAGATAGCTTGTATACAGAGGTAAGGTAGGCATCCTTGCATAGTGATGATTGGGTAGGGGAAAAGAAGCTTTGTCCATCCCATAAGCTTTGAAATTTATCGATGTTTTTAAAGGTATCCTTTAATACCTTAATGGACTTTTCTCTTAATTGGGGTTTAATAATGGTTACGATTTCTGAATCACTATACTCATCCTGTACCCATAGGGTAAAAATATTATACTCTCTCAGTTTATTTATGGTTAGAGAGTTTAATACCGCTCCTTCTTTTAGAAGTATTCTGTTCTGTGAATCGTATATATTTTTAGCTAAAAGACATCCGTCTCTTATACTTTCTAAGGGAACCAGTCTCATAATACCACCTCAAGAAAATTATTATAAACTTTTGCCGCATTTATTACAGAAGTTACTTCCTTTATCAATGAATCTACCACAGTGAGGACACTGCTTTTCATCCTTTACAGATAACAATTCCTGTTCTAGCTCCTTTATTTCCTTTTTTAAGGTTTCTATATCAGTAAAATATTTTTTAAAAGGGCTGTTTTTAGAAAGATTCCTTTTATACTTTTTATAATAGCTTCTTCCTAGTTCTTTATATATATCGTCTATTTTATTTTTTTTTGAAGATATTAATATATTAATTCTTGAAGAATCTATAAGAATTGAAGATTTTTTTATAGTTTTTCTCCCTGTATCCTTTAATGCCCTTCCAATATCATTTATGGAATCCTTAATGTCCATTCTTAATCACCTCGAGTTTTTTTATATTATATGCACCTTAAACAAACTCCGTTCAACACACCTTAAACAAACTCCGTTCAACACACATATAATAAACTCCACTCACTGAAAAAATAGCAAGCTCCTTCCACCACTAATATAGCAACTGTCTTTCGCCATTTTCACAAAAAAATTATAGTCTTAAGTAGATTTAATGGAGAAAATAAAAAGCCCGCCCTTTGGGATTGAACTCTATAGGGCGGGCTCAGGTATATTATATATCTAAAAGATTTTTCTTGTAGGAATCATAGATTTTTCTAAGAACATCCATCTTATAGTCCAGTTCTATTTGTAGAGCAGACACCTTTTCATAATCTTCAGCAGCTGTTGCCTCTCTTATTTTTGTAAATAAGCTCTTGCTGGTATAGGTATCCTTCATTAGATAATGCCTAAGCTCATTAATAGCCATCCAGTTGGATATATCTAAATCTAAAGATTTTTCAAGGGTATGAAGAGCTTTGTAGGAGCGAACCTCTCCCATATAGCTATTCATTATTTTATGCTCTATTTCAGTTAGCCAGCGAGATTGAACGGTTATGGCATAGGATTCAATGGCGCGATCCGTGAAGGCTGAGCTTCTCTTAAGAGCCTCCAGCTTTTCAGGATATTTTTTGAAGGAGGAAAGATTCTCATAAACTGTCGAAGGAGCCTTCCCAAAGAAGCTATTTCTTTCTTCCTCGGTGTAATCCTCAAATACATCCTCTTCTGATCTATAGGCTCTGTCTGTATCTAAATAATCCCCAGCTTCACCAGGCTTCTTTGATAATTCCTTTAATAATTCATCCTCATCCTTGCCACTGCTTAAAGCATAAATTACACCGTCAAGCATGGCTAGGTAACCAGCGGACAAAGCTAGATAGGTATTGGTATGAGGATTAGGAGCTCTAAGCTCAAATCTTGTTGCTAATGGATTATTTTCATCTCTAATAAGTCCAGCGAGCACAGTTCTATTCCTTGAAGGAATTGCAGTACTGTGACCTAGAGATGTAACAATACATACTGGAGCTTCATAGCCGGGCTTTAATCGTCTTAAGGAATCATTGGTTGCAGATACAAAAGGATTAACTATCTCATAGTTCTTAAGAAGTCCCATTATAGCACCATAGCCTATGGTACTGAGAAAATGATCCTTAGTTGCAGTAAATAGGTTAATAAGCTTACCGTTTTTTAGCTTCAACGCCATACCCATGTGAGTATGCTCTCCATTTCCTGCAACTCCTTCAATTGGCTTTGCCATAAAGCTTACTTCTAGACCATGTCTTCTGAAGGTTTCCTTTACAATAGTCCTTATAAATAGTTCGTTATCTGCAGCTTGAATTGCTTCATCGAATTTCCAATCTATCTCTAGCTGCTCCATGATATGATTGAAACGTCCCGTTTCATCCAGCTTCCCTTGAACACCACCAACCTCTTTATGACCCATTTCAGGATTGAAGCCGTAGTATTCCAGCATGAGCATGCATTCCTCTAAGGCTGTTCTAACATCACCTTTTGTACGTGCCCAATACTGCTCCTTCAGTACCTGTGAGGTGGAAAGCTCTTCCGTTTCAGAAAGGTCGTTAGGAGTTTTAACCCAGAATTCTAGCTCTGTAGCAGCAGTTGCTTTGATATCTTCTATGTCATCTAGAGTAATCTTATAGTTTTCAAGAAAATGTGGATGTTTTTTCAGAAGGTCAAGTAGATTGCTTTTAAAGGTTTCAATGGAAGCCTTAAGGATATGTCTTGAATCAACAGACTTATTTTCATGCTTTAAGAAGCAGGGAATCCTAAGGGTCCCTACAGGCTTATTAGTTGCATCATCAATAAGGTCATAGTTATAATCTACAAACCAATTACAATTTAAATCTACAACCATATCAGTTTTAGCATTATTTAAGTCAGCAATTCCTGGTAGCCACACAGAGGAGCCATCGGTCTGGGCTGCTATTCCGTGAAGAAAGCTGTTAATATCCTCAAGAAATACTTTTATAGGTATCTTTTCATCTGTATCATTTCCTGCAAGGTCTACTCCAACTAGAGAAACAAATTTAATCTCAGGATGAGCCTGGAGTAATTTCCTTAAGGTTTCTTCTTCATGGTTTGACTTTGGAATTGTGTAAATTAAATCTTTATACATAATCGCGGCATATAATTTTGTGGGAAACTATAAGCCTTGTCACTTCCTTTCTTTATTATATTAAATTGATGAATTTAATAAAATAAAGCGGTTAAATCATATAAAAATTGTATATTAGCTTCCGGGACAAGTCAATAATCGTATGAAAAAAATGATAATTTAAAAAAATATTCGTGTTTTCTAGGTGCTTGCTATTTTTTGAAAACCGTTGCAGCTGATTTGTTTTTAACAAAATTGTAATATAAATATAAGAAATTAAGAATATAAATAACAAAGACATCAATTATCTACTTATACATAATTCTAGATATTAATTATTATATGGTAATATAATAGAAAAAGGGATAAAATATTTATAGATACAGGAACTTTTGCTAGTATGGAGTGATTCTTATGAAATTTTCAAAAGAAAGTCCCATTGGATTCTTCGATTCTGGTGTGGGTGGCCTAAGCGTATTGAAGAAGGCTATAGAGCTCATGCCTGAAGAAAATTATATATATTTTGGAGACTCAAAAAATGCACCTTACGGAGGTAGACCCACGGAAGAGGTAAGAGAGCTGACCTTTAAGGCAGTAGAATTTTTACTTCAGAAGGGGGTTAAGGCAGTGGTTGTGGCATGCAACACTGCTACTAGTGCTGCAATTAATGAGCTTAGGGAAAAATACGCTCATCTCCCTATAATAGGTATAGAGCCTGCTCTAAAGCCAGCAGTGAAGAGCTGTGATAGTGGTAAAATTATAATAATGGCTACAAATGTTACTTTAAAGGAAAAGAAATTCAATGCTCTGATGAAGAGCCTCGCTGAGCAGGAAGGCTGTTTAAACAGAATAATACCACTGCCATGCCCTGGACTTGTAGAATATGTGGAAAACGGAAAGACAGAGGGGGAAGAGGTAAGAGGGTTTTTGAATGGAAAATTAGCCCCTTATCTAGGTGAACGTATTTCTTCTATAGTTTTAGGTTGTACTCACTATCCATTTGTAAGAGAGACAATATCAGAGCTGGTGGGAAAAGAAGTACAAATAATTGATGGAAGTGAAGGAACCGTTAGAGAGCTTAAGAGAAAGCTTGAAGAAAAGGAATTAAGGAATTTAGAAGGAAACAAGGGTAATGTTATTATATACAATTCTTCGGAAAATGAAGAGATAATAGCCTTAAGCTATAAGCTCCTTGGTATGACTAATAGGTAATCTCTGGTGCTTAGAAAAACCATGTAGGAGCTTTTTATAAGCTCCATAACTTATTTGTATAAAAAACACCATAAAGGAAATCAGAAATAGGGATAGAGCTTATCCCTATTTTTTCGTCCCCTGCAGGAATATAAAGTAATATATAGAAAACTTTATAAAAACTTTGTTAAACTATTGACAAAGTTACTGCTCCATGGTACATTAGAATCAGAAGGAAGTTAAAAGTAAAAAGAGAGAAAACTAGGAGGGAAAAAGGATGTTAAATGTTAAGGTTAAGGAGTTTTTAGGGGAAGGCTTTGGGATTGAAGATGCTATACTTCTTAGAGAATGGATAAAAGGCAATATAAATGAGAAGATAACCCTAGATTTTGATGATATAGATAAGGTGCCATCAACATTTTTCTGCTGTTTATTTAGTGATTTGATATACAAGTTAGGAAGAGAGTTTATTTTTTCGAATATTAATGTTAAAAATTTATCAAATAGAAATGATTATAATAGGGTAGTTCTGGGAACCTCCTTTGCTAATTAATCAAAATTTCTATCCTGTTATTGCAATGGTATAGAAGGGATAAGATATATAGGAGAGGTCTGATAATAGTGAATAGGAAAATTGGGGGCAAGAGTCCTTGAAGTCATGGTTGCGATATAGCCATGACTTTATTTTATTTCCCTACAAGTTATGGTAAAATACTATATAAGTTTTGTATAATGTTTCTGTAGCTGTATGATTACATTAACCTTAGGAAAAAATCAATATATAAAAATTTGAAGAGCATATCTTCAAAGAGGAGGTTTTTAATATGAATCCATTAGTAACTATCACCACAGATCAGGGAGAAAAGATTAAGATAGAGCTTTATCCTGAGATTGCAGAAAATACCGTTAAGAATTTTTTAAGCCTTGTAAATAAAGGCTTCTATAATGGCCTAACCTTTCATAGGGTAATTCCAGGCTTTATGATTCAGGGAGGAGATCCTGATGGAACCGGTATGGGTGGCCCAGGCTATTCAATAAAGGGAGAATTTAAGGGAAACGGCTTTGATAATTCCCTTAAGCATGATAGAGGAGTGCTTTCCATGGCTAGAGCTATGAATCCTAATTCTGCTGGAAGCCAATTCTTCATAATGGTTGCTCCTGCTCCACATTTAGATGGACAGTATGCTTCCTTTGGTAAGGTGGTTGAAGGTATGGAGGCTGTGGACAGAATAGTTGGTGTGTCTAGAGGAAGAAATGATATGCCTCATGAGCCTCAGGTAATGGTTGAAGTGGTAGCTGATACCTTTGGTGTAGAATACGGTGAGCCAGAAAAACTAAATAGATAGTATTTTTAGATATAGAGGAGTGAATACTTTTGGAAAATAATAAGATGCTGCTGGTTTATGGATTATCCTCTGAAGAGCTTAATCATCTTAAAGGAACTAACCTGACTATAAAAGAAATAACCAGTGAGATGACTTCAATGAAAATAGGTCAGATAATTGAAGGACTAAAATTTGAAATTCATGATAAGGTGCTTCCACAAGAAAAGGTAGTGCTGTTTAATAATTTTTCCGATGAAGATTTAAATATCGGGATTAAATTCGTAAGGGCAATTATAGGGAGAGAAGGAATCATGGCTGTAGTTACCCCTACTTCCATAGAATGGACCTTTGATTATCTACTAGAGCATCTTATGGAAGAAAGACAATGGTTTAAGGATAAGGAAGCTGAAGAGAAGGCAAAGCTTAAGAAATAATAAATCCCTTTAACTAGAGGAGAGGAAGGTTAGTTGACTCGTGAGTAGAGTAGGAGAAAAGGTAAAGGCAGCAAGAACAAGTAGAAATATGAGCCAGAAACAGCTTGCTAAGAAGCTTGGAGTTGCTGAAAGCTACATTCAGGATGTGGAGCTGGGAAGAAAGATTATTAATGAAGGAATGATAAGCAGGCTTTCAAAGGTTCTATCTGTGGATTTAAATGATGTTAGCATGGTAGCCACCGATGAGGATTTAAGGGAAGAAAATAAGCTTAAAACACCCAATCTTCCAGAGAGCAGAACTCTTAAGAATGATAAGTCAAAAGGGGCATCTGAGGAGATTTGGAATCAAGCCTTTGGCTCTGTACTTAAAAATGTTCCTGTTTACGATTATTCCTTTGAGAGTCCAAAGAGCAGTAAAAAGCTGCCAGTGGAATCTAATAAAATTGAAGGCCATAGTGCCGATAAGGTCTTTTATATAGAAATTGAAGAGGATGATATGATAGGTTACAGAATAGCTAAGGGAGACTTAGCTCTCTGCTATGGAGTAAAGGAGCTGGAGGGAAGCTCTATATATCTTCTTGATTACAATAATAAAAGAGTTGTACGCCAGGTTAAAAAGCTAGATAACACAAAGGTACTCCTTTTAAGTAATGGTGGCAGTGTAAAAACAGAAACCATGGGAATAAAGGAAATTAAACCTATAGCAAGACTTATTAAGCTTGAAATAAAGCTATAAACTTAATAATAATACCTTAAGGGTTGCCTTACAGCTAAAGAAATTTTAGCCGTGAGCAGCCCTTATTATTTTTGAACAAAAGGGTTATTTCTGAATATAATGTATCTAAGTACTTAATAATTATCGGAGGGTTTTAATGGAGGGAAGTGGTTTATTTAACCTATTAACAAATGTTCCCCCAAATCTTTTTAATGCCGTAAAGGAATTGTCCAGCTTATCTCAGTTTTTTACCGATGAAATTCAGGTAGAGGTACTTTTTGGGGAAAATGTGGATAATGTTAGACAAGCTGTGGATAACCTGGGTGGAGTCTTTGAAAATCTAGGCTACGGCTTTGGGATAATTACTATACCTGTGGATAAGCTTCGGGAATTATCCACAATTACTGATATACAGTACTTAGAGCTGCCTAAGCTAATAAGTAATTCTTCCATAGATAGCTTAAGAGCCTCTTGTGTACCTCAGGCCTGGGAGCAAGGAAATCTTTCAGGAGCAGGAGTTCTCATTGGCTTTATTGATACGGGAATAGACTATACCATTAATGCTTTTAAGAATGAGGATGGTACAACTCGTATTGTATATCTTTATGATCTCATAGAGCAGGTAGGCTATAATCGAGAGGAAATAAATAGAGCATTAAATAGCCAAGCCCCTTATTCTATAGTAAATTTTACTGATTCAACAGGACATGGTACCCAGGTAGCTGGCATTGCCTGTGCTGGGGGTAATATAGATAGAAACTATTATGGAGCTGCCTATAATAGCTTTATTGCCATGGTGAAAATTACTGCCGTAGAGGGGATTAATTTTTCCTTAAGTACTCAGCTAATGAGAGGGATAAAGCTTTTAGTAGACAGGGCAAGGGAGCTTCAGCTACCTCTTACCATAAATATTAGCTGGAGTACCAACGATGGTGCTCATAATGGCTCCAGTATATTGGAGCAATATATAAATACCATCAGCAGTAATGAAAGGGTAACCATAGTAATTGCTGCAGGAAATGAAGGAAATGCTGGTCACCATGTAGGAGGAGAAAATTCAGAGGATCAGAGCATAGAGTTTACAGTAGCAGAAGGTGAAAAGGGTCTGGTTATGCAGCTATATGCACCAGTTTTATCAGATATGGTCCTTGAGCTAAGAGATCCATCAGGAGCTACCACTGGAGAAATACCACTTACTGAGGGCTTCAGACAAAACTCTTTAGGTCAGGATATTATATTAATATATAACACTGGACCTAAGCCCTTTAATGTTGAAGGAGAAACAACCATTACTATAGTACCTGCCTCAGGAAATGCCATAGCCTCCGGTCAGTGGAATTTAACACTGAGAAATATCTCACAGTATTCTGGTAGATATGATATATGGATGCCTGTTTCAGAGAGCCTGAGGGCAGCTACTAGATTTTTGAATCCGGATATATATAATACCTTAGGAATTCCGGCAACAGTCCAAAATGTAATATCTGTAGGAAGCTATAATTATCAAAGCCTTTCAATTTCTCCCTTTTCAGGAAGGGGGATTTATGGGAGAGGCTTTATGAAGCCTGACCTAGTAGCTCCAGGGGAGGATATACTCACCACCCTTCCTAGAGGAAGCTTTGGGCCTAAGACTGGAACCAGCATGGCAGCTCCTCAGGTTTCGGGAATAGCAGCACTGTTTATGGAATGGGGACTAGTAAAGGGCAATGATCCTTTCCTTTATGGAGATAGGCTGAAATATTATCTTATAAAAACCGCCACAAGAAGAAGGTTAGAGGAGGAATATCCCAATCCTACTTGGGGTTATGGAAGAGTATGTGCTGGGGATGCCTTAGAGCTTCTTACACAGCTCCTTCCATCCGGTGGAGTGAGGAGATATTTTAGATCTGAACAGCTGCCACAGTCTCAGACTCAAACCCAGGGACAGCAGCCTCAATCTCAAGGGCAACAGACCCAGCCTCAAGTTCAGCAACCTCAGGTACAGCAGAACCAAAGTCAACAGATTCAACCTCAGGGACAGCAAGTTCAGCCACAAGCACCTCAACCTCAACCACAGCAAACTCCTGCAGGTCAGCCTTCACAGACACAAGCAGCTCCTCAGGGCTTGGGAACATCTACGCCTGCACCTGTCGTTCCTCCTGTGAGCCTGCCAGCAGGTGGAGCGCTCACAGAAGAGGAGATACAGAGTATAATAAGGACCAGGGAAAATTATTTGAGTCCTGATTATCGTAACCATATTGCTCAGTATGATGGGGATATTGCTGGAGAGCTTTATGCATCAGGACTAGGAACAGCTATTATAATTAATGAAAAATATGCTGTAGTATCGATATTATCAGGAAGGTGGCCAGAAGCAGAGGATAAGATAAAGTCGATAGTCTTTATTGATCCAGGAAGACTGTATGTCCTTAATGCAGAAAGTCCTGTAGATGCTGCAGAGATACCCTTCTTCCATACTAATACCTTTATTAATCTTACAGGAAGAGGAATTTACTTGGCGATAATAGATACTGGAATAGATTATTTGAACAGAGAATTTCAATTTGAGGATGGCAGCACTAAAATTTTGAGAATTTGGGATATGACAGATCAGACAGGAACTCCTCCTAGGGATTTTATTATAGGAAGTGAGTATACAGAGGAGCAAATCAATGAGGCCTTAAGAATTAGTAGAGAAGGTGGAGACCCTTATTCTGTAGTTTCAACAAGAGATACTAATGGACATGGTACGAATATGGCGGGAATAATGGGAGCTAAAGGTCAGGATCCTCTCCTTACTGGAGCAGCACCTGATGGTAGATTTATTATTGTGAAGCTCAGTGAATCTAAGCTAGCCCAGTATGGAAATATTAAAGGACAATTCCAGTTTCCTATATACACCGATGCTGATATTATGCTTGCATTAAAGTATGTATTTTCTCTAGCCAGAGACGAAAATTTACCTACTAGTTTGCTGCTGCCGCTATCAACAAATCTTGGTCCTCATGATGGTAATTTGCTAATCGAGCAGTACATCACTTATAATTCAGGTTTTCCAGGGATTGTTATTACTATTCCAGCGGGAAATCAAGGGCTGTCCGATACTCATACAGAAGGAAGGCTTCGAGAAACTGGCGCTTCAGAAGTGATTGAGCTTCAGGTTGGGGAAGGACAAAATAATATTATGTTTGATATTTGGTTTCAAAGGCCCGATAGAATATCCATAAGCATTACCTCTCCTTCAGGAGAAGTAATAGAGAGGATTCCTATAAGGCCGAGAATTGATCAGAGGTCCACCTTTCTCTTTGAAAGAACAGAAGCGATAGTATTTTATAATATTCCAGATCCTAATACAGGAGATGGAAGTATTATAGTTGTTCTTAACAATGTGGTAGAAGGAATATGGAAGTTTACTCTAATAGGTGAGGCTATATACAATGGTACTTACAATGCATGGCTACCTAGTAGAGAGCTCCTTAAGGAAGGAACAAGATTTTTAAGTCCTAGCCAAAATATCACGATTACCTCTCCCAGTGTTGCTTCCGGCGCCGTTACTGTAGGATTCTATAATCAAAATAATAATACTGCAGATGCCAATTCTGGAAGAGGCTTTACAAGAACTGGGGCTATAAAACCAGATATAGTAGCAGGAGGAGTAGACGCGGTGGTTATTTCTCCCGGAGGAGGAACTACTACTAGAACAGGAAGCAGTGTAGCTGGAGCCGTTACAGCAGGGGCAATAGCACTTCTTCTTCAGTGGGGGCTATTAGAAAGAGAGGATGCTTCATTTTATAGTGAGACAATAAAGACTTATCTCATAGCAGGTGCTGTGAGAGAGCGAGGAGAGGTTTATCCCAGCAGGCAGCTTGGCTATGGTTTTTTGAATCTCAGAAATACCTTTGAGGCTTTGAGAAATACTTATAGAGTCTCTTCTTTTGAAAGCTTCTTTGAACGTCTTAGTGAAGGAGAAGAGGAATATACCTTGGGTAATTTATATGTGAGAAAACCCGGTAACCTAATGCTATAAAAAGACATATACTGTAATGAATCATTATTATGAGGAGTCAGATATGGCATTAGGCCAATTAAGAGTAGTAGTTTTTCAAAATGATAGCTCCGTGCCTCTACCCAACAGCAGAGTTACTATAACTCCCTTAGGTCAGAATAATCAAGAGGAAACTGAAGCTACTGTAGTAATTACCACCAATGAGCAAGGGCAGACGGAAACTATAGATCTTACTGCACCGCCAATTGAATATTCCCAAGCACCAAATCAGCCTGTACCTTATAGCTTTGCCAATATCCGAGTAGAGGCTGAAGGCTTTATACCTACAACTATCAATGGAGTACAAATATTCCCAAGCCTCACAGCTCTACAAAATGTTAATATGGTCTCTAATGAGGTAGCTGCGGCAAGAGGAATAGACAGGGTACAGATAAATATACCAAAGCATAGGTTAGTAGAGGAATCAGAGAAAAAATATCGACAGGATATAGTTGTAAATATACAGGCAAATACTCTCGTTGGAATATTCCCTCCTAAAATTCCTGAAGCTGAAGAGAAGCCTCTTCCTCCAGCAAAAAGCACAGTTGTCCTAGAAAATGTTGTGGTGCCGGAGTTTATTATAGTTCATACAGGAGTACCTGATGATAACAGTGCACAAAATTATACCGTTGGATACAAGGACTATATAAAAAATGTAGCTTGCTGTGAAATTTTTTCCACCTGGCCGGAAAGCGCCATAAGAGCTAATTTATACTGTATAATTTCCTTTACTCTAAATAGAGTTTACACCGAATGGTATAGAAGCCGTGGAAAGAATTTTACCATAACTAATTCTACTGCCTTTGACCAGGCCTTTAGTCCCGGGAGAAATATCTATGATAATATAGATAGAATTGTAGATGAAATATTCTCTACCTATATAAAAAGACAGGGGACAAAGCAGCCTTTATTTGCTCAATACTGTGATGGAGTGCGAGTATCCTGCCCAGGCTGGTTAACCCAATGGGGAAGCAAAAATCTTGCGGATCAGGGAAGAACTCCTTATGAGATACTGACTAATTTTTATGGTACTAATATTGATCTTGTTAGAGCTCCTGAGGTAGAGGGAGTACCTGAATCTTATCCAGGTAGAACTCTATCCATAGGAGATACTGGAACCTCAGTGAGATCTTTACAGACCTATCTCAATAGAATATCAGATAATTATCCTCTGATACCTAAGGTTCCTGTGGATGGGGAATATGGACCTAGTACAGAGGAAGCTGTAAGGGTATTTCAGCAGGTATTCAACCTTCCGGAGACAGGCAGAACAGACTATGCTACCTGGTATGAGATTTCTCAGATATATGTAGGAGTGACTAAGATAGCAGAGCTTAGAGTGGGTAATGAAATAGAAGGTTTTAAAAGCTACGAAGCCTCCTATGGACAATCAAATTTTACAAGAAGAGTTTTTTATCCGCCAACTACCTACGAAAAGGTCAACATACCAAAGGTCAATTACATGGATGATGGTTATTGATTATTTAAGAAGAGATTAAAATTTAAATATATGAAGGATTATTAAAGGACATTTATTGATGTATAAAGCACAATAGATGTCTTTTTTGCTTTGGGAAAATACATAGTCTTAATAAAGAAATAACCTATATTCTAATTATAGCTATGGAATTTAAAATTTGTGTTTTTATACGCTTATAAAAGTGATAATGCATAAATATACGGTATAAATTATAAAAAATATAAAATTTGCATAAATATACTTGATTTTATGAATAATGGGTGTATAATAAGTATAAAATTCCAAGAAATAGAAGGTGTTTGTATGGATATAAAAAAGGTAGTTTTAGCTTATTCCGGAGGTCTAGATACATCAATAATAATTTCGTGGCTTAAGGAAAACTATAATGATTGTGAAGTGATAGCAGTATCAGGAGATGTAGGACAAGGAACTGAGCTGGAGGGCTTAGAGGAAAAGGCAATAAAAACTGGAGCTTCAAAGCTGTATATTGAAGATCTTAAGGAAGAATTTATTACAGAATACATCTATCCAACTATTAAGGCAGGGGCTAAGTACGAAAAAGAATATCTCTTAGGAACTGCCTTTGCTCGTCCTATAATTGCAAAGAGATTAGTTGAGATTGCAAAAAAAGAAGGGGCCGACGCTATCTGTCATGGCTGCACTGGAAAGGGAAATGATCAAGTTCGCTTTGAAACCTCTATTAAGGCCTTTGCACCAGATATGAAAATTATTGCTCCCTGGAGAATATGGAACATAAAGTCCCGTGAAGAAGCAATTGATTATGCTGAAGCTCATAACATACCCTTAAAGATTAGCAGGGAAACTAACTACTCTAAGGATAAGAATCTATGGCACTTATCTCATGAAGGACTGGATTTGGAGAACCCAGAAAATGAAGCTCCTATAAATAAAGAAGGTTTTTTAGAAATGAGTGTATCACCGGAGCAGGCTCCAGATAAGGCTACCTATGTAAAGATCACCTTTGAAAAAGGAAATCCAGTAGCTATTGATGATAAGAAGTTATCTCCTATTGAAATTATAGAAGCTCTCAACAAGCTTGGTGGAGAAAATGGAATAGGGATAATTGATATAGTTGAAAATCGCCTTGTAGGAATGAAGTCCAGGGGAGTTTATGAAACACCAGGAGGAACCATACTGTATAAGGCTCATGAAATATTAGAAAGCCTATGCTTAGATAGAAATACACAGCATTATAAGGAGCTAGTAGCTAATAAATTTGCTGAGCTCGTATACTTTGGACAATGGTATACACCTTTAAGGGAAGCCTTATCAGCCTTCGTGGATAAAACCCAGGAGAAGGTTACAGGAGAGGTAACCTTAAAGCTTTATAAAGGAAATGTTATCAGTGCAGGAGCAAAGTCGAAGTATTCCTTATATAGCGAAGAAATTGTGACCTTTAGAGAGGATAATGTATACAATCAGAAGGATTCTGAGGGCTTCATCAATCTATTCTCTCTGCCAGTTAAGGTACAGGCTTTAGTAAATGATAAAAATTCCTGTTGGTAATGTATTAAATAGGAGAGATGATCATGGAAAAGCTTTGGAAGGGAAGGTTTAAAAAGCCTCTTCAAGAGGAGATAAATGAGTTCAATGCTTCAATAGCCTTTGACAAGAGGATGTACAGTGAAGATATTTTTGGTTCCGTAGCTCATGTAACAATGCTGGCAGAGGAAGAAATAATATCCTTTCAGGACAAGGAACTAATAATTGAGGGCTTAGAGGGAATAAAGAAGGATATAGAATCAGGAGAGCTTGTAATAAGTGATGACTACGAGGATATTCACAGCTTTGTAGAAGGTGAGCTTACCAAAAGAATAGGGGATGCGGGAAAGAGACTCCATACAGCCAGGAGCAGAAATGATCAGGTAGCACTAGATTTAAGACTGTATCTAAAAAAAGAGACAGATGAAATTCTTCTACTTATTAAGGATTTTTTAGAGTCTATAGTAGAGGTGGCTGAAAAAAACACTTCTACCATAATGCCAGGCTATACCCACCTTCAAAGAGCTCAACCCATAACCTTTGGTCATCATTTAATGGCTTATGGAATGATGCTCCTTAGAGATAAGGAGAGATTTGAGGATGCAGAGAAGAGGCTGCTCGTTAATCCCTTAGGTAGCTGTGCCTTAGCAGGTACGACCTTTAATATTAATAGAGAAGCCACCACAAAGGTCCTGGGCTTTAAGGGTATCAGTGAAAACAGTATTGATGGAGTTTCCGATAGGGATTTTGTCCTGGAGCTTGCCTCTAATGCAGCCATAACAATGATGCACTTATCAAGATTTTCAGAGGAAATTATCCTGTGGTGCTCCTGGGAGTACAGGTTTATTGAGCTGGATGATTCCTGCTCTACAGGCTCCAGCATCATGCCTCAAAAGAAAAATCCTGATGTAGCAGAGCTGGTAAGAGGTAAAACTGGTAGGGTATATGGTGATTTAATAACTCTATTTACAATGCTAAAGGGTCTTCCCCTGGCCTATAACAAGGATATGCAGGAGGATAAGGAGGCCATCTTTGATAGCATTGATACCTTAAAGCAGTGCTTAAAGGCTTCTACACTTATGGTTAGAACAATGAAGGTGTTAAAGGATAATATGAGAGAGGCAGCGGCTAAGGGCTTCATCAACGCCACAGATTGTGCTGATTATTTAGTTAATAAAGGACTGCCCTTCAGAAAGGCATACATGATAGTAGGAGAAATTGTTTCTTATTGTCTAGAAAATCAGCTTATATTAGAAGAGCTTTCACTAGATAATTACAGAAGCTTTAGTGAATTATTTCAGGAGGATGTTTATAAGGCTATAGCAATGGAAAATTGTTTAAATAAAAGAATTTCCAGAGGAGGGAGCGCTCCTGCCTCTGTTAAAAAACAGATTGAGTATATCAAGGAGAAGCTTAAGGATGACTAAGGTTTTTATAGATGGAGCTGAAGGGACTACAGGGCTAAAAATATATCAGCGTTTTGAGAATAGAAGGGATATAGAGCTTGTAACAATTGACCCGGCTCTGAGAAAGGATATAAGTGAAAGGAAGAAGCTTTTGAATGAAGCAGACATTGCCTTTCTATGCCTGCCAGACTCAGCAGCCATGGAAGCTATAGAGCTCATAGAAAACCCAGAGGTGAGAATCATAGATACCTCTACTGCTCACAGGACGAAGGAAGGATGGGACTACGGTTTTCCAGAGCTTTCAAAGGACCATAAAAAAGCCATTGCTACGGGGAAGAGGATTGCTGTGCCAGGCTGCCATGCTACAGGCTTTAACGCCATAGTATATCCACTTATTAAAGAAGGAATAATGGGAACTGATTATCCCGTTTCCTGTTTTTCTGTCACAGGCTATAGCGGCGGAGGTAAGAGCATGATCAAGGCTTATTCCTCACAGGAAAGAGAAGTCGAGCTAAACAGCCCAAGACAGTATGGAATCAAACAGGACCATAAGCACCTTAAGGAAATGAAGCTTATTCCAGGCCTGCAAAAGGAGCCACTGTTCACACCTATTGTAGCAGACTTTTACAGCGGAATGACTGTAACTATTCCACTATTCACCTCTCTCCTGCATAAAAAGTTATCTGTAGAGGAACTAAGAGCCTTTTTCACTGACTATTATGGAGAGCAGAGAATAATCAAGGTGTTAAGCAAGGATGAAACCATGGGGAATAACGGCTTCATAGCTGCTAACACTCTAAGTGGTATGGATACCATGGAAATTATAGTGGATGGGAATGAAGAGAGAGTGATCATTGTTTCTAGATTAGATAATTTAGGAAAAGGGGCTTCTGGAGCTGCCATGGAATGCATGAATGTAAGTCTTGGATTAAGGCCTGAGGTAGGACTAATTATATAAAAATTATATAAAACAAATATAGAAATAAGGGGACTAAGCAATATGAAACTAATAGCTGGGGGAGTATGTGCTTCCAAGGGCTTTAAGGCTTCTGGAATACACTGTGGAATCAGAAAAAATAAATCAAAAAAGGATCTAGCCTTGATAGTAAGTGAAAGGATGGCCTCCGCAGCAGCGGTATACACACAAAATTTAGTCAAGGGTGCGCCGATAGCTGTTACACAGAAAAATATCAGTGATGGCTTTGGAAGAGCAATTATTTGTAACAGCGGAAATGCCAACACCTGTAATGAAAATGGAATAGAAATTGCAGAGAAAATGTGCAGTTTGACCGCAGAAGCTCTTGATATAGAGGCAGAGGATATAATTGTAGCCTCCACGGGAGTTATAGGAAAAGCCTTAGATATAGAGCCAATAAAGAATGGTATGAAAGAGCTGTGTGGTAGTCTTGGAAATAAAAGCTCGGAGGCTGCTAAGGCGATTATGACTACAGATACCAAAGAAAAAGAGGTAGCTGTAGCTTTTACTATAGGAGATAAGGAATGCCATATAGGAGGAATAGCTAAAGGCTCTGGAATGATACATCCAAACATGGCTACGATGCTTGTTTTCATTACTAGTGATGTTTATATTACTCCTGAGCTACTGCAAAAGGTTGTTTCAGAGGATGTAGAGGACAGCTTCAATATGATTACAGTAGATGGAGATACCTCTACCAATGACATGCTCTGTGTTCTTGCAAATGGAGCGGCAGAGAATAAGCTTATAGCTTGTGAGAATGAAGACTACGAGATTTTTAAAAAGGCTTTAAGCTTCATAACCACTACCTTATCAAAGGAGATTGCTGCCGATGGAGAAGGAGCAAGCAAGCTTTTAGAGTGTAGGGTGAAGGGAGCTTATAATAAACACATTGCTAAGACCGTAGCAAAAGCAGTGGTTGGATCCAGCCTGGTAAAGGCTGCTATGTTTGGACAGGACGCCAACTGGGGAAGGATTCTTTGTGCCATCGGCTATAGTGGAGCTATGGTTGATGTTAACAAAATCGATGTTGATTTTTCATCCTTTAAAGGTTCCATAGCTGTGTGTAATGATGGAAAGGGAGTTGCCTTTTCTGAGGAGAAGGCAAAGAAGGTTTTATCGGAGAAGGAAATAGTCATAAACATAGACTTAAACAGTGGAACAGCTGAAGCTACAGCCTGGGGCTGTGACCTTACCTATGATTATGTAAAAATAAATGGGGATTACAGAACTTGATTAGGAGATTTATCGATGGAATTTAACAATGGCCAAAGAGCAGAGGTGCTTATTAATGCTCTGCCTTATATAAAAAAATATAATAATAAAATCGTAGTAATTAAATATGGCGGAAATGCCATGGTCAACGAAGAGCTTAAAAGGTCTGTGATGAGAGATATAGTGCTCCTTTCCCTTATTGGAATTAAGGTGATTGTTGTTCATGGAGGAGGACCAGAAATCACTGAGGTTCTTACAAAAATGAATATAAAAACTGAGTTTAAAAATGGTCTCAGAGTTACAAATAGGGAAACAGCAGAGATTGTTCAGATGGTTTTATCAGGAAAGGTCAATAAAGAGCTGGTGAATCTCATAGGAAATTCAGGAGGAAATTCTGTAGGTATAAGCGGTGTGGACTGCGGAATGATAGAAGCTAGAATGAAGGACAGGGAGCTAGGCTACGTGGGTGAAATCATAAATATAAAGACGAACCTTATAACAGATCTTTTAGAAAAGAACTATATTCCGGTAATATCTACCGTGGGCTTTGATAAGAACGGAAATATATACAATATAAACGCAGATACTGCTGCAGCATGGATTGCTGGAGAGCTTAAAGCTGAAAGCTTCGTTGCTATGACTGATGTTAAGGGTCTTCTTGAGGATATAAATAATCCAGAATCCTTGATATCAAAGATTAACATAAGTGAAGCTGAAAGACTTATAGGTGAGGGAGTAATATCCGGTGGCATGATTCCAAAGGTACAATGCTGTGCAGAGGCAATAAGGCGGGGAGTTAAGAAGGTATTTATTATTGATGGTAAAATTCCTCATTCTATATTGATGGAACTATTAACAAATGAGGGAATTGGGACGATGTTTGTATAAATTATCTTTGGAGGAAGTAGCAATGGATTTTAATGGGATAAAGGCTTTAGATAAAAAATATATAGCAAATACCTACAATAGATTTGACCGTCTATTTACTAGTGGAAAGGGATCAGAGCTCTATGATGAAAAGGGGAAGAGGTATATTGACCTCTCAGCTGGAATTGCTGTAAACACCTTTGGAACAGCAGATCCCCTTTGGTTAGAGGCAGTTACTAAGCAGCTTAGCTCCCTTTCTCATATATCAAATCTTTATTATACAGAGCCACAGGCGATTTTAGCTAAGAAGCTCTGTGAGAGAACTCAGATGAAGAAGGTCTTTTTCTCCAATTCAGGGGCAGAAGCTAATGAATGTGCCATCAAGGCTGCAAGAAAGTATTCTCATGATAAATATGGAGAAGGTAGAAATACCATTATAACCTTAAAGGACAGCTTTCATGGAAGGACAATAACTACCCTTTCTGCTACAGGACAGGAGGTTTTTCATAAGGATTTTTATCCCTTTACTGAAGGCTTTATATATAGCGATCCTGAGGATATTCAGGGGATACGAAAGCTTATGGAAGATCATAAGGCGTGTGCCGTAATGATGGAGCTTATACAAGGAGAAGGGGGAGTAAGGGTTCTTTCCAAGGACTTTGTCCAGGAAGTTGCTTCCTTTGCAAAAGAAAAGGATATTTTAGTGATTGTAGATGAGGTGCAGACAGGAAACGGAAGGACAGGGGAGCTGTACTCCTATATGAATTATGATATAGCTCCTGATATTATTTCTACGGCTAAGGGTCTTGCAGGAGGGCTTCCCTTTGGAGCCACTCTCTTTGGTGAAAAGACAGAAGCTGTTTTAAGCTCTGGCAGTCATGGCTCTACCTTTGGTGGAAATCCTGTCTCTGCAGCGGGAGCCATATCTATTATAGATAGACTTACAGATACTTTCCTCGATGAGGTAGTCTCAAAGGGAGAATTTATTAAAAAGGAATTAGCTAGCGTCCCAGGAGTTGTAGCTGTTACCGGTATGGGACTTATGCTGGGTATAGAAACCGTAAGGCCAGCGAAAGAAATAGTAGAAAGGGCTTTAGAGGAAGGGCTTGTGGTTATTACTGCAAAAAATAAGGTTAGGCTGCTTCCACCGTTAAATATTTCCATGGAGCTACTTCAGGAAGCAATAGAGATTTTAAAAGGAGTGATAGAGGTATGAAGCATTTATTAAAGCTAAAGGACCTTACATCAGATGAAATAGTAGAAATATTAAACTTAGCTGATAAGCTGAAATATGAAAATATAAATGGAATAAAGCATAATCATTTGGAAGGTAAGACCCTTGGCATGATATTTCAAAAATCCTCTACCAGGACTAGGGTATCCTTCGAGGTAGGAATGTATCAATTAGGGGGGAAGGCTTTATTCTTAAGCTCAAAGGATCTACAGATGGGAAGAGGCGAGCCTATTAAGGATACCGCAAGGGTGCTATCCCGTTATTTAGATGGGATAATGATAAGAACCTTTGACCAACAGGAGGTTCAGGACCTGGCGGACTATGGGACAATTCCCATAATCAATGGTCTTACGGATTCTGCACATCCCTGTCAGATTCTTGCTGATTTAATGACCATAAGAGAATATAAGCAGAGCTTTAAGGGCTTGAAGCTTTGCTTCATAGGAGACGGAAATAATGTTGCTAATTCTTATATAGTAGGTGGAATAAAGCTAGGTATGGAGGTGGCAATAGCCTGCCCTAAAGGCTATGAGCCTGATGAGGTTCTGCAGAAATGGGCAAGGGAAAATGGAAGCTTCACCTGTACTGACTCTGTATCCGAGGCTATAAAGGATGCCGATGTAGTATATACAGATGTATGGATGTCTATGGGACAAGAACAAGAGAGGGAGAAACGTAAAAGGATTTTTTCAAAATACCAGGTAAATGCAAGGGTGATGAAGCTGGCAAAGAAGGATGCAATAGTTCTTCATTGTCTTCCTGCACATAGAGAAGAGGAGATAACGGAAGAGGTCTTTGAAGCTCATAGTGATGAAATATTTCAAGAAGCAGAAAACAGGCTCCATGCTCAAAAGGCAGTTTTAGTGAAGCTCTTAGGTAATAATTAGTTAAGGAATGGAAGTTGGTATTTTAAAAGGCAAGATGGGAGGGCATTATGAAGGACATATACATTGTATTGGAGGATGGTCATACTTTTAAGGGTAAAAGCTTTGGTGCAGAAAAGGAAGCCCTGGGAGAAATGGTATTTACTACAGGAATGAATGGATATATTGAAACACTAACAGATCCAAGCTATTATGGACAGATTGTAATGCAGACCTTCCCGCTCATAGGTAATTATGGAATGATTGAGGAGGATAAGGAAAGTGATAGAAGCTATATAAGTGGCTATGTCATTAGAGAAAACTGTGTCAATCCTTCAAACTTCAGAACCGATTCTCCTCTTGATAGCTTTTTAAAGAAAAATAATATAGTTGGTGTCTGTGGAGTAGATACCAGGGCGATTACTAAGCATATACGAGAATACGGCGTAATGAATGGAAAGCTCTCCTATGAAGTAGGTCCTAAAGTAGTAGATGAAATAAAAGGCTATAAAATAGAAAAAGCTGTAGAGGCAGTGAGTACAAAGAAAAAGAGCTATTATAAGGCTACAGAAGAAAGATATAAGGTGACACTTATTGATTATGGCTATAAAAACAATATTCTTAGAGAGCTGTTAAAAAGAGGTTGTTCTGTTAATGTAATACCCCATAACAGCAAACCGGAGGAGATTCTGGAGGGTAACCCTCAAGGTATAATGCTTTCTAATGGACCAGGAAACCCAGAGGAGAATGTTCAAGCTATTGAAAGCTTGAAGCAGGTTTTTGGTAAGATCCCGATCTTCGGTATTTGCCTTGGTCATCAGCTTATGGCTCTGGCTATGGGAGGGAAAACCAGCAAGCTAAAGTTTGGACACAGAGGGGTTAATCAACCGGTTAAGGATATAAGCACAGGAAGAGTAGTTATAACCAGTCAAAATCACGGCTATCAGGTTGTAAAGGAAAGTATATCAGAAGATGTTGGAAAGGTGAGCTTTATAAATGCTAATGATGGAAGCTGTGAGGGAATAGATTATCCTTCTCTTAAGGCTTTTTCAGTGCAGTTCCATCCAGAGGCTGCTTCAGGTCCCCAGGATACAACCTTCCTATTCGATAAATTTATGAAGCTTATGGAAGGAGAGGAACATGCCATTAAATAAAAATATAAAAAAGGTTTTAGTCATAGGCTCTGGCCCAATAGTCATAGGTCAAGCAGCTGAATTTGATTATGCTGGTGCTCAGGCCTGTAGAGTGCTGAAGGCTGAAGGTATTAACGTGGTGCTGGCTAATTCTAATCCTGCTACCATAATGACTGACAGGGCTCTAGCTGATGAAATATATCTAGAACCTTTAACCCTAGCTACTATAAAAAGAATAATACTAAAGGAAAAGCCTGATAGCCTCCTGGCAGGGTTAGGGGGACAAACGGGTCTAACCCTGGCCATGGAGCTCAGTAGAGAAGGCTTCTTAAAAGAAAATAATGTAGCACTAATAGGAACAAATTATTCCGCCATAGAAAAAGCTGAGGATAGAGAAATCTTTAAGAAAACTATGATAGAAATAGGGGAGTCAGTAATCCCTTCTGGAATAGCTAATACCTTGGAAGAGGCCACTATCATAGCAGAGGAAATAGGCTATCCTATTATAGTTAGACCAGCCTATACCTTGGGAGGTGCTGGAGGAGGAGTCTGCAATACCTTAGAAGAGCTTAGGATAATTGCAGCTAATGGCATTAATTTATCCCCTATTAATCAAATTCTCGTAGAAAAGTATATCTATGGCTGGAAGGAAATTGAATTTGAGGTTATGAGGGATTCTGTAGGAAATGTAATTGCTGTATGCAGCATGGAAAACTTTGATCCCGTAGGAGTTCATACGGGAGATAGCATTGTTGTAGCACCTGCAGTGACCCTTTCCGATAAGGAGTATCAAATGCTCCGAAGCTCTGCTTTAAGAATAATTACAGAGCTTGGGATTGAAGGGGGCTGCAACTGTCAGTTTGCCTTAGATCCAGAGAGCTTCCAGTATGCGGTTATCGAGGTTAATCCAAGAGTATCTAGGTCCTCAGCCCTTGCTAGCAAGGCTACGGGATATCCCATAGCAAAGGTAAGTACTAAAATTGCCTTGGGCTATACCTTAGATGAAATATTAAATGATGTAACAGGCAGCACCTATGCCTGCTTTGAGCCAGCATTAGATTATATCGTAGTTAAGCTTCCCAAATGGCCCTTTGATAAGTTTATCAATATAAGCCATGAGCTTTCTACCCAGATGAAGGCTACGGGAGAGGTTATGGCCATGGCACCATCCTTTGAAATGGCAATAATGAAAGCAGTAAGAGGTGCAGAGCTATCTATAGATACATTAAATCGTCCTACCGCTGATGGCACTGATATATTAAGCCGATTAAAGAATATTGATGACATAAGACTCTTTACAGTCTTCCATGCCCTCAAGGAAGGGATAACTCCTGAGGAAATAAATGAAATAACCAAAATAGATAAATGGTTTCTTTATAAGCTGAAAAATTTAGCTGACTATGAGCTGAAAATATCAAAAGAAGAATTCTCAGAGAAATATTATATTGAGGGTAAGCACCTTGGATATACCGATGAGACCATAGAGAAGCTTATAGGTAAAGGGTTAAATACAAAAGTATATTCCTCCTTTAAGCTGGTGGATACCTGTGGAGGAGAATTTAAAGCTGAAACACCATATTTTTACTCAAGCTATGATGAATACTGTGAAGCAAGAGAGACTAAAAGAAGCCATAAGCCAAGGATAATCGTATTGGGCTCTGGCCCTATTAGAATAGGTCAGGGCATAGAATTTGATTACTCCTCTGTTCACTGTGTATGGACCTTAAAGGAATTAGGCTACGAGGTAATTATAATTAATAATAATCCAGAAACAGTGTCCACAGATTTTGATACGGCTGATAGACTTTACTTTGAGCCCTTAACTCCTGAGGATGTAATGAATGTTATAGAAGTAGAAAAGCCTATAGGAGTGGTGGTAGCCTTTGGAGGGCAGACAGCTATTAAGCTGGCAAAGTTCCTTCATGAGAAGGGAATAAAAATCTTAGGAACCTCCGCTGAAGGCATAGATAAGGCAGAGGATCGTCAGCGCTTTGATGAGCTTTTAGAGGAGTGTAATATTAAAAGACCAAAAGGTATAGCTGTTGTAGATAAATTGGAGGCGTTGGAGGCAGCAGAAAATATAGGGTATCCTGTTTTGGTTAGACCTTCCTATGTAATTGGGGGGCAGAATATGACCATTGCCTATGAGAAGGATGAGCTGATTAAATATGTGGATATAATACTCGACCAGGGGATAGATAATCCTATACTTATTGATAAGTACCTTAAGGGGATTGAGCTTGAGGTTGATGTTATATCTGACGGAAGTCACGTATTAATTCCAGGAGTAATGGAGCACGTAGAAAGAGCCGGTGTTCATAGCGGAGATTCCATAGCTATATACCCACCCCCAAATATTAATGATACAATCTTAGATAAGGTGGTTCAGTATTCAGAAAGTCTGGCCCTTGCCTTGGGTACTAAGGGATTTATTAACATACAGTATTTAATATATGAGGATGAGCTCTTTGTTATTGAGGTTAATCCTAGAGCCTCCAGAACTGTTCCTTATATAAGTAAGGTTACGGGAGTTCCCATGGTAGAACTGGCAACCAGGGTTATGGTTGGAGAGAGTATTGTGGATCAGGGCTATGGCACTGGACTCTATTTAGGAATACCTTATGTAACAGCAAAGGTTCCTGTGTTTTCCTTTGAAAAGCTCCTTGATGCCAACGCCTCCTTAGGACCTATGATGAAATCAACAGGAGAGGTGCTGGGTATTGGAAAAACCTTAGAGGAGGCTTTATTTAAGGGCCTAGTCGCAGCTGGTATTAAGCCCATTGAAGGGAATAAGGGAAGGGTTTTTATAAGCGTCAGCAGGATGGACAAATATGAGATAGCTAGCCTAGCTAACAAGCTTGGAAATCTAGGCTTTGATATATATGCTACTGAAGGTACCGCAGAGGAAATAGAGTCACTAGGCATGGAGGTTACAAGAATCAAAAAGCTAAGGGAGGATAGTAGTTTAATAGAATTAATAGAGTCAGGAATAATAAACTATGTTATTTATACCCATATGGGAGAAAAGCAGTCAATAGAAGACTTTGTTAAGCTTCATAAGCTGGCTCTCCAAAAAGGAATACCATGTCTTACCTCCTTAGACACAGCTTATGCATTGACAGCTACTATAGCTGCTGGATTTACTGAGGATAATACTGAGCTTGTAGATATTAATAATATGTGATGACAAAAGAGCGTTAGAGTTTTCTAATGCTCTATTTAATATTTAAAAATAATATGATATTATACCAGTGAGGTTTTTTTTGGATAATTTTATCGATTTATATATATGTATAGGCTAACAGTACCTGTAGAAAATAAGAATAGAGAAGCTTTAATATATATACTTGTAAAGGAATATATATGTTATTGGGTGGGTGTAAGATATGAAGGTTAAAGAAAAGATAGTTCATACACTGATGTTGAAGAGTTATTTAGTGAAGCTAGTTATTCGAGTTCTGATATTTAGCTTCGTATTATTATTTTATATTCGTGATAAGGAGCTAATGTATAGATTTATGAATCAGCCTGTTTGGATGGGTATTACCCCAATCCATCTCTTGTGGCTTGTATTTATGGCTATGATGATAAATCATCTTTTCCCTACGAAAAGGCTATCTATGGCAATCCGCAAATCCCACGGTTGTGAATATGAAGAGTCGGCTGGTTACTCAGAGCTAGAGCTATACAAATTCGTTCAGGATCAAAATTTGAAAGCATGGAAGGTAATGCTTTGTTGGCTGTTTTTTAACGGTATTTTTGGAGCTTTGTATGTACTAAAGATCATTGATAATGCAGATCTGTTAATGCTATCTGTGTTTTATTTCCTCTGCGACTATCTCTGTATCCTGTTTTACTGCCCTTTTCAATCATTAATAATGAAAAATAGGTGCTGTGTAAATTGTAGGATATATGAATGGGGACATTTTATGATGTTCACACCAATGCTTTTTATAAAGAGCTTTTTCAGCTGGAGCCTCTTCTTTACCTCCTGTGTTGTACTTATAAACTGGGAGCTAATATATGCCAAGCATCCAGAGAGATTCTGGAGTGGATCAAATAAAAAACTACAGTGCAAAAACTGCCAGGACAAGATTTGTAAGGTGAAAAACAAAATTGTGAATAATGGAATGTAACTTGATTTGTATATCCTAGTATATTTAATATATGAGATAGTAATAGAGTGTTAGAGGTTTCTGATGCTCTATTTTTTATAGTCCATGTTCCTATAATTTGTTCCCGAAAGTCTGTAAAAAAGCAATTTTTATCACTGTAATTGAGATTAGAAATTTTAAATGATGTATTTTACTAATATGTCTTATTTCACTATCGGGGCAGATTAGTACAAAAAAATGATTTGAAAGATATGGAAAAATGATATAATAAAACTAAATTTTTGGAAGGTGTGATTAAGATGAAAAACTTTTTATTTGACCAGGTGATTGATAAGTAAAAGGCGATTATTTTCTTTTCAATCTAACGAATCTAAAATAATTTGAAAAGAGGGTTTATATGTACAAAGATAAAGATTTAATAATTCGTCCAGTAGAGGAACAGGACTTATTAAGACTGTGGGAGTTAATTTATAAAGAGGAGGCACCAGAGTGGAAAAAGTGGGATGCTCCATACTTTCCACATAAATCTATGCCGTATGAACAATTCATTGAAACAGCAATGAATTGGGTAGATGTGGATTCCTTTTGGGTTATAACTATTAATGATGTTGTATGTGGTATCGTATCCTATTATTTTGAGGATGAACAGAAGAAGTGGTTGGAGGTAGGAATTGTTTTACACGAAGCTCATAATTGGAGCAGAGGAATAGGCACACGAGCCTTAGAACTTTGGATTACTCATATTTTTAATTCATTATCACTTGTTAGAGTGGGATTAACAACTTGGTCTGGAAATGAACGGATGATTCGTGTAGGAGAAAAACTGGGTATGAAAATGGAGGCTCGTATTCGTAAAGTTCGATACTACAATGGTAAGTACTATGATTCAATTCGTATGGGTATCTTACGTGAAGAATGGGAATCCTTAGAACCTTCTATGAGTATTTAATTTATCGGTAGAAGTATTCTTTTGATAATACATCGAGTATTTATGGTATAAGCTCAGGGTTAGTTAGGCTTCTTTGAACAATTTGATAACTTATTTTAATTGATCACTTAAAGTTAACTTTAGGAATTATAATGTATTTAAATGTACTCTATTCATGCTTTATAACAACTGCGGCTGAATAAAGTGTTAGAAATAGATTATGAAAGGGTGTTAGGAATGGAATACGCAAAGCTAGGAAAATCTGATTTAGAAGTATCACGGTTATGTGTTGGATGCATGAGCTTCGGTGACCCGGCAAGCAATATGCATGCCTGGACGCTAGATCAATCCAGGAGCGAAGAGATTATAAAGCACGCATTGTCCTTAGGGATTAATTTTTTTGATACGGCAAACTCCTATTCCGCTGGTACCAGTGAGGAGTACTTAGGGAGAGGGCTTAAAAATAATGTTTCTCGTGACAAGGTTGTAATAGCTACAAAGGTATATTTTAATGAAGGAAAGCTCTCAAAGGAAGCTATACCAAGGGAGGTAGAGGGTTCATTAAAGCGCCTGGGGACAGACTATGTTGATTTACTGATTATCCATCGTTTTGACTATGACACCCCTGTGGAGGAAACTATGGAGGCCCTCCATAAGCTTGTACAGGCGGGAAAGGTTCGTGCTTTGGGAGCTTCTGCAATGTATGGCTACCAGTTTGCAAAGCTTCAGGACACCGCTGAGAAAAATGGATGGACAAAGTTTGTTTCTATGCAGAATCATTATAATCTTCTCTATAGAGAGGATGAGAGAGAGCTTATTCCCATCTGTAGAGAGCAGGGAGTAGCTTTAACCCCTTACAGTCCCTTGGCTGCAGGAAGATTAACTCGCATGTGGTCTGCAGAAACCCTTAGAAGTGCTACGGATAAAGTGGCAAAAGAAAAATACGATAGCACTAAGGATTCTGATATGGAAATAGTAAAGCGTGTTTCAGAACTGGCAGATAAGAAAGAGTGCACCATGGCTCAGATTGCTCTAGCATGGCATTTTGCCAAAGGAGTAACCTCTACCCTGATTGGAGCAACAAAGGCAAAGTACTTTGATGATGCAGTAGGAAGCTTTAATATTTCTTTAAGCAAAGAAGATATTGCCTATCTTGAAGAACCATATATGCCTCATAATATAGTAGGAGCAGTGTAATAGAGGGAACCAGAAATGGTTCTCTTTTTTATGTGAAACAAAGTTAAGGATTTTGATATTGTACCGATAATAATAGTTAGGCAATGATCCGTTTAACTATAAGATAAGACTTAACTATACTAGGATTGGTGGGGTGTTAATGAAAGGAACAGTTGTAGCAACATGGATGAAGAGCTGTAGAAGGCTTTATGGGGATGAAGCTGTAGAAGTGGCGATGGCAGCAGCAGGTTGGAAGAGAAATAGAGTTTTCAATCCTCTAGAAACTGTGGATGATAAAGAAATAGCTGTGGCCATAGAGAAGATAGCAAAGGGAGCAGAAATATCTCTAGGTGAGCTATGGAGGACAATTGGAATTGAAAATGCCAAGGCCTTCCATGAGGATTATCCTGCTTTTTTTCAGACGGAAAACTTTTATTCATTTTTGAGGAATATTTATAACATACATATTGTAATGACCAGAAGGCTTGAGGGGGCAATACCCCCACTTCTTACTCTTGAACCCATTAGCTCAAGGGAGGGGATTATAACCTATGGCTCTAAGAGGGAGATGTATGATTATTTTTATGGAATCTTAGAAGGGTGTGCGGCTATTTTCCAGGAGAGGATTGACCTTTTAGAGATAAGCAGAGAAAAACAAATTTTAAAGGTTAAAATCACCTTTGAAAAGGATATTTATTATAAAAGGAAATATAAGCTCTCAAAAGCTTTATCTCTGGGACTATTTAGGAAGCCTGAGCTGAAAATAGGATTTATAACCTTAGCAATATCAGCTTTAGGAGGTGCTGCATTTTTAGGGCTTAAGGGAGCTATTATTGCAGGAGGGTTAGGAGGAATTATATCAACCATTGGCGCAGGAATAGTTTTAAAGCCCATCAAGGCCCTAGAGCAGGAGCTTATGGCTGTTAATGAAAAAAGATATTATCTAGAAGGAAGCTTGGAGACAGGTGATTATTTAGAAGATATTTATAAGCTAATAGATAGCTATAAAAAGCTTATGAAGGAGGATTTTGTAGGCTTTAAGGGGAATACCGATGAGATGACTGTGTTTCTTGAAAAGCTTAAGGAAATAACTGAGGAGATGAATAATACCACTGAGCAGATAGAAGGAGTGGTAGATCAAGTATCTTCAGGAGCTGTTTCACAGGCAGAAAGTACTGGTAATATAGCTAATGAAGTAAACAATAATGTATCGAGCCTCATAGACCTCAGTGAGGTACAGTATGGCAACAAGGAAAGTCTTCTAAAGACTGTGGATAAGATAAAGGATAGCTATAATCACCTTAATAGCTCCTCTGAAAATATGAAGGGTGTTTTGCAGGACTTCCAAGTGGTGAAAAGTAGCAGTGAAGCCTTGGAAGGTAAGGCTAACGAAATTATGGAGGTTGTGACTACCGTATCTAGAATTGCAGAACAAACTAATCTATTAGCCCTCAATGCCTCCATTGAAGCCGCCAGAGCAGGAGAGCTGGGTAGAGGCTTTGCAGTGGTGGCAGATTCCGTAAGAAGTCTTGCTGAGCAATCAAAGGGAGCTGTTAGTGATATAAGCTCAAGGCTACAAGGAGTGGTTAAGGATATAAAAGGAGTAGCTTCTTTAGTTGATAATCAATATAGAGACCTAGAAAGGGAGGCTACAGGCTTAGAAGAGGTGAGACAAAAAAATCTTGAGGCAGCTGAAGCTGTGGAAGAGATTGTTTCTAGTACCTCAATGACTATAGAAAGCTTGAAGGAGCATGCACAAAGCTTTAAGGGACTTTCAGAAACTATAGAACAGCTAGCCGCTATAGCAGAAGAGAATTCTGCCTCCTCTGAGGAGGTCAATGCCAGTATCTCTGAGTATACGGAAAAGCTTAGAGAGCTATTTGATTATATAGGCAAGTTCGGTAATGTTACAGAGATATTAAAAAAACAGCTGGAGAGCTATAAAATATAAAGATTAAGGGCTTACCTAGAGGAATTTATATTCTCTGAGATAAGCCCTTTTGCTTTTACACACCACGATAATCAAAGGCTGGGATAAAGGATTCTGAAGCAGTGCCTTCTTCTTGAATAAAGGCGTTGGTTACTCCAAGGCTCAGGGCATAATCAATAAGGGCTTCATAGTGGTGATTATTTAGGGGCTTACTGATCTCCTTATATTGCTTTGCTTTATGAGTTGGGGTATATTGATTCATAATGCTTATGTATATAGAATGCCCATAGGTATTATAAAGGTAATCTATTATCTTTTTGCTATCAAATAAAAGACCCGGAAGCATCATATGACGTACTATTATTCCCTTAGTCATTATCCCATCCTCGTTGAAGGAGGGCTCTCCTACCTGTCTATACATTTCCTCAATAGCTTTAGATGCCGTCTTGAAGTAGTCCTTAGCTCTGGAGTATTTTGTGGAATATTTATCATCAAAATATTTTAAGTCCGGGAGATAAATATCTATTAAGCCTTCTAATGATTTAATGGTATCTAAGGTGTCGTAGCTTCCCGTATTATAAACAATGGGGAGACTAAGGCCCTTTTCCTTAGAGAGTATTATAGCTTCTCGGATTTGAGGAACAAAATGAGTAGGGGTAACTAAGTTTATATTATGGGCTCCCAGGCTTTCTAGCTCTAAAAATATTTCTGATAATCTTTCTATGGATATTTCCTTGCCAGCTCCACCAGTGCTTATTTCATAGTTTTGGCAGAATACACAGCCCAGGCTGCAGGAAGAAAAAAACACTGTTCCTGAACCCTTAGTACCGGAGATGCAGGGCTCCTCCCAGTGATGAAGAGCGGCTCTTGAAGCAAAGATTCTATCACTGCTTTTGCAAAAACCAAGCTCTCCCTTTGTTCTATCTACACCGCAATTTCTGGCACAAAGGCTGCAGTGAGTCAGAGAATTTATGTTATTTGTAGTCATTAGAACTTCACCTGTATCCTTACATAATTTATCATCTCTAATGAATATACCTCAATAGAAAAGAAAAGAAAAGTATTATAGATATATATGCCTTGACCTGGTTAAAATATTGAAATATAATCAGCTTTGGGAATGAAGTTCTCCCTTGGGTAACCTAAACCGCTTTTAAGCTGATGACTTCTGTGATTATTCATCGCAGAAAGCATCAGTTTTTTGCGTATAAGGAGGTTTTTTTATGTTAACATCTCTTGCACTTATTTTTCTTGTTGGTTTATCAGTAGCGTCAATTTGTCAGAGAATCAGGCTTCCAAGGATTATTGGGATGCTGACAACTGGTATTATTCTTGGTCCCTATGCTTTTGATTTACTGGATTCATCCATTCTTAATATATCTGCTGATTTACGTAAGCTAGCTTTGATTATTATTTTGATTAAGGCTGGGTTATCTCTAAACCTTGGAGACTTAAAAAAGGTTGGACGTCCTGCATTATTAATGTCATTTGTTCCTGCATTATTTGAAATAACAACCTATATTATATTTGCTCCCAGGCTACTGAACATAACTTATATGGAAGCAGCTGTTATGGGAGCAGTTATAGCAGCTGTTTCTCCTGCTGTAGTTGTTCCTAAGATGGTTTATTTAATAGAAAGAAAATATGGAACAGATAAAAGTATTCCTCAGCTCATCCTTGCCGGTGCTTCCTTAGATGATGTCTTTGTAATTGTATTGTTTTCTACCTTTCTAAGTATGCTTCAAGGGAATTCGGCGTCGGTATTAGATTTTGTTAATATACCAGTTTCTATACTTTTGGGCATTATACTTGGAGCTTTAACAGCTCTGTTATTGGCATTGTTCTTTGAGACGAGATATGCAAGTAAGCATTACGTACGTAATAGCACAAAAGTTATTATACTCTTGGGAACTTCATTTATGTTTATTGCTATAGAAGGATGGCTCGAAGGAATAATTTCTATTTCAGGTTTACTTGCTGTTATGAGTATGGCTGCTGTTCTAAAAATGAAAAGCACAGAGTTTGTATCCAAACGTCTAGCAGAAAAATTCGGAAAGCTGTGGCTTGCAGCAGAGGTGGTTTTGTTTGTCCTCGTTGGTGCAGCGGTGGATATTAGATTCACCTTAAGTGCAGGAATCGCTGCTGTTTTGATGGTTTTTATTGCCTTATTTTTTAGATCAGTCGGCGTTCTCTGTTGCTTAATAGGTACATCCTTGAATATGAAAGAACGCTTATTTTGTGTAATTGCTTATCTTCCTAAGGCCACAGTACAGGCTGCTATTGGTGCTGTTCCTCTTTCCCTAGGATTACCTTGCGGTAAATTAGTCCTTTCTGTAGCTGTTTTAGCTATTATTATTACTGCACCCCTTGGAGCCTTTGGCATAGATACCAGCTATAAAAAGTTACTTAAAAAGAAATAAGCTCTTCAGCTCTTTATCCTTTATTTCTCTTAAAGAAGTAATAATAGAGGCACTGAGCTATAAATAGCAGGCTCAGCATACCGAAAATAGGATACAAAATGGATATGAGATTTGTAAAGCCAAGCTGGGATATAGGGAAGGCTATGGCTAAAACTATGAAGATACAGCTTTTAAAGGGGAGCTTAAAAACATTTTGAAGGCTTCTGCTTATGCTGTAAACATCAGACACCTCCGTAGAAAACATCTCCAGCCAGATTACCACCAGGAGCAGCAGCTGAATAGGAGTACCGAAACGATCTGCGATGTAGAGAAGAGGGATGTCATAGCTATATATATTGGGCTGGTTTAACATAAGCATTAGATTTATAAAAACACATAGGACTGATAGTCCCAGGGAACCCAATATGATTCCTGCAATTACAGCTTTTTTACTCTTCATTTCTCTACTGAGGGGGACTAACACCCCAGAACAGGAGAGGATGTTATAACCGCTGTATAATATCGAGGATATAAGCCAACCTTTTTTTATGGGTACTATAGATTGTAGCTTTTGGAGAGTTATTGCATCCTTATAAAAAAACACGTAAAGTCCCATGAGGGTTACTATAGTTATAATGAGGGAAGGAACTATTATTGTATTTATCCCAATTAAGCCATCAGTACCTCTCCATAGAATTATCACTGCTAATATCAGCATCAGTGCTGTGCCTACGATTTTTGGTATCCCAAAGTATTCATTTATCAAGGAACCGCAGCCAGCAAGGATAATAGAAGCACTGCTTAAAATATAAAAAGTAGTTATAAGAGTTGTCCCTTTGCTTAGAACTGAAAGAAAAGGATTGCCATCGTTTCCCTTTGTTACTAAGGCTATTACATCAGCATAGGAATTTAGATTATTATCAATGCTCAGCTTACTTATGATTGAACATAAAAAAATATAAAAGCAGCCCGTAAGGGCTATCCCAAAGAAGCTCTTAAAGCCATAGGAAGTGAAAAATTGAGTTATCTCCTTACCAGAGGCAAGACCTGCCCCTACAATAGTACCTATAAACACTGCTGCTACCTGAAAGACCTTGGAGATTTCTTTATTCACCTTTTTATTCTCCTCCTGTTTATTTATATGTTAATAATATATAGGCTTTTATAAGAAATTATGTTAGAAAGTATGAAAGAGGCATATTTTAGAAGTCTGCAGTAAATAATATTTATGATATTTTCCTAAGTTAGGAGTGTAGAGTATGAAGAGAATTATTGTTTCATTGCTGCTAATATTATTGGTATTTACTGCTTATGGCTGCAATAGAGGTGAAGGCAGAGAAGGTAGAAGGGTTAAAGGTACAGTAATAAATACAGAAGAGGCTATGAAGCTATCAGAAAAATATCTAACCTTTTTGGTCAGTGAAAATTACGAGGAAGCTTTAAAGCTCTGTTCTGAGGATATTAAGGAAGGGGCACAGAAGGAAAAAGGAGATTTGAGACTGGTAGGCTTTATGATGGATAATTATGATGAGGCCGGAAGCAGTCTTATGATAAACTATAAGCTCTCCCTAGTAAAAAAAGGAGAGCCTAGAGCAGATTTAGATAATTTATCTATAACCGTAGCTAGGGAAGATGACGGTTATAAAATTACAAAGCTCAGTGCAAAAACAGAGAAGGAAGCTTATTTAGAAGGAAATGCCCTGAGACAAAGAAGAGAGGAAGAGGTGCAGAGCAGCCCTATAATAAGACTTCATAGATTGCCAGTGGAAATATACAGCAGGGAAAACAAGGCTGAGTACACAAAGGTCACTGTGCCAAGGGAAAGATTTTCAGCAGTTACCTTCGGATATCAGGGAGAATCCATAGCCATATCCTCAGAGAATGGCTCATCCTACATAGGGATAATAGCTATTGATGACAGCCAGCAGACCTTTAGCTCCATGGGTGGTAGTGGAGGCGGAGGAGGAAAGGGTAGTCAGGGACAGGAAGGAAACCAGGAAGAGGGACTATCAGGAGAGGATATAAGCTCTGAAAAGCCCATAGGAAAAGAGATAAGCTCTATCGATGTGATAGAAAATTCTACAATAAATTATTTAGTATTTTCTAAGGATGAAAAATATATCATGGCAGAATATGCTGTTAATGGAATAAGCTCTATCAAGGTCTATAAAGCAGAGAGTGGGGACCCAATCCATAAGGAACTGGAAAGTATATTTCCTATAAGCAGCTATCAACTGACCTTTAATAGCTTCACAGAGGATGAGGTAACCTTTAAGGTAGAGAGCCTTAAGGGTGACAATAATCAAGAAGAAGGCATCTATGGCCTCAGTCTTGAGGATCATTCTATTAAGAAGCATGAATAATTGCCTTTAGTGTAATTATCCTATAGAATGATAATGAGACTTAAGAAGAAAGGATAATTATTATGGAAAAGACATGGGGAGATAAGAGATATCACAGCCTTAATTATTTCCTTAGAGAAAAGTTTGGAGAAAAGATATTCAAGATATCCCTGGACGGAGGCTTTACCTGTCCTAATAGAGATGGTACCGTAAGCCACGGTGGCTGCATTTTTTGCAGTGAAAGAGGCTCAGGAGACTTTGCCGGTTCCAGGGATTTTTCTATAGATAAGCAGTTCAGCGATATAAAGCTCATGATGAATAAGAAATGGAAGCAGGGGAAATACATAGCTTACTTCCAGGCCTATACCAATACCTATGCTCCTGTAGAGGTTTTAAGAGAGAAATATCAAGAGGCTATGAGCCAGGAAGGAGTAGTGGGGCTAGCCATAGCTACAAGGCCAGATTGCTTAGGAGAAGATGTTCTGGACCTTTTAGAGGAAATCAGCAAAAAGCTGTATGTATGGGTAGAGCTAGGCTTGCAGACCTCTAAGGATAGTACTGCCAAGCTTATTAATAGAGGCTATAAGCTAGAGGTCTTTGAAGAAGGGGTTAAAAACCTTCGAAAAAGAGGAATTGATGTGGTGGTTCATACAATCTTTGGACTGCCAGAGGAAAGCTCTGAGGATATGCTTGATACCGTAAGATATATAAGCACCCTTCCTATTCAGGGAGTTAAATTCCACCTTCTACACCTCATGGAGGGAACACCAATAGTTAAGCTCTATGAACAGGGAAGGCTTAAGTTTATGTCACAGGAAGAATATATTGACCTTATATGTAAGAGCATAACCCTACTGCCAGAAGAGATAGTGGTTCATAGATTGACTGGTGATGCTCCAAGGGAGCTTCTCATAGGGCCTCTCTGGAGCTTAAAGAAATGGGAGATATTAAATGCCATTGATAATACTCTTAAGGATAATAACTGGTATCAGTCTTTGGATTATTATACAAATAACCGTTTTTAACTTTGGAATTAATACGTATGGAATAATAGCTGTAAAACGGTTACAATTATAGTGTAATAATATTAGAGGAGGATACATCAATGGCAAGTTTATCATTAGAACGTATTTACAAGGTTTATCCCGGAAATGTTACCGCTGTAAAGGACTTTAATTTAGATATAGCAGATAAAGAATTCATAGTTTTCGTAGGACCATCTGGTTGTGGTAAGTCTACAACCCTTAGAATGATTGCAGGATTAGAGGAAATAACAGAAGGAGAATTAAAGATAGGAGATAAGGTAGTAAATGACGTGGCTCCAAAGGATAGAGATATAGCCATGGTATTCCAGAACTACGCCTTATATCCTCATATGAGTGTTTATGACAACATGGCTTTTGGTCTTAAGCTTAGAAAGGTTCCAAAGGCAGAAATAGATAAGAAGGTAAAGGAAGCTGCAAAGATACTTGATATAGAGCATCTTTTAGATAGAAAGCCTAAGGCTCTATCTGGTGGACAGAGACAGAGAGTTGCGATGGGACGTGCTATCGTAAGAAATCCTAAGGTATTCCTTATGGACGAGCCTCTTTCTAACCTTGATGCAAAGCTGAGAGTTCAGATGAGAACTGAGATTGCTAAGCTTCATCAAAGACTTCAGACTACCTTTGTGTATGTAACTCATGACCAGACAGAGGCCATGACTTTAGGTACTAGAATCGTAGTTATGAAGGATGGTTTAGTTCAGCAGGTAGATTCTCCTCAGGAAATCTACGAGAATCCAGTAAATCTCTTTGTAGCAGGTTTTATAGGAAGCCCACAGATGAACTTTATAGATTCTAAGCTTGTAGAAAAAGATGGTAAGCTTTATGCTACCTTTGGCAGCGACACAGTCGAAGTTCCAGCAGATAAGGCTGCAGTTTTAAAGAATAAGGGATATGCAGGAAAAGAAGTTATCCTTGGTATTAGACCTGAGCATTTAACTACTAAGGCTGATTATATAAATGCAAATCCTGATGCAGTTATTGAAGCTAATGTAGAAGTTACTGAGCTTATGGGAGCTGAAAGCTATATTTATCTATCCAAGGGTAAGGCTAACATAACTGCTAGAGTTAATGGAAGCACTTCCTTAAAGGCTGGAGACTTAGCTCAAATTGCTCTTTACACTGACAAGATTCACGTGTTTGATAAAGAAAGCGAGCTCACAATAATTTAATATATGAGGTGGTTAGATGTACATGTTTCAAAGCTATCTTGAGGAGCTTTCAAGGGAAAGTGGTATAAGGTTTAAGCTTTCCTTTCTGGAGGGAAAAGAAATCTTTAGCTCTCTAAAAGGAGTTAAAAAGTCCTCCTGTATTAACAAAGAGATAGCCTTAGGTAGAGAAAGAGGTCTGTTGACTCTTGAAAAAGAAAATGAAAACTGTGCATCGGTGCTTGGCTTTTCAATAAATCAAAAGTATATTGATCTCCGCTATTATAGGGAGCAGATGATAATGGATATTTTAGAGGGGAAAGGGGCTGCTTTTGAAGCTATTAGCAGCACCCTCCCTTTCTTGCTTAGAAAAACAACATTATTTTTAATAAGCACTGATGGAAATAATTATGATGTCCTCGCTACCCTGAAGGAGCTCTATGAGGAATCAAAGGCGGTAGCCATAGTTTATGATCAGAATATTCTTCTTTTTGGAGAGTTCCCTTCACCCTATGACCATGCTAGGGGTATAGTTGAGGCTATCAATTCAGAGCTGTTTTTAAAGGCTTATATAGCTTATGAGGTCATACCTGAAGGAAGCTTTGCTGTTAAGACAGCCTTTGAGAAGGCTAAAGAGGCTATTGCTATTGGAAAGAACTATTCCTTCAGAAATATGATATTTACCAGTGAGGAATTGCTTTTCGAAAAGGCAGTGCAGAGTATAGACCTCAAGGTTAAAAAAGAAATAACAGAGGGTATGGAAGAAAAGCTTTCTGAGCTGGATATAGATATGCTTAATACTATTGAGGAATTTATAGCTAGCGGTTTAAATATAAGCGAAGCAGCTAAAAGATTATTTGTCCATAGAAATACATTAATTTATAGGCTGGAAAAGCTTGCTAAGGATACGGGCTACGATGTGAGAAACTTTAAAGAAGCCGTTGTATTTTATGTGGCCTTTCTTCTGTGGAAGGAAAATAGGAGATAGTAGAGAAAAATTATATTTTTCTTAAGAATATATAAGGAATATTGACATAATAAGGTTAAATTAATTATTATGTAATAGGAATCAATAAGCATCCTGCTGTATTTCAGGATGCTTATATAAATTATATGCGGAGGATTATATGGACTCTAATAAGAAGTTGCATAAGGATAATTTTTTATACACGGCACTTAAGGGACTGATTGTTGGTGCTTCAATGCTTGTACCCGGGGTTAGTGGTGGTTCAATGGCCATGATACTGGGGATATATGGCAAGCTGGTAAGAGCAGTAAGCTCATTTTTTAAAGACATTTTAGGAAATGTTCTTTTCCTTGGAACCTTTGTACTGGGAGCAGGGATAGGAATGATCTTGTTTGCCAGCCCTTTAGGAAAGCTTACGGAGAACTATAACATGATAATGATGTATTTCTTCATGGGAGCAGTGGCAGGAGGAATACCATTGATTTATAAAAGCTCAAAAGTGAAGAAGATTACTGCTAAAGAGATATTTTATATATTCATAGGTGCACTAATTACATTATTAATAAACTTTATCCCAGAAGGAATCTTTGATTTTGGCGGGGGGTTAACACTTGCAAGCCTTGGTATGCTTGCTTTGGGAGGAATAGTGATTGCTGTGGCCTTAATTCTTCCAGGAATTAGCGTATCCTACATGCTTTTAGTATTAGGGATGTATACAGAAACCATGAACGCTATCAAAAGCTTATATTTCCCTTATTTAATACCTTTAGCTTTAGGAGTTCTTTTAGGAGTGGTATTAACCACAAGAATATTAGAAACTACCATGAACAGATATCCTGAAAAGACCTATTTAATTATCTTAGGCTTTATCATAGGTTCAGTGGTTATGGTATTCCCAGGGCTACCAGCGGGAATGGAGCTTCTAATATGCCCTATAATGTTCCTTTTAGGCTTCATCATAATAAAGAAAATAAGCAGCTTTCAGGCATAGATTTATACAATCTATGCTTTTTTTTTATGGAGCAAAGGGTAATTGTCCTTAATTTTGCATTTAATTTTTAACCTACTAGGTTACCTAAAAAGTGAAAAAGAGGATTTATTGTGTTTATTTTTTTAGATGTTTTTATAAAATAGTTGGATAGACAATGAACTATTACATTTATACAATTAAATTAATAAGTAAATAGGAGGTTTGTTATGAAAAGGATATCATTGTTATCAGCTATTTTATCAGTCATAGTAATGACAACTGCAGTAGGCTGTGGTACCAGTAAAGCTAATGACTCTAGTAAGGGCGAGGAAGAAAATGTTTTAGTTGTCTATACGGCTAGAAGTGAGAACCTAAATAATCTTGTAATTCAAGGCTTTGAGCAGGAGACTGGGATAAAGGTAGAAGCGGTGGTAGCTGGTACAGGTGAGCTTTTAAAGAGAGTGGAATCTGAGCAGAAAAATCCTTTAGGAGATATTCTATGGGCTGGAGATGAAACAATGCTGTCATCTTCTAAGGAGCTTTTCGAAGAATATGTATCTCCAGAAAACGAATACATGAGTGAAGCGTTTAAAAATAAAACAGGCTATTTTTCCCCTGCCTTTGCCGACCCAACTGTATTTATTGTAAATAAAAACCTTAAGGGAGACATGAAAATCGAAGGGTTTGAAGATTTGCTTAATCCAGAGTTAAAGGGGAAGATCATCTTTGGGGATCCCACTAGCTCTAGCTCTGCATTTCAATCCTTAGTTGCAATGCTTTATGCCATGGGTAAGGATGAAGATCCATTTTCTGAGGAAGCTTGGGACTATGTTGATGCTTTTTTGAAAAACCTAGATGGAAAAATGGCAAATAGCTCTGGTCAAGTACATAAGAGTGTAGCTGACGGAGAATATGTTGTTGGTCTTACATGGGAAGATCCGGCAGCTAATTATGTTAAAAATGGTGGAAATGTAGAGGTTGTATTCCCTACGGAGGGTGCTATATTCCCTGGAGAATCCGTACAGATAATAAAGGGAGCTGCCAACCTAGAGAATGCTAAGAAATTTGTAGATTATATGCTTTCGGAAAAGGTACAAAATGATGTAGGTAGTCAGCTAACTGTTCGTCCACTTAGAGAGGGTGCTACCTTAGCAGATTATATGACTCCTTTTGATAATATTAAGCTGTTTGATAATTATGATGAAGGTTGGGTTTCAGAAAATAAAGAAGCTATAACTAAGGAATTCACTGAACACCTAGAAATGACATTAGAATAACAAGATATTTCAGTTAATGGAAGCTTATATACTAAACAAAGTTTTGTATTTTATAAGCTTCCATTATTATTAAAGGTGAATTTATGGTAAATTTACTAGGAAGGTCAGGTTGAATCATGAGTGTAGAAATAAAAATTGATAATGTGGTTAAAAAATATGGAAAAGATATTGTAATAAATAAATTATCCCTAAATATTAAACCAGGAGAATTCTTTACTCTCCTTGGTCCATCTGGCTGTGGTAAGACAACCTTACTTAGAATGATTATTGGCTTTAATTCCATAGAAGAAGGAGATATTTTTATTGATAATAGAAGGATTAATGATATACCTACCAGTAAAAGAAATATGGGTATGGTCTTTCAGAATTATGCTATTTTCCCCCATATGTCTGTGGAGGATAATGTAGCCTTCGGTTTGAAGAATAGAAAGGTTAATAAAGAAGAAATCAAGAAAAGAGTAGATGAGATATTAAGGATTGTTAAAATAGATCACCTAAAAGAAAGAATGCCTGCAAAGCTATCTGGTGGGCAGCAGCAGAGAATTGCCTTAGCTAGGGCTTTAGTAATTAATCCAGAAGTATTACTCATGGATGAACCACTGTCTAATCTTGATGCTAAGCTTAGAGTAGAGATGAGAAATGTTATAAAGAGAATTCACGATAGTATAGGAGTTACCACTGTATATGTAACCCATGACCAGGAAGAGGCTCTAGCAATCTCTGATAGAATAGCTGTTATGTATAACGGAATAATCCAGCAGATAGGAACTCCTAAGGAAATTTATCAAAGGCCTGCCAATGTCTTTGTTTCAACCTTTATTGGTGTTTCTAATATAATTGAGGTTAATCTAGAAGCCATAGGCAATAAGAAATTACTAGTGTTCTCCTCCGATTATACAGAAGTTATAGAGAATATTTCAGAAGAAGCTGTTTCAGGGGAGAAGGTTGTATTGTCAGTGCGACCAGAGGAGTTTATTATTAGTAATGATGGACGCGGTATCAAAGGAATCGTTAGAAGCAGTATATTCTTAGGAATGACAATTCATTATTTTGTGGAGCTTAAGGATGGTAGTGAAGTAGAGGTTATACAGATTATTGACAATCAAGATATAATTGCTGACGGCAGTGAAATATTTCTAAAAGTAAATACTGATAGAGTAAATGTTTTTAATAAGGAAACAGGGAATTCCTTAATAAGAGAGGTGTATTGCATTGCACAATAAGAAAAAAGGCTTATCAATGTGGAGCGTAAGTACCCTGATAATTCTAGCTATATTTGGCTTGTTCATAATATATCCGTTATTATTAGTGCTGGTGAAAAGTGTTATTGATCCAGAGAATGGTAAAGCTACATTAAGCTATTTCTTTAAATTCTTTCAGAAAAAGTTCTACTGGAGTACATTAATAAATAGCTTTAAGGTAACTATAGTAGCTACTATTTTATCTGTATTATTAGGACTTCCTATAGCTTATATTATGAGGAGTACAAAAATTAAGGGGAGCGGATTTTTAGATATCCTAATTGTAATATCCTATCTATCACCACCCTTTATTGGCGCATATGCTTGGATACAACTTTTAGGAAGAAATGGATTTATTACCAGGATAATAAATTTTCTTTTTAACGTTAAGCTCAACGGTATTTATGGTTTTGCAGGAATTGTTTTAGTATTTACTCTTCAATCATTCCCATTAGTATATATGTATATTTCAGGAGCTCTAAAAAGTATAGACAATTCCCTAAATGAAGCAGCGGAAAGTCTGGGAGCCCCAAGCTTTAAGAGAATAACCTCAATAATAATTCCTTTAATTATGCCCACATTATTAGCCAGCTCGCTGCTTGTATTCATGAGGGTCATAGCGGATTTTGGGACACCTATGCTCATTGGTGAAGGATATAAGACAATGCCAGTGCTTATTTATGGACAATTTATGGGAGAAGTAGGAGGGGATGACGGCTTTGCAGCTGCTATATGCATGATAATGGTTATAGTAACTCTGTTATTATTTATATTGCAAAAGTTTTTATCTAACAGAAATTCCTATGCTATGACAGCATTAAAGCCAATGGTAGCAGAAGAGGTAAGGGGAATCAAAGGATTGCTTTGTCATGGTTTTGTATATTTGGCAGTTTTCATGGCAGTATTACCTCAGATGGTTGTTATTTATACTTCATTTTTAAAGAGTAATGGAGGGCAGGTTTTCACGGGAGGATTTTCATTAGATAGCTATAAGGCCACAATTTTTACTAAGAGTAATATGGCAATTTTAAATACCTATAAATTTGGATTGATAGCTATAGTGGCTATAGTGATAGCAGGAATACTCATTTCATACCTAACCGTTAGAAAAAGGAGCTTTTTAACATATATTATAGATATTTTAGTTATGTTTCCTTATATAATTCCTGGTTCTGTTTTAGGTATTTCATTTTTATTTGCTTTTGGAGATTATCCCATTCTTTTATCTGGAACCTCGGCGATTATAATCATTGCATATGCTATTAGACGACTTCCTTACACTGTCCGTTCTACTTCAGCTATTATAGGACAAATAAGTCCCAGTGTAGAAGAAGCTGCTGTAAGCCTTGGAGCCTCAGAGATAAAGACCTTTTTTAAGATTATGGTACCTATGATGATGCCTGGGGTACTATCGGGAGCTATATTAAGCTGGGTTACAGCTATCAGTGAATTGAGCTCTTCTGTTATTCTTTATAATAGTGGAACTCAAACACTTACAGTATCTATATATACTGAGGTTATTCGAGGAAATTATGGTAATGCCGCAGCATATTCTACAGTTCTCACCTTTACCTCAATAATATCTTTATTAATATTTTTTAAGCTAACAGGTAAAAAGGAGATTAGTATGTAATTGATCTGTATTATTAATATTTCACCGTAGAGTCTAAATTAAAGAATGCTCTACGGTGTTTTTTTGTAACTTTTAGTAGAAATATGGTATAATTTTTCTGAATAGAGGTGATTTTATGAACAAAAGGAAAAGTTATCATCACTATACTAAGAGGTTCTTTTTGACTTATGCCTTTGTATTAATAGGATTAATTGCAGTTTCACTACTTATATATCTTTTTTTAAATCTTAAGCTATTTGTAATAGAAAGTAGTAGAGCTACAGGAATTAAAATGGGAGAAATTATAAAGGAAGAGTATCTGCAATATTATGAGGAAATCGAGGACCTTTCAGAAAACCATTACATTGTAGAGGCTCTGGTTGATAGACAGGCAAATAGACAGGTTAATGAACTTCTATATGACATGGTAAATAGCAAGAATATTCACGGAAATTTTGTGTTGTTAGATAAAGAGGATAGTATTTTATCTACCAATCTGTATTATAATAATCAAAAATTATTTTTACTCAATAATATTATTAAGGATATTATTATTAGGTCTAAGGATTCACCAGAATTTACTCATTATTTTACTTCCAGTCACAGGTATGATAATAATCAAAGCTCTTCCTATATTTTTTCTAAAGGTATTATAAGTAACGGAGAGGTTATAGGGACTATTATTCTCCAATTAAGGAGTGAAGACTTTAGAGCTTGTCTAGAGGATAGCAAGGTAGATGCTATTATCCTTGTAGACAATTTTGATAACGTTATATATTCAGGTAACGACAGGTTTATTGATGCCACTGGTAAGTATAAGGCTCCTAATAATAATGGATTTGTAAAGATAAATAGAGTTCCCTATTATACTACAACTAATATTTTGGAGGATATAGGAGTTAAGTTAATTACTCTTCATTCTGTAGTTTTAGTCAGTAATCTGCTATCATTTGGACTTTTTTTCTTATTGTTTATATGTGTATTTATGATTATATTAGTGGTTATCATTTCAGAAAAGCTAGTAAATAAAAAGCTATATCCTTTTGACCAGCTCATGGAAGGAATTAAGCAGCTGAAGGAGGAAAACTTTGACTATAGAATTCAGCAAGAGACCTTTGACGAATTTGTAATTCTTTATCAAGAATTCAATGAGATGAGTTCAAAGGTGCAGGAGCTCATAAAAAGGAATTCTGAGCTATCTGAAAGAAGACGGATTATGGAGATAAAAAATATAAAGTCTCAATTCAATCCACATTTTGTATATAATGTCATGGAAAGCTTAAGATATGAGATGGTAATAAATCCAAAAAGGGCTTCGGAATTTTTAGTATCCTTTGCTAACCTAATGAGATATAGCATAAATTATGGAGCTATAGAGGTGGAATTTAAGACTGATATTCAATATATCGAGGATTATCTAAGAATTCAAAAGGCGAGATTTAATAGAAGGTTTGATTATAATATAGAAATAGATCAGGAGCTTTTAAAATATAAGGTTCCAAAGCTTTTGATTCAGCCGATTGTAGAGAACTCTATCAACCATAGCATGGAATATGTTCCTAAATTACAGCTAAGCATTAAAATAGAAAGGGATAATGGAGGGATTTCCTGTACCATTATAGACAATGGAAAGGGAATGAGCCAAGAGAAGCTTCATGAGCTTAGAGAGAATTTAGAGAAGGAGGAAGCTGTATCTACATCTTTTGGATTGTATAATGTTCAAAGAACCATAAGGCTGCTTTATGGTAATGATTATGGTATTTATATTGAAAGTGATGAATTACATGGAACCAAGACCATAGTTAATATTCCCTTCGTAGGAGGTGAAGCTATTGTATAAGGTGTTAATTATTGAAGATGAAGATATGATTCGTAAAGGTATAATTTTTATGGTGGATTGGACAAGGGTCAATTGTACCGTAGTCGGTGAAGCCTGCGATGGTAATGAAGGCATTGAAAGGATTAAAGAGCTGAAGCCAGATATAGTAATAACAGACATAAAGATTCCTTTTAAAAGTGGTATAGAGGTGATAGAAGAAACAATTGATGAATATTGTTACGAAAGCATAATAGTTTCAGGGTATAATGATTTTGATTATGCAAAGAAGGCTATAAGTCTCCACGTTTCAGAGTACATTTTAAAGCCTATCAATTTCCAGCAGCTATATGAAATACTAGAGAAGCTTACTATTAAGATAGAAGAAAAAAGGAATTTGAAGCTTTATTTAAATTCTTTAGAAGGAGAGGGGTATAAAGATAAGCTCCTAAGCACTAAGGACTATAATATAAATTATAATAAAGGAAGATATGTTGAAGAGATTGTTGACTATATTAAGAAGGGTTATAAGGAAAAGATATCCCTATCTGATTTATGCCCTAGGTATAATCTATCGTATACACATCTGAATTCTCTCTTTAAAGAAGGGACAGGTTATACCTTTAATGATTACTTAAATCGCTATAGAATAATACAGTCACTAGAGCTTCTTAAAGAGAATAAATTTAAGCTTTATGAAATAGCTGAGGAAGTAGGCTTTCAAGATTATAAATACTTTATTCATGTCTTTAAAAAATATATAGGCTGTGCACCAATTAGTTTTTTTAAGAGCAATGACCATAAAGAGAATTGAATTGGTAAAATAAAAAGGGAGTATGATAAACTATAGTAAATATAGCTATCATAGCTCCCTTTCTTGTTACTGAGGCTTTACATTCTTATAGGAAATCCAGCCTCGCTTAGAGCAGTACTTTACAAAGGTTACTAGTCTTCTAAGCTCATCCTCAGGATCCTTATTACCCTCGGACATTATTTTTGATATTTCGTATATGTTCCTCTCTCCATCTATGAGACACCAGGCCTTAGAGCTCAGCTCATCCAGCTCTAGCTCTGTTTTAGGAGACTTTTTTACCAGCCATCCAGCAAAACGCCTTACAGGATCCTTAACAGTTAGATGAAGAACTACTTTACCATTATCCTTAAGCTCCCAGTTTTTATCCTTTATCACTGGGACATAGAGGGCAAAATTATACTTATCCTTAGTGGAATCTGACATTCAAACACCTACTTTTTTCTACTTGATGATACTAAGTATATCCATACTCCAAGACCTATAAACGCCAAGAAAGCAACTAGGCTGCTAGAAGCAAATTCTGGGAAGTATTTTTGGCCTATTCCGATATTTACATTGAATACAGCAAATATAGCAATTACTATACCCATTAAAGCATCACCAGCCACGAGACCAGAGGAAAGGAGAGTTCCCTTTTCTATAGAAGCATCCATGCCTTCTTTATTGCTCTTAAATTTCTTTTCAACTAAAACTCTGATAATACCACCAACTAATATGGCTGCATTAAGGCTTATAGGAAGGTATATACCTAGAGCTACAGGAAGTATTGAAATTCCTGCTAGGGCACAGAATACTGCTAAGGAAGCACCTATGATAACCAGTGTCCATGGAAGCTGAGCAGTCATTATACCTTCAACAATCAGCTTCATAAGTGATGCCTGAGGAGCAGCAGCTTCAGTACTACCGATTGTATAAGCTTTATCAAGCATTATAACAACAAGACCAGCAACTACGGAAGCAACAGCAAGAGCTGCAAACATACCAATCTGTACATTTCTAGGGTTACCACCAATTATGTAGGTAGTCTTTAAGCTCTGAGCAGTACCACCAGCAACGGCGATAGCCACACATACAACACCACCTATTAGGAAGGCTTTTTCCATTCCTATATCTCCAGTATTACCAGTTACCTTTAATAAGGTGGTAACAAAAAGAAGTGTTGCTATAGTCATACCTGATACTGGGTTATTAGAAGCTCCAATAACACCAACCATTCTTGCAGAAACCACGGAGAAGAAGAAGCTGAATAATACTGCAGCTAAGGCTCCTAAGAAGGTACCACCAATAGCAGGAATTAACCAGCTGCCTGCAAAGCCGAAGGCTGCAGCTCCGATTACCCAGGTAAGAGGTGCTTCTACATTTATTCTTTCTATCTTACCCGCTGCTTTATTTCCTATACCAGCCATAGCCTGCTTAAAGCTTCTAATAATAGTTGGAAGAGAACGAGCTAAGGAGATAAAGCCTCCCATGGCTACGGCACCAGCTCCGATATATCTTATATAGCTACCCCAAATATCTCCTGCAGCCATTTCTGAAATTAGCTTAGTTGATGGGAATAAAGGCTCAGCTAAACCTGCACCTAAGAATTTAATAAGAGGTATTAAAGCAAACCAAGCTATTACAGAACCACCAAACATTAAGGCAGAAGCTTTAGTTCCAACGATAAAACCTACACCAAGAAGGGAAGCAAGCGTCTACTCCTATGCTTGTTCCCTGATAGCTTGTGATTGTGTAGGAGGCTGATTCAGACCAGATCTTTAAACCACCGGATAAGAATTTGTAAGCACCACCTACACCCATACCAGTCATAACGGTCTTGAAGCCGCTACCACCTTGAGAACCAGTTACTAGAACCTCAGCAGCTGCCATGGACTCAGGATAAACTAGAGTTCCATGCTCTTCTACTATAAGGAATCGACGGAGTGGAGTTATGAAGAATACTCCCATTATACCACCAACGATAGTAACGATAACTACCTGAAGAATAGAAAGACCAAAGCCTGAAAGAAGCAGTGAAGGAAGTATGAATATAATACCCCCTGCGATAGATTCACCCACCGCTGCTAGGGATGCTATCATATTAGCTTCTAATATACTATTTCTTCTAAATAGACCCTTTAATATACCTGTTGCCATGATAGCTCCAGGGATACCAGCAGAAATAGTAAGTCCTACCTTAAGTCCTAAATATGTATTTGCAGCAGCAAATATACAGGCAAATAATATACCTATTATGATGGAATAACCTGTTGTTTCAGGCATAACCTCAGTTGTGGGTACAAAAGGAACATAATCCTCGCCTTTAATACCGCCATAGGCTGTTGCAGATAAACGTTTGTTTTTTTGATCCATAGTTAATACCTTCCTTTGTGTTTTAAATTAAGTCAACTTTATTATCCTAATAGCTTAAAGCTATGTTATTTTAGATTCTTAAGTAAAGCCTTTAAGAAATCAAAGGTTCTTGCCACAGAAGATATGCTCATGTGCTCCTGTGGTGTATGAACATCGTAAAGGTTAGGTCCGAAGGCTATCATATCAGCCTCAGGAAGCTTTTCCTTTAAAAGTCCACATTCCAGACCAGCATGAATAGCTTCTATCTGTGCCTCCTCGCCAGTGAGCTCTTTATAGGTTGTCATAGCAACCTCTCTTACCTTTGAATCCGCTGTATACTGCCATTCTGGATAGCTATCCTTAATTTCTGAGGACGCTCCGCAGAGGTCAGCTATTATCATCAATCTGCTGCTTATTTCATCCTTGAGGCTCTTTATGGAGCTTCTTACGGCATGAGTAAAGATTACCTTAGCTTCTTTTTCTTCTAGCACTCCAAGATTTAAGCTGCTAACTACAAGTCCTTCAATTTCTCTGCTTATAGTTTGAACTCCATCTGGTACTATATTCATATAGTCAATAATTCCCTTGGTTGCCTTTTCAGACATTACTCTTTCACAGGAAGTCTCTTTAATACCCACTACAATTTCTGGATCCTCTGTGAAAAATTCATTAACAAAGGTTTTATTCATTTCATCTAAGATTCCTTTAACGGTGGATACCTTCATTTCTGGAACTGTGATAATTGCTGCAGCTTCTCTTGCTATGGCATTATGCTTAGCACCTCCACGGATAGAAGCTATGCGAATGTCCATCTCTCTGCTTATACTTTTAAGTACTCGACCTAAGAGCTTCACAGCATTTCCCCTCTGCTTATTGATTTCTATTCCTGAATGGCCACCTTTAAGACCTGTAACAGAAATCTCATAGGCCTTTTGGCTTATCTCTTCATATTCTGGAGAAAAGGTAGTATACACTGTGTTTCCACCAGCACAGCTTACTAGAAAAATTCCTTCCTCTTCAGCATCAATATTTAAAAGAACTTTTCCCTTTAGAGGGGATGGATCTAAATCAATAGCACCATTCATTCCTGTCTCTTCACTGGTGGTTACTAAGAGCTCCAGTGGAGGATGAGGTATATCATCAGAATCTAAGATTGCTAGTCCATAGGCTACAGCAATACCATCATCAGCGCCTAAGGTAGTATCTGTAGCATAAACATAATCTCCGTCTATTCTCAGGTTTATAGGATCCTTAGAAAAGTCATGAGTGCTTTCTTTAGATTTTTCACCCACCATATCCATGTGTCCCTGAATGATAACAGCTGGAGAAGCTTCATAGCCTGCTGTTCCTGGTTTCTTTATTATTACGTTAAGAGCTTCGTCCTGATATACCTCAAGATTTCTTTCCTTAGCAAAGGCCACCAGCCAATCACTTATTTTCTTTTCGTCTCCTGAGGTTCTTGGTATTTGTGACATTTCCTCGAAAAAGCCAAATACCTTCTCAGGCTTTAATTCGTTTAATTTATACATTAAACCACTCCTTCCCTGCTGTGCAGCGCTGACATAAATATACATAAAATGCCACTTTATGAATGAGTGGAAAACATTTACAAAGTGACATTATGAATTATAGCATTATTTGTGGACAAATTCAATAATTTGTATTTCACATTTTATTAAAAATTATATGTTACTTTATAGTAATAATATCTTGAAAAAATATAAATATATCAATTTGTAAAATAAATATCAATTTATGTTATGTTTTGATAACATTATATATATTTAGCAAAAAGTATAGGAATGATCCCATGCCTTTGCCCAAAATTTGTTTTTTCTTAGCTAAATATTTCTATTTAAGCTTTGCAAGAAGAGCCTTTAAGAATTCAAAGGTATTAAATACCGAGGAAATACTCATATGCTCCTTTGGAGTGTGAACATCATAAAGATTTGGTCCAAAGCTTATCATGTCTGTATTAGGGAGTTTTTTCTTTAAGAGTCCACATTCTAGTCCAGCATGAATTGCTTCTATTTTAGGTTTTTCTCCTGTTAATTCAGTATAAGCCTCTATGGCTATTTCCCTAAGCTCTGAGTTAGGATCATATTCCCATTCAGGATAATCATCCTGGATTTCTGCTTTTCCGCCGCAAAGCTCAGCAAGAGCTATAAGTTTATTGCTTATATCCTCCTTGAGACTGTTGATGGAGCTCCTTACAGAGTGGGTAAATACAACATTATTATCCTTTTCCTCCAGTACTCCAAGGTTTAAGCTGCTTACTACCAAGCCATCTATTTCCTTGCTAACACTTTGAACACCGTCTGGAGCAATATTTATATAGTTAATTATATTTTCTGCTGTCTTTTTGGAAAGGAAGCGGTCTGCTTCTGTTTCTTTAATTCCTACCACTATTTCTGGATCTACGGCCCCATATTCATTTTTAAAGTCCTTGTTCATCTTATCAAGGATTCCTTTAACACTAGAGACCTCCATCTCAGGAACGGAAATTATAGCATAGGCTTCTCTAGATATAGCATTATGCTTAGCACCACCCCAGAGAGTAGATAAGCTTAATTCATGGCTTTTATTAATTTTATCAAGGACTCTTCCCAAAAGCTTAACGGCATTAGCTCTTTGCTTTATTATTTCCATTCCAGAATGACCACCCTTTAGTCCAGTAACGGAAATCTCATAGGCTTTTTTACTTTGCTCCTGAAAATCGCAAGGGAAGCTAGTATACACGGTGTTTCCACCGGCACAGCTTACCAAAAAGATTCCTTCCTCTTCAGAATCTATGTTAAGAAGTCTCGTACCTGTAAGGGGAGAAGCATCTAAATCAATAGCTCCATTCATACCAGTCTCTTCACTGGTAGTTACTAAAAGCTCCAGTGGTGGATGAGGGATGTCATCAGAATCTAAAATAGCAAGACCATAGGCAACAGCTATACCATCATCGGCACCAAGAGTTGTATCTGTGGCATAAACAAAATCTCCTTCTACACGCAATGCGATTGGATCCTTTAAGAAATCATGAGTGCTATCCTTAGTCTTCTCACCTACCATATCCATATGACCCTGAATTATAACAGCAGGAGAATTCTCGTAGCCTTCTGTTCCTGGTTTTTTGATAATTACATTTAAGGCTTTATCTTGATGTACCTCAAGGTTTCTTTCCTTAGCAAAGGAAACAAGCCAGTCGCTTATTTTCTTTTCATCACCAGAGGTTCTAGGAATCTGTGACATTTCCTCGAAGAATTGAAAGACCTTTGCAGGTTCTAAGCCCTGTAACTTATTCATGAAACCACTCCTTTTGATATTAATATTATTAAAGCTGTATTTAACAGAATAATTTATTATAGCTGATTGATGATAATTTTGTAGATTCACAAAAGAGTATAACACTGACCATATACATATTCAACAACAGGGATTTTATCATTTTATTAACTTTCTATATAATTTAGCCACACATATAAATCCTTCCTTACAAGTTAAGAATTTGTAAGGTTTGCTTTAATGGAATGTAAAGTTTCCCTTCTATAATTGATTTATAGATATGGGAAAGGAAGGTAAGAATATGAATGAAGGCTCTTCAATAAATTATAGATTAAGGAAAAAGAAAAGAAGGAATAAAAGAAGAAAATTAAAGCTCCTTGCTTTTTTAATGATATTATTCTCATTTTTATTTGTTTTTAAAGATGAGGTTGCCCACCGATTCCTTTTTTATAGGGCAGAGGCTGCTGGGGCTTACACTGATAGAGGTATACTTTTAGTTAATGATAGCCATGTACTGGATAAGAAATACAAGCCAGCTTCTCTCAGGGAAGCGAATATTCCCTTTGCTTCAGATATAAGCACAGAGGAAAAGAAGCTTACGGAGGTGGCAGCAGAGGCTGTGGAGGAAATGTTTGCTACTGCCCAAAAGGAAGGTATAATATTAATAGGAAGCTCGGGCTATAGATCCTATAAAAGTCAGAAGGAGATATATCTGAGAGATTTAGGAGCTAAGGGTGAGGAGTATGTTTCTAGTTATGTGGCAGTTCCAGGGAGTAGCGAGCATCAAACAGGACTAGCCATGGATATAACCAATGAGGCTAATTGGATAACTGGGGAGAGCACTGAGGCAAGGTGGCTCAGGGATAACTGTCATTTATTCGGCTTTATCCTAAGGTATCCTGAAGGTAAGGAGCACATAACGGGAAAGGCTTATGAGCCCTGGCATTTTAGATATGTAGGGAAGGAAGCAGCTGAGGAAATATATACACAAGGATTAACCCTGGAGGAGTATATGGGAGTTTATTAAAGCGAGGTAGCTATGGATAAAAAAATACTTGTAGTAGATGATGAAAAAGAAATAAGAGAGCTTTTAGAAATATATTTAACCAATGATGGTTATCAGGTTATTAAGGCCGCTGATGGAGAAGAGGCTCTGGCTATACTGGAGAAAGAGGATATAGGGCTTATGGTTTTAGACATAATGATGCCTGGTATAGACGGACTTGCTGTTTGCAGGGCTGCTCGGGAGAAGTCTAATCTTCCGATACTAATGCTCAGTGCAAAATCAGAGAATATAGATAAGGTCCAGGGAATCCTCACGGGAGCCGATGACTACATGACTAAGCCCTTTGATGCATTGGAGCTCACCGTAAGGGTTAAGGCTCTTTTAAGAAGGACTTATTATTTTAATCACAGACAGCTTGTTGATAATAATCTTCTCACTGTGGATTATCTTACCATCGACAAGCTTAACCATAAGGTCTCTTATGAAGATAAAGAGATAACACTCACTGCTAGAGAGTTTGAGATATTATACCTTCTGGCTTCTAACAGAGGAAGGGTCTTCAGCTCAGAGGAAATCTTCGAGAGGGTGTGGAAGGAGAAATACTTTCAATCTAATAACACTGTCATGGTACACATGAGCAGGCTCCGAGATAAGCTGGAAAAGAGCAGTGGAGGAGATAAGATAATTCATACGGTCTGGGGGGTAGGTTATAAAATTGAAAAATAAAGAGGCTTTAAAGATAGCACTTCTTCCCTTAGTATATATGATTTTAAGTGGGATTATTACTTATGTTATTTATAATGTTATAGCAATTATAATAGAATTTTTATATCAATATACTACTCTTCAATTGATAAATTTAATAATGAGGCTTCAGTACAGATATCCTGGTGGAACGGATTTTGTACAGGGTACTGTCGTAGTAGCTACATTTATTACAAGCTATCTGCTCCTTATGAGAAATAGTGCAAAAAGGCTTTCTGGGGTTATACGGGGCGTGGAGGAGATGGCTTCAGGAGAGCTAAATCTAAAGCTTCAAGAAGCTGGTGAGGATACTATTGGCAAGCTTGCAGGGAATATAAATAAGATAGTTTATGATTTAAAGAATATAACCCTAGAAGAAAAGAGGGCACAGCAGACTAAGAGTGATCTTATTACTAATGTATCCCATGATTTAAGGACACCGTTAACTTCTATCATGGGGTATTTAAGTCTTATTGAAGAGGATAAGTATAGAGATGAGGTTCAGCTCAGGCATTATGTAGCTGTTGCCTATGATAAGGCCAAGAGCTTAAGGGTTCTAATTGAGGATCTCTTTGAGCTGACAAAGATGCAGAATTATACAATGAAGCTAGAGAAGCAGGAGATAGATATAGTAGAAATGCTGGGTCAGGTAGTGTCTCAGTATCAGCTTCAGCTGGAAAAGTACAGCATGGAGGCGAGGGTGGATTTCACTGAGGATAGGCTTATAATCCTTGCAGACCCCAATAAGCTTGTAAGAGCCTTCGATAATCTCATAACCAACGCCATGAGATATGGAAGAGAGGGAAGATATATTGATATTGCAGCAAAAAGGGAAGGAGCTTTTGCTCTGCTGCAGTTTGTTAATTATGGAGAAGAAATTTCCTCCATGGACATCCCTTATATCTTTGATAGATTCTATAGGGTGGAGAAGTCCAGAAGTAGGAACTCTGGAGGCTCTGGCCTTGGCCTTGCAATTACTAAAAATATCGTAGAGCTCCATGAGGGGCATATAGGTGCGAAAAGTGAGGATGGAAGGACTGTCTTTGAAATTACCCTTCCTTTAAGCAGTGATTGAATTAAATATTGAAATTAGAAAAGAGTAAGGGGTTGTCCTTACTCTTTAAAATTAATAGCCAAGCTTGTTTACTATGTCCAGTACTTCATCTTTTTGAAATATTGTTGCCTCTAGATACAGTATAGTATCCTTTACTTTTATTATCCTATAAAAATTATCTTCAGTGGTTAGCTCCTGATACTGAAAATTTCCGCTGCTTTTCTCAACGTTATCTGTGTGCTGATAATTACCTTCTATGCCATGGAGATTCTGATGTGTTGTTTCGAAAAAATTAGCTGCTTCTGCTTCCTTTATAAAGTCAATAAACAGGAAGGTATTTCCCGTATCGGCATGGCTAGCATTTATGTAGCTAGTAGTTAGCTTTTTGTTATCCTCTGATTCGTCATTAAGAGTATATCCCTGCTCTTCTAGAGCCTTTGAAAAATCCTCTCCAGAAATAACCTTCTTACCACCACTACAGCCTACTAGTATTATAGATATTATGAAGAACCCCATAAGGGTTAATAAAAACTTTTTTTGCATATAAACACTCCTTGTTACATTCTTTGTTAAGATATTATATACTAAATATTCAACTTATTCAAACAAGCAGTGCCAAAAATATTAGTTTTTACCTTTTATTCAAAATTTAATTCCAAATACTCATCGGTTTCCACAAAGCCATACTTAAGATAAACAGGCCTCCCCATCTTAGAAGCACCCAGCCACAGCTTTTTAATCCCTCTAGCCTTAGCCTCCTCCACAGCTACATCAATTAAGCCAGTAGCAATTCCACGACCACGATATTCCGGCTTAGTATATACATTTGCTATATAGCCTCTTACTCCACTCGTATTTATATAGTTAGGAGGAAAGTCGTAGAAGATAATAGCCGCCGTTGCAATAATCTCTTCCTCATCTATGGCAACCCATTCTATTAAAGTACCATCCTCCATCTTTTTATGGAAGAAGTCATGCAGTTCCATATCAATATTACTGCTAGGAGCCATCCCCTCATCAATTAACTGCTGCTTTCTTAGACTCGCTAATATATCTATTTCATCAATAGTTGCTTTTCTATAGTGCATATCTTAACCTCCACACCTACATACTTTTCTTAAATGTTACTTATCTTCCTTCATCTTGTCCAGTCTTTCCTTTACTTCCTTAAGGAGTGAATAAACTCTCCCCAGACAAAAATATAATATCCCCACAGCAAAGAACACTATCGAATAATACCATCCCCAAAAGCTTGGCCCTAATAATGCAAAAGCAATCATAATAAAACCCAAAACGGTCAAAAATATTACCATATCAAACCTCCTGAAATTATGCTTGTATATCCATTGTGATATGGTAATTATATACAATAGCAAAGGTGATTACAATTGATGAATTATAATTTACAGATACTCAGAAACAGCGGGACTTTATGTAGGCTTTGCAGTTTCTTTTTTCTTTTTCTAAAGCATTTATAGGATTTGATTTTAGCTCAAATCTTGTTAGGTTTACTTCATAATTTTTATATTAAATTCTAACATAAAAAGTTGAAAATATTTTTATGAATTTTAAACAATAATTTATTATTAGTTTATTTATAAATAATATAAATAAAAATTATTGTGAATATAATCATTTATTAATGAAGATTATCTCTTTGAATTTACTCTTAAATATATATTAATTTGTCGAATAGCTGGTTAGATTCAATGTGCATAATTTATTAAATTAAAATTATGTCTATAAATACAAGAAAAATCCCTCGAAAAATCTCTTCAGTATGAAATTTCTCAACCGAAATTATTGTTACAGAGGTAATTAATGATAGGCCTATATACCGCTGAAATATCAGGACAAGGATGTCCAACAAAATTCAAGGAGGAATTTTATAATGATTATCAATCACAATATGAACGCTATGAACGCTCAAAGACAGATGGGTATTAACAACACTAACTCTGGTAAGGCAATGGAAAAGCTTTCTTCTGGTCTTAGAATCAACAGAGCTGGAGACGACGCTGCTGGTCTTGCTATATCTGAAAAGATGAGAGGACAGATAAGAGGTCTTGATCAGGCTTCAAGAAATGCTCAGGATGGTATTTCCCTTATACAAACTGCGGAAGGGGCTTTAGGGGAAACTCACTCCATACTGCAGAGAATGAGAGAATTAGTTGTTCAGTCAGGTAATGAAGGAACACTACAGGAAGAAGATTTAACAGCAATACAGGATGAGATAGATGGATTAAATGCTGAATTAGATGGAATAGCAGACAGAACTGCGTTTAATGGAAAGAAGCTTTTAAATGGAGAGTATTCAGCTAAGATACAAATTGGAGCTAATTCAAAACAAGTTCTTAATTTAGAAATTAATTCAGGACAAAAAGTTGGAGAAGGAGAAGATGCTGGAGAAGGAGAAGGTGCTGGAGTAACAGGAGATGCTGCTAATGTATCTGCAGGATTTAATTCAAGCGATTTAGGAGTTAGTGCTGTAGTAGTAAATCCAGAGCCAGTAGAAGGTGGAGATGCAGTAGAAGGTGGAGATGCAGTAGAAGGTGAAGATACAACTCCAGCAACCACACATGATAAAAATCTAGCACTTGTAGATAGTGCAATTGCTAAAACTTCAAGTGCTCGTTCAAAGCTAGGTGCTAATCAGAATAGACTTGAACATACTATTTCTAATTTAAATAATGCTTCTGAGAACTTAACAGCAGCAGAATCAAGAGTTAGAGACGTAGATATGGCTAAGGAAATGATGAACTTCTCAAAGAATAATATTCTTAATCAAGCTGCACAGGCTATGCTTGCTCAAGCTAACCAACAGCCACAAGCTGTTCTTCAATTATTAAGATAATAAAATAAGGTTTTTATAAATTAGAATAAAGCTGATTTATTAGCCATTAAGGTTAATAATCAGCTTTTTATTATTCTCCATTTATTAATATTACTTATTAGATTACTACTATAAATCTTATAACTACTTTAATAAGTTTACTAATGTAATAATAAACTAAAATACACATAAGTTATAGGATCTGCCATATAACTTATGTGTATAAATTAGTATAATTATATTAGTTCATTACCTATAATAAAAAATATTATAAAAATATGTAAATAGCTATTAAGCTTATAAAATTTCCACCGAAATAATTATTACAAAGGAAAACTTATATAAGTCTTTGTAACAAAAAGGACAAGGAAGTCCGAATTCAAAATTCAAGGAGGAATTTTATAATGATTATTAATCACAATCTTAATGCTATGAATGCTCATAGAAATATGGGAATCAACAACACAGCTTCTGGTAAGGCTATGGAGAAGCTTTCATCTGGTCTTAGAATTAACAGAGCTGGAGATGACGCAGCAGGTCTTGCTATCTCCGAAAAAATGAGAGGACAGATAAGAGGTCTTGATCAAGCTTCAAGAAACTCTCAGGATGGTATTTCATTAATCCAAACTGCTGAAGGAGCTTTAAATGAAACTCACTCAATTCTTCAGAGAATGAGAGAACTAGTTGTTCAATCCGGTAATGAAGGAACTCAAGAAACAACTGATTTACAAGCAATACAGGATGAAATAAATGAATTAAATGATGAATTAACTGGAATAGCAAATAGAACTGCATTCAATGGAAAGAGTCTTTTACAAGGTGATTATGTAGGTAGTATTCAGATTGGAGCTAATGCAGAGCAAGTTCTTTCATTAGAAATTAACTCAGCAGCAGGCCTTGGATTTGATGCGGATGATTTAGGAGTTAGTGATGTAGATGTAAATCCTGCGACTGCACCAGCAGCTGGGGACCCTAGTACTCACGACGCTAATCTTGCTTTAGTTGATGCAGCTATAGCTAGCACTTCAGCAGCTCGTTCCAAGCTCGGTGCTAACCAGAATAGACTTGAGCATACTATAGCTAACTTAAACAATGCTTCAGAGAACTTAACCGCTGCAGAATCAAGAATAAGAGACGTTGACATGGCTAAGGAAATGATGAACTTCTCAAAGAACAACATCCTTAATCAAGCTGCTCAGGCTATGCTTGCACAAGCTAACACACAGCCACAGAACGTTCTTCAGTTATTAAGATAATTAAATATAGTAATCACTAAGTAATTAAGCTGATTTATTGACCATTAGGTTAATAGGTCAGTTTTTTTATTATCAATATCATTTTTTATAATCATTTTGTAGAGAGTAAATCTTTCTAGCTATGGATACTAATTCATGAGTATTTTTTGTAAGTTATATATAGTGTTAATAATAAGATATTGCTTTTTAAGAGCCGTATTATGTAGATATTTTAATTTATTATATAAGTTTATTATTAATAATAAAAAATGCTATAAAAATATGAAGGTTTCTCTTAAGCTTAAAAAATATCCTTCGAAATATTAAGTACAAGGTAAAACTTGTAAGCTTAAGCTTATAAAAATCTAAAAGGCAAGGATGCCGAATTAAAATTCAAGGAGGAATTTTATCATGATTATTAATCACAATCTTAATGCTATGAATGCTCATAGAAATATGGGAATCAACAACACAGCTTCTGGTAAGGCTATGGAAAAGCTTTCATCTGGTCTTAGAATAAACAGAGCTGGAGATGACGCAGCAGGTCTTGCTATCTCTGAAAAAATGAGAGGACAGATAAGAGGTCTTGATCAGGCTTCAAGAAACTCTCAAGATGGTATATCATTAATCCAAACTGCTGAAGGAGCTTTAAATGAAACTCACTCAATTCTTCAGAGAATGAGAGAACTAGTTGTTCAATCCGGTAATGAAGGAACTCAAGAAGATACAGACTTACAAGCAATACAGGATGAAATAAATGAATTAAATGATGAATTAACTGGAATAGCAAATAGAACTGCATTCAATGGAAAGAGTCTTTTACAAGGCAATTATGAAGGAAAAATTCAGATTGGAGCTAATGCAAATCAGGTTCTTGATCTAACAATTAATTCAGGTAACAAATTAGATGCTGATGGAGACCCTGTTCAAGATGCTGATGGAAACGATGTTATGCTTGGATTTAGTGCAGAAGATTTAGGAGTTAGTGCTGTAGATGTAAATCCTGCGACTGCACCAGTTGCTGGAGCCCCTAGCACTCATGACGCTAATCTTGCTCTAGTTGATGCGGCTATAGCTAGCACTTCAGCAGCTCGTTCCAAGCTTGGTGCTAACCAGAATAGACTTGAGCATACTATAGCTAACTTAAACAATGCTTCAGAAAACTTAACTGCAGCTGAATCAAGAATAAGAGACGTTGATATGGCTAAGGAAATGATGAACTTCTCAAAGAACAACATCCTTAACCAAGCTGCTCAGGCTATGCTTGCTCAGGCTAATCAACAGCCACAGAACGTTCTTCAATTATTAAAGTAATTAAACCTTAAGAGTCGGAAGCTTCCGGCTCTTTATTTTTATATAGGGAAGCTTATTTAAGTTTTGTTCCTAATGATATGTAGCTTTCCATCTTTACTATTCATATAAATGTATAAGAACCTCACTAAGCTTGATGTAAACTTCTATCAAACTCTTTGATGAGGTTAATTTTATATATTTAATAGGAGATAATAATGGAAAATGTTATAAAAACAAAACTTGAGGAAAGTAATGGCAGTATAGAGAAAAAGAAAATTGCCTTTCTTGTAAAGGAGGGGTTAGATAGTTTTTTGGGAGAAATAATTGAAGGGTTATCTAAGGAATATGAGGTTAGAAAAATAATAGCTACTACCTATAATCATATTTTTGAGGGAATGGAATGGGCTGATATATGCTGGTTTGAGTGGTGTGATGAGCTTTTGGAATATGGGAGTAAGCATCCTTTAGCTGAGGAGAAAAAAATAATATGCAGGATTCATGGCTATGAGGTTTATAGTGAATTAATAAAGCTGCCCCAGTGGAATAAGGTCGATGATTTGATACTGGTAGCACCTCATAGGAGAAGGTTATTTTTACAAAATATAAGAGGGATAAAGCTTGGAGGACTAAGAACCCATATAATTTACTGTGGGGTTAATAGTGATAAATATCCTTTGAACAAGAAGAAGAAGGGGTATAACCTTGGTTATTTGGGTTTTATCAATTATGTTAAGAATATTCCCTTAACCCTAGAAATCTTTAGAGAGCTCCATAACAGGGATGAAAGGTATAAGCTTTATATAGCTGGTAAGGTTCAGGATTTAAGGACCTTTGAGTATATTAAGTATTTCATAAAAGAAAATCATCTTCAGGACAACTTTGTCTTTGAAGGCTGGAAGGACCTAGAGGGCAAAAAAGACTTTTTGAAAAGAATAGATTATATGGTGATATCCAGTATAGATGAAGGTCTCTGTTATGCTGCTGCAGAGTCTATGTGTAGTGGAATTAAGCCAATACTTCACAATTGTGAGGGTTTAAAGGCTCATTATGGTAAAAAATATTTATTCAACACCATAGATGAGGCAGTAGCAATGATAGAAAGTGAAGAATATGCTTCTGAAGAATATAGAAGCTATATTGAAGAAAACTTTTCTCTAGATAAAGAGCTGGAGGAAATTAAAAAAATAATTACAAGATATTAAAGTCATGAAGCTATTTATATAATAAAAGGTTCCAAGCTAATTAAGCTCTGGAACCCTATTTATTTATATTTTTTTCCTTAAAGCTAAAATAGCTACAAAGCTCGCTGACATAGAGAAAAGATAAATACCTAATTGAAGGGAATCATGTGGTTTAGGTATAGAGACTGTAGAAATTTCTTCAGTAGCTGCCATATAGCTGTTACTCCAAGAATTATCCTTAGGCTCTAGAGCCGTAGCACTTCTTAGTGATGATATATTAAGGAAGAAGGCTGTGAAAGCAAGAAGTAACAGAAGTTTTTTTGCTTTTCTTCTCATGATAAATCTCCTTTTATATTTTATTTTCTCTGTTAACAGAACTATTATAGAGGATATTTATTATCACTACCACAATAAAAATAAAAAATGAACCTAGTAATATGTGGGTTAAGCACATACTACTAGGTTTATATTATATCACCTGGAAAATGAAGAATTTTAAGTAATAAGACTCATCAGAACCCCAGAGTATTGGATGATCTGAGGATTGAGTTCTAAATTCCACTTGTCTAAGCTGTCTTTTTGCATCCTTTGCTGCTGCTGCTATGGTCTGGCGAAGAAGGTCCTCCTTCATGTAGTGGGAGCAGGAGCAGGTGATGAGATAGCCACCTTTTTTCACCATCTTTATTCCTCTAAGGTTAATTTCCTTATAGCCTCTTTTTGCACCCATTATGGTATCACGAGACTTGGTGAAGGCTGGGGGATCTAAAATAACTACATCAAACTCTCTACCTTCACGAGCCCATAGAGGAAGAACATCGAAGGCGTTGTGTTTTTCAAATTTTACCGTATCCTGAAGGTTGTTTAGCTCTGCATTTTTAGTAGCCCAGTCCACAGCATGCTGTGACACATCTACACCTAGAACAGATTTAGCTCCAGCTATTCCAGCATTTAAAGCAAAGGAGCCGGTGTGGGTGAAGCAGTCCAAGACTGTCTTATCCTTGCAGATTTTATGGATAGCTTTTCTGTTTTCCTTTTGATCCAGGAAGAAGCCGGTCTTTTGTCCTTCTGCCAGGTCTACAAGATACTTTACTCCGTTTTCTGTGATAATCACATTTGTATCAAAAGGCTCTGTAAGGAAGCCTTTTCTCTGCTCTAGCCCCTCCAGCTCACGGGTACCTATATCGCTTCTTTCATAAACTCCCTTTGCTCCATATTCCTCCACAAGAAGCTTAACAATTAACTCCCTATATCTATCCATCCCTAAGGTGGATATCTGAATCACATAATAATCCTCATACTTATCTATAGTGAGCCCAGGAAGAAAATCTGCTTCTCCGAAGATAAAGCGGCAGCTAGAGGTGTCAATAACATCCTGTCTGTAGCTCCAGGCTTCCCTGAAGCGTTTCCTAAAGAAATCTATATTTATTTCCTCGTTAATATCCCTTGTCATTATTCTTATGGTCATCTTTGAAGCATCATTGATATAGCCCTTACCTAAGAATTCCTCCTTAGCACTATAAACCTCAACGATATCCCCATTAGTATATTCACCATCATAGCCATCTATTTCATCAGTATAAACCCAAGGATGGCCTTCCTTGAGATTCTTTCCTTTTCCACTATATAAATAAAATTTGCAGGACATATAATCCTCTCCTTTGTTATTGAAAAATCCTGTAAAAATTATAGCATAAATAAAAATAAGTATATAGCTTTCTATAATTTATCCCTCATGGAAAACTTTTTATTCACCAGAAATACATAGAAAGTTTACTTTTAATTGCTAAAGTGGTAAATTTAATGAGCAAAATAGGAAAATGTAAACGTACCGTCCTGTGGATAATTCTGAAAAATTTAAATAATTAATAATATTCTTGACACATTTTGTGATGGCGAGTAAAATAATCAATAAATAAAGCAATGACCAAGAAAAAGTATGGCTTTGAAAGCTTTCAGAGAGCTGCCGGCTGGTGTGAGGCAGTAGTGAGTAAAGGTTTGAAGTTCTTTTTGGTAGCTGCACACTGAAAGGTTATAGTAGGCTGTGACGGGAGCGACCGTTATATCGCGGAACAATAGTTGTTGTTTATTAAGGTCTATCTCCGGAAGGGTATAGATGAAGCAAGGTGGTAACACGGTTATTCAGCCGTCCCTGTAGTTGTACAGGGGCGTTTTTTTATAACTAAATATATTTATTTTGTACTTTATATATAAAAAAGGAGTGGTAAAAATGAAAAGATTAAAAAATATAACAGCAATTGCACTGTCTCTAATAGTACCAACAGTTATAGCCGGATGCTCACAAAGTGGTGGTAAGAAGGACGGTACCTATACCGTAGGAATAGTTCAGCTAGTAGAGCACAATGCCTTAGACTCTGCTACAGAAGGATTTCAAGATGCTCTAAAGGAAAAGCTTGGTGATAAGGTAGAATTTGACTTCCAAAATGCTCAGGGAGAACAGACCAATGCAGCTACCATAGTAACCAAATTTGTTAACGATGGTGTTGATTTAATCATGGCAAATGCTACAAATGCTGTTAAGGCAGCTCGTGAGGCTACCTCTGAGATTCCTATAGTAGGTACCTCCGTTACAGATTATGTTGAATCAGGTCTCGTAGCCTCCGATGAAAAACCTGGTGAAAACCTAACAGGAGCTTCTGATAACAACCCCGTGGAAGTTCAGGTAGAACTAATGGGAGAGCTTGCTCCTGAGGTTAAGACGGTAGGTATAGTTTATTCCTCCTCTGAGGAAAACTCAAAGATTCAGGCCGATGAAGCTCAGGCTGCCTTTGAAGCTAAGGGCTACACCGTTAAGCAGTATACCGCTGCCGATTCTAATGAGCTACAATCTGTTGTAACTGCAGCAACCGCTGAGGTAGATGCCTTTTATGAGCCAACAGATAACCTAGTAGCATCTAATATGGAAATAATAAAAAATGTTACAGTACCTGCGGGCAAGCCTGTTATAACGGGAGAGCAGAGCATGGCTGAGGTTGGAGGTCTTGCAACCTACTCTATAGACTACTATGACTTAGGCTATGAAGCAGGACTTATGGCTCATGACATCCTGGTTAATGGAAAGAATCCAGGAGAAATGCCTATATTCCATTTTGATACAAGCAATCTAAAGCTTTATATAAATGAAGAAATAGCAGGGGAGCTAGGAATTACCATTCCTGATTCTCTTAAATAAAGAACTAAATTTGGAGGAATTAATATGAACGTAACTGCACTATTAAACTCATTACCCGGTTCCATAGCTCAGGGTCTTATCTGGGGAATAATGGCCTTAGGATTATATATTAGCTACAAGCTGCTAGATTATGCAGACCTTACGGTGGATGGAAGCCTATGTACCGGAGGTGCAGTAGCGGCTATATGTATAATAAATGGTGTGAGCCCATGGATAGCTATTATATTTGCTGCCTTAGCTGGAATGGCAGCAGGAGCTATAACAGGAATTCTCCATACAGCTCTTGGTATACCAGCTATTTTATCTGGAATATTAACACAGCTTGCCTTATACTCCATTAACATGAGAATAATGGGAAAGGCAAATATAACCGTCAGTGTAACAGAATATGATCTTCTGGTGAGTATAAGATATAATAACAAATCTATAATCATAGGTGTTATTTTTGTAGCTGCTCTAGTAGCATTGATGTACTGGTTCTTTGGAACTGAGCTTGGTTCTGCCTTAAGAGCTACAGGAAACAATCCCAATATGTCTAGAGCTCAGGGAATAAACACTAATGTAATTAAGGTTTTAGGATTAACCCTTTCCAATGGTTTAGTAGGACTTTCTGGTGGCTTATATGCACAATATCAGGGCAATGCTGATATCAATATGGGGCGTGGTGCAATTGTTATTGGTCTAGCTTCCATAATAATCGGAGAGGTCATCATAGGTGCAAGGAGAAGCTTTGCTGTAAAGCTAACCTCTGCGGCTATAGGGTCAATTATCTATTATATTGTAATAGCAGTTGTTCTTTGGCTGGGGCTTTCGACACAAGATCTGAAGCTCTTCTCAGCAGTGACCGTAGCAGTATTTTTGTCTATACCTTATATCAAGAGTAATTATAAAGGAAGGCTAGCATTAAATATAAGAAGGGAGGGAAGGAGTAATGCTTAAGCTAACAGATATTTGCAAGACCTTTAATGGTGGTACAATAAATGAAAGGATAGCTCTTCAGGGAGTAAATCTTACTCTGTCAGCAGGAGACTTCGTAACGGTTATCGGAGGCAATGGAGCAGGAAAATCCACCCTTCTTAATGCTGTAGCAGGTACCTTTTATGTAGACAGTGGAAAAATAACTATTGGAGAGCAGGAGGTAACAGGACTTCCTGAATATAAGAGGGCAAAGCTTCTAGGAAGGGTCTTTCAGGACCCCATGCTGGGCAGTGCAGCGGATATGTGGATTGAAGAAAATCTTGCTCTGGCTTATAGAAGAGGGGGGGCCCGTACCCTTCGCTGGGGGATATCTAAGAAGGAAAGGGAGCTTTATAAGAATCTTTTAAAGTCCTTGGACTTAGGCCTAGAGGATAGATTAACCACAAAGGTAGGCCTCCTGTCCGGTGGGCAGAGACAGGCACTAACCCTATTGATGGCGACCTTAAAAAAACCGAAGCTTCTCCTTCTGGATGAGCATACCGCTGCCTTAGATCCTAAAACAGCCTCCAAGGTTCTAGAAATATCTCAGAAGATAGTGGAGGAAAATAAGCTTACTACTCTTATGATAACTCATAATATGCATGATGCCATTGCCTATGGTAACAGGCTTATCATGATGGATGAGGGTAAGATAATTCTAGATATAAAAGGAGAACAGAAGAGAAAGCTTACGGTGGAGGAGCTTCTCCATAACTTTGAAAGAACCAGCGGAAGGGTCTTTGATGATGATAGGGCTTTACTGGCATAGTGCTTAAAGAATAAGAAAGCAGAGCAAACAAAGAAATTTGTAATTGCTCTGCTTTGTCTATTTATATAAATATATTGGAGCTTAATGGAATTATCTGCTTAATTGCCATACTACTATGTTATAATTTTATTATGAGATTTTATTTTGCCCTGATAAGAAGTAGACTATTTAGAACTATTTTTATTATTAAAGAGGAGATTATATGAAGAAGGTTGACATAGACATAGGAAGAAAAATAATCATTGGCTCATTGGGAGTAAATGTACTTCAGATTGCCCTTATCCTTTTATTAATCATTAACAGTGGTTCCCCTGAGAATTTAAAAAGCTTCAGTGTACTGCTGTATATTTTAGCTCTAAGCCTGGCTATTAACAGCGCTTGCTCTATAGCAAGCCTATATTTTATTATGTATAACCGTGGAGAGAAGCAGGGGATGGTAGATACCATTAATCAGCTTCGGGAGCTCAACAAAACCATAAGAGCACAGAGACACGATTATTTAAATCATATTCAGGTGGTTTATGGGCTTTTAGAGCTTAAGGAGCCTGAGGAGGCCTTAAAATACATGGAGCCTGTGTACAAGGATATCATTAAGGTTAATAAGGCATTGAAGACCTCAGAGCCTGCAGTTAATGCACTTCTTCAGGCTAAGCTGGCTATCGCTGAGGAGAAGCACATAGATATGGAGCTTTCCATAACCTCGGAGCTTAAGGAGCTGCCTATTACCTCCTGGGAGCTTTGCAGAATCCTCGGAAATATACTGGATAATTCTATCTATGCCCTAGAGGAAATTAAAGCAGATAAAAAGCTCTATCTAGAAATTAATGAGGACATGGCAGGCTTTGGTTTTTCAATAGTTAATAATGGACCGAAAATTCCCGGGGAAATAATTGATGATATATTTAAAGAAGGCTTTACCACTAAAGGGAATAAGGGAGAAGGTATGGGACTTTACATTGTAAAGGAGCTGCTAGATAATTATAAGGGTAAGCTGAAGGTAATTTCTGATGCGGGGCACACGGAGTTTAATGTATTTCTTCCCAGGAATACTCAGTAAAAATGACATTTCAGCTTCTTAAATGTATAAATGGGAGAATATCTATTATATCTATCTATTGATCAAGCTATACTTGTATTATAGTAAGTGAATATAGGAGGTGGAAATAGTGGATTGGATAGCTTTTTTTACTGGAGTAAGTACCATTGCCATGGTGCTCTTTATTGCAGGCTTAGTTCTAGTAACCATTGAAATGTTCATACCAGGCTTCGGGGTTGCAGGTATAACTGGTGCCATATGTCTCATTCTTGCGGTGATATTTGCTGCAGATAATATCGTTGAAGGTATTATATATATGCTGATAGTCCTGGTGATTTTAAGTATACTCTTTGCAGTGGTATTAATGTCTCTTTCTAAGGGGAAAATGAAAAAGACCCTAGTACTAAATGATGAGCAAACTAAAGAAAAGGGCTTCATAAGCTCAGCTGATCTAGAATATTTTATAGATAAAGAAGGAACTGCTCTTACGGATTTAAGACCCGCAGGAAGGGCTGATATTGACGGCTTAAAGCTTGATGTGACCTCCGATGGAGAATATATCTTAGCAGGTTCTCCTATTAAGATATTTAAAGTAAATGGTAGTAAGATTATTGTTCAAAAAATAAGGAATAATAATTAGGTTAATATGAAAGGGGTTAAATTGTTATGAATGGCATGGAAGGTTTAGTTAGTATTATTATTGTTGCTGTTGTAGTTATCTTTGTTTTTTCTATGTTTATGAGCTTTGTTCCCTTGGGTCTTTGGATTTCAGCTCTAGCAGCAGGAGTAAAGGTTAGTATATTCAATCTTATAGGTATGAGACTTCGTAGAGTTGTACCTTCTAGAATTATTCTTCCTTTAATCAAGGCAAATAAGGCAGGTATGGATGTGAATGCCAATCAGCTGGAAGCCCACTATCTTGCTGGTGGTAATGTTGATAAGGTTACGGATGCACTTATTGCAGCACAGAGAGCTTCTATCGATCTTCATTTCGAAAAGGCTGCAGCTATTGACCTTGCTGGTAGAGATGTATTAGAAGCAGTTAAAATGAGCGTTAATCCTAAGGTTATTGAGACTCCTAATGTATCAGCGGTAGCAAAGGATGGCATAGAGCTTTTAGTTAAAGCTAGGGTAACTGTTAGAGCAAACCTTGAAAGACTTGTAGGTGGTGCTGGTGAAACCACTATACTTGCAAGAGTAGGTGAAGGTATTGTAACAACTGTTGGTAGCGCTGCTGCACATAAAGAAGTCTTGGAAAATCCTGATAAGATATCACAGACAGTACTTGCTAAGGGCTTAGACGCAGGTTCAGCCTTTGAGATTCTCTCCATAGATATAGCTGACGTAGATGTAGGAAGAAATATAGGTGCCCAGCTTCAAACTCAGCAGGCTGAAGCTGACAAGAAGATAGCTCAGGCTAAGGCTGAGGAAAGAAGAGCCATGGCTGTAGCTAAAGAACAGGAAATGAGAGCAGAGGTTGTAGCAGCAGAGGCAGAGGTGCCAAAGGCTATGGCTCATGCCTTAAGAGAAGGAAAGCTTGGAGTTATGGATTATTATGATATGAGAAATGTTATGGCTGATACAGATATGAGACAATCGATATCAAATTCAGGCAAGCCAAAGCAAATGATTCAAAATGAGAAGGATAATAAGCCAAAGGATTCCATATAGGAGCTGATATTCCATGAGAAATTACGATAAAAGTGCAAGGGATAATGAAACACAGGAAAAGGGTTATATTGATGGGCTTTTAGAGGATTTAACTAGCAGCAGGCTTCAAAGAGCGTTTGTACTCAGTGAAGTTTTAAATAAGCCTGTTGCTAAAAGGGAGAAATCCAGGAGAAACTATCTAAGGAGAAAGCCTTGATGCCTTTAAAGGTGCTTATTGTAGATGATGAGCCTGGAATGAGGCTTGTTATAGAAAAGACTGTTGAGAAGCTTAAGGGTTTTGAGGTTATTGGAGGAGCTGCGAGTACAGAAGAAGCCTTGAAGCTCTTCTATGCTCAAAGACCGCAGGTGGTTTTCTTGGATATTGAGCTTCAGGGAAGCTCTGGAGTTGAATGTGCCGAGGAGATGCTTTCGATAAACCCTAAAACGATGGTAATTTTTGCTACGGGGCATAATGAATACATGCCTCGTGCCTTTGAGCTTTATGCCTTTGACTATATCATTAAACCCTTTAAGATAGAAAGAATTCTAAATACTCTAAACCGCATCAAGGATATCACCGAGGAAAAGAGAGAGGTTAAGGTAATAGAAAAATCTAAGGCTTCCATTGCTTTAGATAAGCTGGCCATAAAAAATAAAGAGGGTATAACCTTGATAGATCCCTCTGAAATTATCCTTATTCAGAGGGAAGAGAAGTCTACAGTAATATATACCTCTAATGAAAGAATATCCACCTCTGACTCTTTAGGGGATATTCAAGAGAAGCTAGACATGACTAAGTTTATGAGAAGCCATAAATCCTATATAATCAATGTATCTAAAATTAACAAGATTTATCCCTATGGTCGATGGACCTATGTGGTAAAGTTTAAGGATACAGAAATGGATGCCCTATTGACCCATGAGAATTACTCTGAATTAAAGGATATTTTTAATCTTTAAATAAGCGGGCAGAACTCAGTTTTAGAGTTCTGCCCGCTTTATTATTTAGAGCTTGCCTAACATATCCTTAATTATATCAACCTGATCTACAGAAACGTGAAGCTTTTCTGATATTAGTCTGCTGTCTAAGCCTTCGTGGAGGGCTTCTTTAACAGCTTGAAGCTTATCTGTATCGGTTATTATATCCTCTACTATAGCGCTGTCCTTTTCTGGAACAGCTTTAAGATGGTTCTCTAGCTTGTCATAGAGCTCCATTTCCTTTAATTTTGTCCAGGGCATAGTAACTTCTCCTCTCTTAAAAACCTGTGGTCATTACTTACCTATAGTTTAATCACAAAGATGTTTTTTATTCTTAAAACATTTATTGCAAAATTTATTTAATTTTAGAAGTAAGTAGCTTAGGACAATGACCTTTGATAACTTTTATGCTAATATGTTAGTAGTAAAAAACACATTTACAAAGGAAGGAATTTATATGAATATAATTTCTCTTGAAAATATAAGCAAAAGCTACAGTGAAAAGACTTTAATAGATAATATATCTTTAGGCATAAATGAAGGGGATAAAATTGGAGTTATAGGAGTAAACGGAACGGGAAAGTCTACCCTACTAAAAATAATTGCAGGTCTAGAGACCAGTGACAGCGGTACCATGATAAAGACAAACAATGCCAGGGTAGAGTATCTATCTCAGGATCCTCCCTATGAGGAGACGGCCACGGTTCTTCAGCAGCTCTTTAAGGGAAGCTCTCCAGAGCTAACTCTTATAAGAGAATATGAGGAGGTTTTAGAAGCCTTAGAAGAGGTAGCTATAGAAGAGCAGGAGGCTCTTAATAAAAGACTATTAAGACTACAGGGACAGATAGATAATCAAGGCCTTTGGGATCTGGAAAGTGAAGGTAAAAGCCTTCTTACAAAGCTTGGGATAACGGAGTTTAAGGCGAAAATGGGCACTCTCTCTGGAGGACAGAGAAAGAGAGTAGCCTTGGCCTCTGCTCTAATAACTCCCTGCGAGCTTCTTATACTGGATGAGCCTACAAACCACATGGACAATGATACTATTGAGTGGCTGGAGAGCTATTTAAACAGTCGCAAGGGAGCACTGCTCATGGTGACCCATGATAGATATTTTTTAGATAGAATAGCAAATAGAATTGTTGAGCTCTACAGTGGTGGTCTTTATAGCTATGAAGGCAACTACACAGTATTCCTAGAAAAAAAGATAGAAAGAGAACAGCTGGAAGCAGCCATGGAGGATAAGAGGCAGAACCTTTTGAGAAAAGAGCTAGCCTGGGTGAGAAGAGGAGCTAAAGCAAGGACTACAAAGCAGAAAGCAAGGCTTCAGCGCTTTGATGAGCTATCTGGGAAAGAAGTAATAGAGAAGCCCCAGGATGTAGAAATGAGCTCCTTAAGCTCCCGTCTGGGAAGAAAGGTGGTTGAAATAGAAGGTCTTTCAAAGGAAATGGGAGGAAAGAAGCTTTTAGATAATTTCACCTATACCCTATTAAGGGACGATAGGATTGCTATCGTAGGACCTAATGGAGTAGGTAAATCTACCTTTATGAAGCTGGTTGCAGGTGAGCTAAAGGCTGATGCTGGCCATATAGATATAGGAGAGACTGTTAAGCTAGCATATTTTTCTCAAGAAACCTCTCATATGGATGAGGAGATGAGGGTCATTGAATACGTTAGAGAAGAGGCAGAATACATACAGGTTTCCGATAGCGAGAAAATATCTGCCTCCTCCTTATGCGAAAGATTTTTATTTGACTCTACCATGCAGTGGACTCCTATAGGAAAGCTATCGGGAGGAGAGAAAAGAAGGCTTTATCTCCTTAGGATATTGATGAAGGCTCCTAATGTGCTTCTTTTAGATGAGCCCTCCAATGATCTGGATATAGAGACCCTTAAGATACTTGAGGATTACTTAGATGGCTTCAAGGGTGCAGTTATGGTTGTATCCCACGATAGATACTTTATGGATAGAATATGCAATAAGATTTTCTCCTTTGAAGGTCAGGGTAGGGTTAATGTCTTCTATGGAAGCTATGAGGATTTCTATCAGGAGAAGCTTATAGAGGAGCAGGAGAGAAAGCTTCAGGAAAGACAGGAAGATAGTAAAAAGAAGAGTCAGCCTTCGGAAGAAAAGAAAAAAGATAAGCCCTTAAAGTTTACCTATAAGGAACAGAAGGAATTCGAAGAGATTGATGGGGTTATTGCTGCTTTAGAAGAGGAGATATCTAACCTTGAGGAAGCTGTAGAGAAGAATTCCACTAACTTTGAAAGGCTTCAGGAGCTTCTTACTGAGAAGGAAGAGAAGGAAGCTTTACTTGAAATAAAGTATGGAAGATGGGAATATCTAAATGAATTAGCTGAAAAAATAGCAGCTTCTAAAAATTAATTGTAATATAAGCTCCCTGGGATAAATATGTATTAATAAGTCTTTATAATCAAAGCTAGGGAGTCAAAAATATGGTGCATTACAGATATCCACGATTTGTTGAAAAGCATACTATAGCTGTTATCGCTGATGAGGAACGAGAAAGAAAATATCTTTTAAGGCTGGAGCTCAAGAATAGGGGAAGTGAGAAGCTCCTAATAATTATGGACAGCATGGGGACAGCCGATGAGCTCTATTGTGATAGGAAGCTCCATAGAATTTTAAGATATATAAAAGAAAGCAGAGAGCTTATGGAGATAGGAGAAATATATATTACCAGCCTATTTCCTGTATGCAGCTCCAAAATAAAGTATGTAATGGATAAGCTTTATGAAAAGGGACCTGATTATATATTAGGTATAGACCAGACTCTCATTTATAAGGATAAAAGTTTTGATAATTACCAGCTGATTAAAGAGCTTATAACGGAATCAGAGAAGATAATTTTGGCCTGGGGCTCCTGCATCTCCTCACTAAAAAAATATCACATGAAGGGTGCCGATGAGATAGTCTCCTTTATGAGATATGATATTGGAAAGATTGATAAGGTGTATACTGTAGGGGATAAGCTTTTAAGAGGTTTTCCTAAAAGCCCATTATGCTGGTCCTTTGCAGATAGTCTCAGACCTTTCTTTGAGGAAGTTAAAAGTTAACAAAAATATAATAATAAGCAAGTTTCTTGAGTAATTACCTAAGGAATTTGCTTATTTTTTTTGTTATTAGTATTTTTTCATAACATCTTCTAAAAAAATGATAATTTTATATTACAATTTTACAAAACTTGTGAATATTCAAAAAATAGTATAGACATTCTGAAAAAATTAGTTTTAAATTAAGTAAACAGTAAAAAGTTTCAATAGTTACTAAAAGGAGGTATTGTAGTGAAAAAAAGGTTTTACACGTGGCTGACTATTCTTGTTTTTATATCTGGTATTATTATCCAGCCTTATGAAGCCTTGGGAGTTCCTGAAGGAGCTAATGGTTTAAAAAAGGCAGAGGGACTCACAAAGCTTCAGGTTACAGCTCAGGAAAAGGCCCTAGAGAAGCTTAAAAGCTCTATAGTAGAAGATACCTATGCTCCAGAGGAAGAGGTTTTGGTGGTTGTTGAGCTTCAGGGAGAAACGTTACTAGACAAGTCTGGAGAAGATATTTCTGACTATGCAGCGACTGAAGAGGGAAAGCAGGTCAGGAGTAAAATGAAGGAAAAACAAAAGAAAGTTAAGGACAAGCTTTCTAAGTCTGTTAAGAAGGCTTCCTTTGAGGATAGCTACAGCTATACTGCTCTTATGAATGGTTTTACTGTTAAGGTGCAGTATAAGGATATACCTACCATTGAGAAGCTGGAGGATGTAAAGAGAGCTTATGTATCGGGGAAATACGATGTGCCTATTACTGAGAAGAGCAGCGAAACCAACATGGCTACGAGCAGGGAAATGATTGGTGCAGATTTAGTAAATGAAACAGGCTATACGGGAAAGGGTACGGTGGTAGCTGTTTTAGATACAGGTCTGGATTATAATCATGAAGCTTTTTCAAAGGCCCCAACAAAAGTAAAGTATTCAACAGATAGGATGAAGCATCTTATAGACAAAAATAAGGAATCGCTTAATAGCGGAACTGATGGAGTAGTTAAGAGCTCTAAGGTTATTTTTTCTTATGATTATGCAGATAAAGACCCAGATGTATATCCTGTAGAGGATCATGGAACTCACGTATCGGGAACGGCAGTGGGAAACAACGGAAATGATTTCAAAGGAATAGCACCAGACGCACAGCTAATGGCTATGAAGGTATTTGCTGATAATGATGGAGGTGCCTATGATGCGGATATTACAGCAGCTCTTGAAGACGCAGTTATTCTAGGAGCTGATGTAATAAATATGAGCCTAGGCTCTGCTTCAGGCTTTACAGAAAGCTCTGTGGAAGCTACTAGAGAATTATATGAGCGTATAGCAAAGGCTGGAGTTAATCTCATGGTCTCTGCTGGGAATTCATATCATCAAGGTTATAGTATTACTGAGGCTGGATTGCCTCATGCAGCTACCACTGATTATGGAGTGGTAGGCTCACCTTCAACCTATGGAAGCTCTTTATCTGTAGCTAGCATAGAAAATCTAGTAATCACTTCTACCTATTTTACCGTTGAAGGTAAGGATTATGGCTATACAGATAATGCTCCACAGGAGAAAAAGCTAACATCCCTTGCGGGAAATTCTTACGAATTTGTTTATGCAGGACTAGGAACACCGGAAGAGATTGCTTCTGTACAATTAACAGGAAGGGTTGCATTAATTGAAAGAGGCTCCATAAGCTTTTCGGAAAAGGTTAAAAATGCCTATGATGGAGGAGCGGCAGCTGTTATTATCTTTAATAATGCTGCTGGAGCTATATCCATGAGTGTGGATAATTATTATGTACCTGCCGTATCTATAACCTTAGAGGAAGGAAATACTTTGTTAGCTGCTGCTAATAAAACTATTCTAATAGGTGAGAAGCCAGGTGAGTTTGTTAATCCTGAGGCTGGTAAGATGAGTGGCTTTTCCTCCTGGGGAACTGCACCAGATCTTTCTATTAAGCCTGAAATAACAGCTCCCGGTGGACAGGTGTATTCAGCAGTTATTGGTGGAGGCTATAGCTCTAATAGTGGTACTTCCATGGCAGCCCCTCAGATGGCTGGAGCAGCTGCAGTGCTTAAGCAGTATGTGAATGAAGAATTCCCAAGGCTTAAGAGTGTTGAAAAGATGAAATTTATAAATAACCTTCTTATGAGTACCTCATCTCCAGTAGTAGAATGGAACTATGGTGATGGTAACGTAGATAATTATTCTCCTCGTAAGCAGGGAGCTGGAATGATAGATTTAGATAATGCTATTAATGCTGATGCTTATCTATATGTAGGCAATAAGGAAAGACCTAAGGCAGAGCTTGGTGATAATACAACCGGAAGCTATGAGTTCTCCTTCATAATAGAGAATTTTTCTAAGGAAATGAAGGTTTACACACCAAAGGTACAAGCGCAGACGGATTATCCTTTGGATTATAAAGGAAATGTATATAACTATCTTCAAAGCTATACCTTCTCAACAGAAGCTGGAGAGGAAGAAGTAGCTGTAGAAATTGAATGGTCGAAATCAAAAGGTTCTTCAAAAGATAAGTTCCAGTATATTCTTAATAATAAAACTAAGGAAGCTGAAATTATTGGCTATAGCGGTAAGGGTGGAAAGGTAAATATACCAAAGACTGTAGAAGGCTATAAGGTAACCTCCATAGGAGAAGGAGCCTTTGCTGGGAGAACTGATATTACAGAGGTTACTCTGCCTGATACCTTAAAAACTATTAAAGCTTACGCCTTCCTGAATACAGGTATTAAGAATTTAACAGTTCCTAAAACTGTTACTACCATAGAAGAATATTCTATAGGTTATAAGGGTGATAGGGAGACAGAAGAAAAAATAATAGTAATGCCAAAGGAAAAGATTGAAGTAAAGGTAAAGGTTGAGCTAACAGAGAATACTAAGAATGAATTCTTAGAGTACTTTAAGAATGGATTCTTTGTGGAAGGCTTTGTTGAGCTTGAAGAAGGTATGGGAGAAGATTTAGCACTGCCATTCTTAGGCTACTATGGTGACTGGGATAGCCTTGAATTATTTGATAGAACTATCTATGATGATGAGCCTTCCTATTATTATACATCTGATGTTAAGGGGATGTTTAGCTATAATAACAGTCCTACTTACGCAGAAACACTTGGAAGCAACTACTTCACTGGTGAATTTGATAAAGAAAATATAGCCTACAGCAGTGATTATGTAAGAAATAGATATGGTATTAATAGTGATACTTGGTTATCTTCCGAAACTGGTCTATTAAGAAATGGAAGAGAGCTTAAATATACTATCAGCGATGGCCAGGGTAATGTGGTAGAAAGCCATAATTATTACTATGGAGGAGAAGAAACTAAATCCTACTACTATATTACCGGAGGATATATAACATCCCTCTTCGACTATGAGTATTTAATGGGTGATTTTAATGGGACAACCCTTCCAGAAGGAAGCTATAAGATGACTTTGAGTGGTAAGGCTGGTGAAGGGGATGTAGTAAATGCTTTAACCTATGATTTTTATGTGGATAAGACAGCCCCAGTCCTTAAGGGTATGGATTATTATGAAAATGGTGAAGAGCAGGCTATTATTCTAGCTGCATCTGATAATAGGGCAGTACAAGGAGTGAACCTATATACAGTGCTTGCTGATAAAAATGGAAATCCAGCTACAATAGGCTTAGACATCTACGATATAATAAGTTATGCAGGACAGCTGTATACCAATGGCATTATGCCTTATGAAACCTATGAAGCTATATACTATTCAGCACCTTATGTTATAGACTATGTACAGGGTGAGAATGGAAATACCTTCATGGTATGGGACACTACAGGCTTTGAAACCATGGTAGAGCTATTCAATCCTTATATAGACTATGCACACGGTACAGGCACCTCCTCAAGATATAGCTTAAGCAGTGAAATTGCTGCAGTAGCTGCTTTAGACTATGCATGGAATAAGGACGGATATTATCTAGCACCTGTTAGTGAAGCTGCTACACTAGAAGATGGACAAGCTTCTGAAGAGGTAGCAGAGGTAGATCAGGTGGATTACAGCAGTATAGGAGAAAAGGCTTTAGAAAATAGCAAGGAGAGAAAGCCCCTTACTGAAGTTCTAAAGGGAGAAGACAAGAAATCTAATGCTGGTGCTGTTAATGAGCTCAATAAAGGAACAACTACTGTAGCTGATAAGGAAGCTTCTGGATATGAGAAGGTTAATGGTTTTGAGATTAAGGGATATAAGGGAACGGAAGCGGAGAGATATGCGGTAGCTAATGGTGTTAAGTTTACAGCGGTTAAAAAATAGAGAATAGAGAATAGAGAATAGAGAAGGGAGAAGAGAATAAAGAGCAAAGAGCAGAGAAGAGAGAATAGAGAATAGAGAATAGATAAGATATAAGAGCAGAAGAGGAGGTAAGAAGTAAGAGCTAAGGGCTAAGAGTTGAAGAGAAAAAGATAGAAACAGAGAGAAGAGGTAAATTATTAGCTGCGCTAATAGTGAGAGTATTAGGCTGGGAGCTAATAGGTAAAAGATAAAAGCAAAAGACAAGAGCAAAAGACAAGAGATAAAAGCAAAAGACAGAAGCAAGAGCAAAAGATAGAAGGCAAAAGATTAGAGCAAATAAGTAAAAGGGTAGAGAAAGATGGGATCTTTCTTTACCCTTTTTTTATAGATTATTAAGTTGCTTATCTATAAGGTCCTGAATTTTGGGGGTGCATCTTCGGCCGCAGCAGCCGCCGGACCCGGCTCCAGTCATGGCTTGAACCTTTTCTACGGTGTTGGCGCCTCGTGAGATTGCATCCTTAATTTTACTTCTAGGAATAGCCTTGCATAAGCATACCTTAGTTTGTTTATCAAGTACTAGTTCCCAGAGTCTTTTTTTTTATCTTCTTCTGACTCTTCAGAGGTTTGATTTTTTTCTTTTACATCTGAAGGCTGCTTCTTTTCCATGTCTTTCTTTTCTTTGTCAAGAAGCTCTTTGTTGGACTTATCATATGCTTCATCATACAATTCATTAATGTTGTTTTCCATAAAATCCTCCTCCGTTTCTACAGCTTAGGAGCTTAAGCACCTGTATGCTGTAGTTATATTAAACCATAACTGCCGCCTCTATTCAATAAGCTTCATAGAGGTTTAATATAAAATTAAAATCCTATTTTTGGATGTGCTCTATAAGGATATGGTAATTCTAGCTGAAAATAAGTTAAAAAATTCTGAAAATTATCTTGTGCTGTTGGAAGGATTTTGGTATTATTTAGGTAGACAGATGATTACCTTTGAGGGAGGGATTTTATGATTAAACTTTCTGATGCTGAGTGGAGGATAATGGTGAGGCTGTGGGAGAGTTCTCCTAAGACTATTACTGAGCTTACAGCAGAGCTTAGGGAGGAGACTGGATGGACTAAGCATACGGTGATAAGCTTTCTGAATAGAATGGTGGATAAGCAGGCGGTGAGTTATCAGGAGGGGAAGAGAGCAAAGCTTTATTATCCGAAAATTCAAGAGGAGGAAGCACAGCTTCAGGAAGCAGAAAGCTTTCTTCAAAGGGTTTTTAGAGGAAATATAGGACTGATGATGAACACCATGGTGGATAAAAAGGCTTTATCCAAAGGAGAAATAGAGGAGCTATATGAAATATTGAGAAAGGCTGAGGAGGAAAAATAATGGGTGAGGTAATAATAACATCCTCTCTGTTGATTATAATCGTTTTATTTATAAGAAGAGCTTTTAAAGGAAGGCTTACACTTAAGCTTCAGTATGCTCTGTGGCTTCTGGTGGTAATCAGGTTAATATTGCCTTTTTCGTTTATTGATAGTCCTGTGAGCATAATGAATTATGTTAGCCTGCCTGAGGAGGTTATTATAGCTACTGACTATAACAAAGAGGCTTCAACTAAAGAGCCACAAACTACAGAGAGTGAAGCTGATATAACTGAGGGAAGTTATATTGAGGAATTGACTTATGATAGTGATGAGCTTTCTTATTCAATAATTATTAAATATATTTGGTATTTAGGGATAATTACAATTGCTTTATACATGGTTGCTTCTAATGTATTTTTTGCGAGAAAGCTAATTAAGAGCCGAAAAGAAGTAGAGGTTCATAGTAGCAGGCTACCTATATATACTTCTGATGCTATAAGCTCTCCCTGCTTATTCTGGGGCTTTAAGGGAACGGGAATTTATATTATTCCTAGCCTTGTGGAGAGTCCTGAGGAAATGAGTCATGTAATTGCCCATGAGCTTTCACATTATTATAATTTTGATCATTTTTGGGCTTTAGTTAGAAATATTCTTTTAGCTGTTTATTGGTTTAATCCCTTGGTATGGCTAGCTGCTTATATATCCCGTCAGGATTGTGAGCTGGCCTGCGATGAGGCTGCTATTAAAAGGATTGGAGAAGGGGAAAGATTTGCTTATGGAAGAACCTTGATCAGTCTAATTCCTATGGAAAAACCAGTGAAGAGCATGTTATCCATAGCTACTACCATGAATACTGATAAAAGGAGTTTAAAGGAGAGGATTACCATGATTGCAAAGAGGCCTAAAATGTTAATGTCCACCTTTTTAAGTATTATGTTAATTATCGTAGTAGCTGTAGGCTGTACCTTTACTGGAGGAAGGAATTCAAATAATCCAGAAAAATTAGCTAGTGAATTTTTAAGAAAAATATATGAAGTAGATAGTCATGATAGATATGAAAAACTTACGGAAGCTATTGATGAATATATAAAAGAGCATGCAAAAGAGGGTGGAAATTTATTATCAATAGGACCAGAGCCCTTTGAGGAGTATAATAACCTTTATGATCCTTATATGACTGAAAAAGCCTTAGAAGATTTATTTAGTGATGGTTATGCCTATGAGCTTGACTCTCTAGCTTATGATAATAATTTTACCTCTGAAGCTAAGGTTATTCATCTATCGGAAACAAAGGGTTCTGGTGAGGCTACAATTTATGACTATAGGGTTGATTTAGATATAATATCTGGAGGAGAGAAGGAGACTTTAGAATTAGAAGGGATAATACAGCTAGAAAAGAATGAAGAGGGGAAATATAAGATTAGCTTTTTTACTCTTGATAATAAAGCTTTATATGAAAGGTTTAGATAAGACTTCTTATATAAGTAAGAGAGAGAGTAGTTATTCTGTTATATTTAAAATGCCAGGCTATGTTAATAATAGCCTGGCATGTCTACATTCTTAAGGAAGAATACTATTTATTTTCATTTATGATCTCGTTGATCTTGCACTTGCATCTTGCACCCTTGCAAGCTCCAGTTCCTGCACCAGTTTCTCTTTGCATTTTTTCGTAAGAGTCAGTACCATTTGAAACTGCAGTTAATATTGTTTCTTTATTTACGTTTTTGCATAAGCATATTTTTTCCATGTAGATTGTCCTCCTATTGCTGCGTATAAGTTAGTATATTAGGAAAGAAAATAATTCTTTCTTGCACAAGATTATTAAAACATAGCTTGTATCAAAAAGCAATGGTAGTAAATGATAGAAAAGTGACTTGTTGGTGATAGTATATTATTAGATAATTTGTTTGACTTTTTACAAGAGGAGTATTATAATTTAGATGCTAAAAACTATGATTAGGAAAAGTAGTGAGTCTGATGCTTTAAGAGAGCGACTTAATGGTGGGAGAGTTGCAGCTAGGTCTTATGAAAATCACCTGGGAGTTGGTTGCTGAAAATTTAGTAAGCTTACCCGCAAGCCTGCGTTAAGGGATAGAGCATGTTAGTGCTTGAATTATGCTTCAAGGAGATTTATTTTTATTTTGTTTTTTTACTTGAGGCAGCCATAGGTGGTATAACGAATTATAGCTTCGTCCTTTTGGATGGGGTTTTTTTATTATATAAAAATGGTATTTAGCGTAAATAATAAACAGAATTTGATAAGAGAAAGGAGCCTTAAAATGTACAAAAAAATCGATAGCTCCCGAGGCTTTGTAGCTATGGAAAAGGATATAGCTAAGCTTTGGAAGGATAAAGACATAATCGAGAAAAATTTTAGTCTTAATGAAGGCAAGAAAAACTTTACTTTCTATGATGGTCCTCCTACAGCTAATGGTAAGCCACATGTAGGTCATGTGCTTACTAGAGTTATGAAGGACATAGTTCCACGCTATAAGGTAATGAAGGGCTATAGAGTTCTAAGAAAGGCAGGCTGGGATACTCACGGACTACCTGTAGAGCTAGAAATTGAAAAGAAGCTTGGAATATCAGGAAAGCCTCAGATTGAACAGTATGGTGTAGAGAAGTTCGTTAAAGAATGTAAGCACAGTGTTTTCTCCTATGTTAACATGTGGAGAGACATGTCTGAGAAGACTGCTTATTGGATAGACATGGATAATCCATATGTTACCTATGAGGATAACTATATAGAGTCTGTTTGGTGGGCATTAAAACAGATGTGGAACAAGGAATTATTATATAAGGGTCATAAGATAGTACCTTACTGTCCTAGATGTGGAACTGCTTTATCCTCTCACGAGGTAGCACAAGGCTATAAGGACGTTAAAGAAGCTACAGCAATAGTGAAGTTTAAGGTTAAGGGTGAAGATAATAAATATATACTTGCTTGGACAACAACTCCTTGGACTCTGCCAAGTAACGTAGCCTTAGCTGTTAATAAGAGCTATGACTATGTAGAGGTAGTGCAGGAAGGAGAGCATTACATTCTTGCTAAGGCTCTTTTAGGACTTCTTACTGGTGAATATGAGCTTGTTAAAGAGTTCAAGGGAGAAGAGCTTTTAGGAGTGGAATATGAGCAGCTGTTCCCATTCCATACTCCAGAGAAAAAGGCTTTTTATGTAGTTCACGGTGATTTTGTAACCTTAAGTGATGGTACTGGAATAGTTCACATTGCTCCAGCCTATGGTGAGGACGATAACCTTATCGGTAAGAAATACGATCTTCCTCTTATAAATTTAGTAGATTTAGAAGGTAAGTTTGTAGAAGAAGTAGAGCCCTTTAAAGGAATGTTTGTTAAGAAAGCAGATCCAAAGATATTAGAATATATGAAGGAGCATAATACCCTTTATAAAACAGAGAAGTTTACTCACAGCTATCCACACTGCTGGAGATGTGATACTCCACTTCTTTACTATCCAAAGGATAGCTGGTTTGTAAGGATGTCCTCCTTAAGAGATAAGCTATTAGAAAATAATAATAAGATAAATTGGTATCCTGATAATGTAAGAACAGGCCGTTTTGGTAAGTTCTTAGAAAATGTTATCGACTGGGGTATATCCAGAGATAGATATTGGGGAACTCCACTTCCTATATGGGAGTGCAGCTGTGGTCACAGAGAGTGCATAGGCAGCAGAGAAGAGCTTGAGAAGAAAGGTATTAATGTACCAGAAGGAATAGAGCTTCATAAGCCTTATATAGATGAGGTTAAGCTTAATTGTCCAGAGTGTGGAAAGGAAATGGAGAGAACTGGTGAGGTTATAGACTGCTGGTTTGATTCAGGCTCAATGCCTTTTGCTCAGTGGCATTATCCCTTCGAAAATAAAGAGATTTTCGAGGAAAACTTCCCGGCGCAATTTATATCAGAGGCAGTAGATCAGACTAGAGGATGGTTCTATACACTCCTTGCTATTTCCACTGCAGTATTTGATAAGCCACCTTTTGAAAATTGTATAGTTTTAGGTCATGTTCTGGATAAGAGCGGTCTTAAGATGTCAAAGCATAAGGGTAATGTAGTAGATCCTTTTGATGTATTAGAGCATCAGGGAGCAGATGCTACCAGATGGCATTTCTACACAGCTAGTGCGCCATGGCTTCCTACTAGATTTTCTGAGGATGATGTGGCAGAAGCAGGAAGAAAGTTCTTAAGCACTTTATGGAATGTATATTCCTTCTATGTACTTTATGCTGATTTAGATAAATTCAATCCATTAGACTATAGGGAATTTGTTTCTGATAATGTAATGGATAAGTGGATAATATCAAGATTAAATACCCTTGTTAAGTCTGTGGATGAGGACTTAGAAGGCTACAGAATAACTCAGGCAGCTCTATCCATCGAGGAGTTCACCGATGAGCTTTCTAACTGGTATGTTAGAAGAAATAGAGCTAGATACTGGAGCGATAGCTTAACTGAGGATAAGATTGGTGCTTATGTAACACTATATACAGTCCTTACTACTTTAATTAAGGTAGCAGCACCTTTTGTACCATTTATCACAGAGGAAATGTATCAAAATCTTGTGGTTTCTCTTGATTCTGAGGCACAGGAAAGCATTCACCTTTGTCCATGGCCAAATTACAACAGCTCCTTGGTAAATCCTGCTCTTGAAGCTGAAATGGAAATGGCTTATAAGATTGTAAAGCTTGGAAGAAGCGCGAGAAATGGTGCAAATATAAAGAACAGACAGCCGCTATCAGAAATGCTTATAAGCACAAAATCCTTGCCAGAGTATTATGGAGATATAATAAAGGATGAGCTTAATATAAAAGCAGTTCAGTTTGGAGCAGACCTTTCAAAATACGTTAACTTTGAAATCAAGCCTAACCTTCCAGTACTAGGAAGGGCTTATGGAAAGCTGATACCAGGAATAAGAGGGGAGATAGCAAAGAGAAATCAGATGGAGCTGGCTCAGAAGATACAAAGAGGCGGAGAAGAGATTATAGAGGTTAATGGTACTTCTATAACCTTAAACAATGAAAACCTATTGGTAACCATGCAGGGGTTAGAAGGCTATGCTTTCTCTGGAGAAGGAGAAATAGGTGTTGTATTAGATACCACAGTAACTCCAGAGCTTCGTGAGGAAGGCCATGTAAGAGAAATAATCTCTAAGATTCAGAATATGAGAAAAGAAAATGGCTTCGAGGTTTCCGATAAGATTAAACTATATGCAGCAGGTAATGAGATGCTTATAGAGGTAATAAAGAAATTCCAGGATACCATAAAGAAGGATACTCTTACAGAAGAAATGATTTTTGATGCTCCAAAGGAATATGCTGAAGCAAATATAAATGGTGAAAAGCTAAATCTATTTGTGGAAAGAATTTAATTTATTGAGGCCTTTAAGCATTTGCTTAAAGGCCTTTAATAAAATAATCAGAATATGATAATAATAGGTGTGTAGTTTTAATTAATTTAATGGATATATAATTAATAATTGGTAAACTTCTTTAAATTAAAGAATATTTCTAGTATAATAATTAACAATAGAGTTATGATAGGAGTTGAAATGAATGGCGGCTTCAATAAAAGATGTAGCAAAGGAAGCAGGGGTATCAATTGCAACGGTTTCCAGAGTGCTTAATGATATCGATGTAGTAAATGAAGAGACTAAGAAAAAAGTTAAAGACGCAATACAAAAACTGGGATATAGACCGAATATAGTAGCAAGAAGCTTAAAGACTCAGAGAACAAAGACTATAGGGATTCTTATACCTGATATTTCTAGTCAGTTTTATCCTGAAATAGTTAGAGGTGCTGAGGACGTTTCTAATATTTATGATTATAACGTTATCTTATGTAACTCTGACTTAGATGTTGAAAAGGAAAAAGAATATCTGAGAGTACTTAAGGAAAAGATGGTAGATGGTGTTCTTTACATGAGCTCCTCCTTAAAGACTGAGGTTACAGATGTAATTAAGGAATTAGGCTTAAAGACAGTTCTAGTAGAATCCAGCGATAAGGAAAAATTCTTCCCTAGTGTAACAATTGACAATGTTAAGGCTGGTTATGAGTCAGCTGAATACATAATCAAAAAAGGTAATAAGGAAATTGCCTTCGTAGGAGTTGACCCTGATGCAGGAAATGCTTGGGCAGATAGGTATACAGGCTTTAAGAAGGCCATGGAGGATAATGGTCTTGAGATAAATGAGGATCTTTTATTCTTTGGAGATTTAAGAACTGAAACAGGGATAAAGGGTATAAGCAGTATATTAAAGAAAGCTAGCTCTATTGATGCCGTAGTTTGTGCTTCTGATGAGATTGCCATGGGTGTCATAAACAACCTAAGAGAGCATCAGCTTTCCGTTCCTCAAGACGTAGATGTCATAGGCTTTAACAATATATATGCTGCTAGTGTTTATTATCCAAACCTGACTACCGTAGCTCAGCCTATGTATGATATGGGTTCTATTGCTATGAGAATGTTAATAAAGCTTATAAATCAAAAGACCTTAGAGCAGGGCCATTTTGTCCTTGATTACGAGATAATAGAGAGAGATTCCACAAAGTAATTAAATTCCTATGACTTTACTGTGACATTTACAGTAAAACTTTGGTATAATTATTATATACACAGCGTGTAGCTTAACAGCGTAATTCCGATTGTTAAGCTGCATGCTTTTGTTTTATAGAGATTGAAGTGAAAAAATAAGCTAATCAGCATATTAGGAGGAAGATATGATAGGTAAAACCGTTTGGCATAAAGCCTTTGGTAGAGGAGAAATTTTTCAAATGGACAGCAACTATATAGAAGTTTCATTTGAAAAAGAAGAGGTTGATAATAAAAAGTTCGCTTATCCTGAGGCTTTTAGAAGCTTCTTAAGGTTTGAGGATTCTGAGCTACAAAAACAAGCAGAAGCTAACCTGGGTGAAGCAGATAGAATAGAGATAGAGAAAAAGCTTCTAGACAAAGAAGAGTCAGACAAAAGACAGGCGGAAGAAAGTGAATTAAAAGCGAAGGCTTTGAAGGAAAAGCGAGCTACTGCAGCTAAGAAGCGAAAGGATGCTAAGAAAAACGAGATATAGGTTTAATATTAATGGTATAAAAGCTTATATCTTATAGTAGAGGTGGTCTTTTATGAAGTATAAGCTTAAATATGGTAAAAGAAAAACAATAGGCATAAGGATAAGCTCTCTAGAAGGAGTTGTGGTGACCGCTCCAATCAACTGTCCTATAAGTGAGATAGAAAAAGTTTTAAAGGAGAAAGAAAGCTGGATTATTAGAAGTCTTAAAGAGGTAGAGGTAGACCTATCCTCTGAAAAGTCCATGGGGGAAGGAGGAAGCCTTCTGTATCTTGGAAGCTATTATCCTTTGAAGCTGAGATATTCGTCTTTAAAGCCTTCTTCCGTTACACTTAAGGAAGGGGAAGCAGAGCTTAGATTGAATGCCCTCCTTCAGTTTCATGAGGAGCAAAGGAGGATAGTCATTGTTAAAGAATTGAAGGCCTGGTATAGAGAAAGGGCCTATGAATATCTTAAAGAAAGGCTAGACTATTATTCAAAGCTGGTAGGAGTAAAATATAATTCACTTACTATAAAGGATGTAAAGAGCCGGTGGGGAAGCTGTTCCTCAAAGGGAAATATAAACTTAGATATAAAGCTGATGCTCCTGCCTACAGAGCTTATTGACTACATAGTGCTTCATGAGGTATGTCATTTAAAAGAAATGAATCATTCCAAGAGTTATTGGACTTTAGTTGAAGCTTATATGGATGATTATTTAGTAAGAGAAAAAAATATAAAAAACCTCAGCCCACTGGTAAAGGTTTATTGGAACAAAGTACACCTCTAAAGGCAGAATTATTTGCTGCTTTAGAGGTGTATTTTTTATATTATTCCTTGAGATTTCAAAAGGTTTTCTAGTTCATTTACCTTTTCATTTAGCTTGATAAACTTTTCTTTTAAATCGTCCCTGGATGGTTCCTTTTCAGATAGATTGTTTTCTATGTTTTCTACGGCAGCCAGTGCCTCATCTATCTCCTGTTGGGCAAGCTTTAAAATATCTTCCTTCATAGCTAATCTCCTTTGTCTTCTTAGGTTTTGTAGCTTTATTATTCCTTTATTAGCGCTCTTTAATGTTAACAGATAAGATAATTCTATGCAATGAGTTATGAAGATTATTATTAATTATGAATCATATATTTTTAGACGAATATATATTAATAATCAGATAAAATCAAGGAGTTAAGGGGAGATAAAATGATAAACTATATATGGTTTTTTATGCTTTTTATTGGGATAGCCGTAGGATTGTTTAGTGGACAAGGGGAAGCTATCTCTAAAGCTGTGATAGAATCTTCAGGAAGCACTGTAGAATTGGTGCTGGGGCTTACGGGGCTTATGTGCTTATGGTGTGGAGTTATGAAAATAGCGGAAAAAAGTGGTCTTACAGAAAAGCTTGCCATGGTTATGAAGCCAATATTAAGGCTTTTATATAAAGGAGCAGCGAAAAATGAAAAGGCTCTAGGGGCGATAGTTATGAATCTTACGGCAAACATGATGGGGCTTTCTAATGCAGCTACACCCTTTGGAATCAAGGCCATGGAAGAGCTTCAAAAGGATAATGTCCATAAGGAGAGGGCTTCTAATGATATGGCCTTATTCTTGGTGATGAATGCTGCCTGCCTTCAGCTGCTGCCTAGTACAGTGGTATCCATTAGAGCAGCCTCAGGCTCTGAGAATCCAGGAATAATAATCCTTCCAGCAATAATCTCCACTGCCTGTGCTGCTGTGGTTGGGATATTGATAGCCAAAATTTTAGAAAAGTCCTTTTAGGTGATATTATGATGGGATATATAATTAAGTCTATTATACCGATAATAATATTCATAATAATTATTTATGGAATGATAAAAGGAAAAAAGGTTTATGAATGGTTTATTGAAGGAGCTAAGGAGGGGCTAAATGTATGCCTCAGAATATTTCCTTATTTATTAGCAATGCTAATTGCCGTGAGGATATTTAGAGCTTCTGGAGTTTTGGACTTAGTAAATTCTGCTCTTGCACCTTTAGCAAGGACTATAGGACTTCCCTCAGAGCTCATACCCATGGTATTAATAAAGCCTCTTTCAGGAAGCGGGGCTTTGGGGGTATTTACTGAGATACTTAAGGAATATGGACCTGATAGTACCATTGGGCTTACGGCTTCAGTGATAATGGGAACCACTGAAACTATCTTTTATACCCTATCCATATACTTTGGAGCAGTGGGAATTAAAAAGATAAGGCATACTCTTTGGGCAGCTATGCTAGCTGATCTCACGGCTATAATAGCAGCGGTAACCATAGTTAGAATTTTATTATAGAAATTAAGAAAATTTTAAGCTCTTCTTACATTTTTCTTTAGAAGTAAAACTTATAATGTAATTATAAAAAATATTATATTATTATAAAATATTTTGTGGATAAGGGAAACTTTTATGATTTCTATACGTTATTAATAGTATATAGTACCTAAGGGCAGCCGGAAGTTATTCGCAATATATTTAAGGAGGGAAGACTATGGAAGAGAAATATAAAAATGTAGATGAATTTACAATGATTTCTAAGGGGATATTATTTGGGACAGGTGTTGGACTTATACTAGGACTTTTTCATAGAAATCCCGGATTAACCATGACTTTTGGAGCAGTTGCAGGAATAGTTATAGCAGAAGTGATAAGAATGATTATGTATATAAAAAGTAAGAAAAGAATTTAATATAATAAATATATATAGATACCCCCAAGATAATTTCTTATCCTGGGGGTATTTTTATATTACTTAGTTATTGCAGCTTCTCTTTCCATTTCTACTACTTTATTAGACTTTTTGTTTTTTCCCTGAAGGGCATCTACTATGATTGCTATGGCGTTGTCACCAGATACGTTGCAGGCTGTACCAAAGCTATCTTGAGTTATGTAAAGGGCTATCATAAGTGCTGTTTGAGCCTCAGAGAAGCCAAGCATGCTTTGTAATATTCCAAGAGCCGCCATTACCGCTCCTCCTGGTACTCCAGGGGCTGCAACCATGGTTACTCCAAGCATTGCTATAAAGCCAAGCATCTGTGGTAGGGTATAGCTCATGTTATTTATCATCATAACCGCCATAGCACAGGAAGTAAGAGTTATGGTACTTCCGGAAAGGTGGATGGTGGCACATAGAGGTACAACGAATTCTCTGATTCCCTTAGATACTCCATTCTTTTCTGCACACTGAAGATTAACAGGAATTGTTGCAGCAGAGGACTGGGTGCCTATAGCTGTGATATATCCTGGTATTTGATTTTTCAAGGTGGTAACAAGATTCTTTTTGCCTATCATACAGGCAATGGCAAACTGTACAACGATTATGATTAAGTGCATTGCAATTACAATTAAAAATACCTTCCAGAAAACAGATAATATTCTAGTAACCTCACCGGCATAGGTCATGTTAGCGAATATACCCATAATATGTAGAGGAAGCATAGGAACGATAACTGCAGAAATTGTTTTTTCCATTATTTTTTGGAACTCTACTGATATGTTGTATAAGGTTTCACTCTTTCCCTTAAGAGTAGCTATACCAAGACCCAATAGGAAAGCTAGAATCAATGCGGTCATAACTTCCATTAAAGGAGGCATGGACAACTCAAATAAGGAAGGTAAAAGACTGTGCTCAGGATTGTCCGCAGTTAATGACGCTGTTTGAGCAACTATTGGTTTGAAAATAGTTACTGATACCATGTAAGCAAAGGATCCTGCAACTATAGTTGAAAAATAAGCTATACCGGTAGTGATACCTAAAAGCTTACCAGCTCCAGCACCTAAGTCAGCAATACCAGATACAACAAAGCCGAGAATGATTAGTGGAATAGCAAAGCCCAAGAAGTTCCCGAAGATGTGGTTAAATGTTGCCAATAAGGAAACAATAAATTTTGGTGCAAAGGCACCAAAGGCAATACCAAGAACAATACCTGCTAGAAGCTTAGGTATAAGTCCAATTTTTTTCATATGTACAACCCCTTTTGTCCAATTTTTTTAGCACATTGTAAATGTTATCATATATAGCATATTATGGCAATTATATTTTGAAAAAAAGGATATAATTGGGCGAAAAAATGAGCATAATAAAGCTTGGTGAAATCGTTTAAAGGAATATTATAAAAAACATCAAAATTAGGACAAATTTATCAAATTTCTTTATAGATAACAATTAATTACTCTGTTATAATGTAAAGTAGAGACAAAAATGAAAATTTGTTTTTTTATATTACCATAAATCAATAAAATAAGGAGGAAATTTAATGGGAAGTAGAGCTTTGGATAGTTTCCTTAAGGAAAATCTCGAGGATTTAAAGAGTAAGGGCTTGTACAATCAAATTGATTCTCTTCAGGGAGCAAATGGACCGATTATAAAAATCGGAGGAAGGGAACTTATAAATCTTTCCTCAAACAATTATTTAGGACTTGCAACTAATAAAAGAATGGTGGATGCTTCTATAGAAGCAGCTAAAAAATATGGAGTAGGTGCTGGTGCTGTTAGAACTATTAACGGAACTCTTGATATACATGATGAACTGGAAAAGAAGCTAGCAGAATTTAAGCATACTGAAGCAGCTATTGCCTTCCAATCAGGCTTTAACTGTAATGCTGGTGCTATACAGGCTGTTATGAACAAAAAAGATGCAATCTTATCTGATGAGCTCAATCATGCATCTATAATTGATGGTTGTCGTCTTTCAGGAGCAAAAATTATAAGATATGCTCATAATAATATGGAGGACCTAAGAGAAAAGGCTAAGGCAGCTAGAGAAAGCGGTCTTTATGAAAAGCTCATGGTTATTTCTGATGGTGTATTCTCCATGGACGGTGACGTGGTAGACCTTCCAGGAATGGTTGAGGTTTCTGAGGAGTTTGATTTAATAACCTATATTGATGATGCACATGGTTCAGGAGTTATGGGAAAGGGAGCTGGAACAGTTAAGCATTTTGGACTTTCTCACAAGATTGACTTCCAGATAGGAACCCTTTCTAAGGCTATTGGAGTAGTAGGTGGTTATGTAGCCGGTTCTAAGGATTTGATTGACTGGCTTAAGGTTAGAGCAAGGCCATTCCTTTTCTCTACTTCCTTAACACCAGCTACTGCTGCAGCCTGCATTGAGGCAATCAATATAATGACAGAAAGCACTGAGCTTAACGAAAAGCTTTGGGAGAATGGGGATTACCTAAAGAAGGGGCTTAAGGCCTTAGGCTTTAACATAGGAAATAGTGAAACACCTATAACTCCTTGTATTATTGGGGATGAAAAGCTTACTCAGCAGTTCAGTAGAAGACTCAATGAAGAAGGGGTATATGCTAAATCCATAGTCTTCCCTACAGTACCACTGGGAACAGGAAGGGTTAGAAATATGCCAACAGCTGCTCATACCAAAGAAATGTTGGATGAGGCAATTAAAATATACGAAAAGATTGGAAAAGAACTTGAAGTTATATAATAACTAAAAATTATAACGGGGGACAATGATGAAAAAAATACTGATTACCGGATCCTTAGGACAAATAGGCTCAGAGCTTGTAGAATATATGAGAGGCATTTATGGAAGCGAAAATGTTGTTGCTTCTGATATAAGAAGACCTGAGAATCATCCAGTAGTTTTGGGAGGACCTTTCGAGGAGCTGGATGTACTAAATAGTGAAAGATTCTTAGAAATAGCAAAAAAATATCAGGTAGATACAATAATACATTTAGCTGCTCTACTATCTGCGGTGGCAGAGGCAAAACCAGCTCTTGCTTGGCAGATAAATATGGGTGGATTGTTCAATGCTCTGGAGGTTGCAAGAGAATTAAACTGTAAGTTCTTTACACCTAGCTCTATAGGAGCCTTTGGAGATTCTACGCCTAAGGATAATACACCACAGGACACAATTCAGAGACCAGGAACAATGTATGGAGTTACAAAGGTATCTGGAGAGCTATTATGTGATTATTACTTCAAAAAGTTTGGTGTAGATACCAGAGGAGTTAGATTCCCTGGACTTATTTCCTATGTAGCACCTCCTGGAGGCGGAACCACAGACTACGCTGTAGATATATATTATAAGGCTCTTACTGAAGGAAGCTATACCTCATATATAGGAGAAGGTACCTATATGGATATGATGTATATGCCTGATGCCTTAAAGGCCATAGTAGAGCTTATGGAGGCAGATCCATCTAAACTTAAACATAGAAATGCCTTCAATATAACAGCTATGAGCTTTGAGCCATCACAGCTGGCAGAAGCTATAAGAAAATATATACCAGGCTTCACAATTAATTATGAAGTAGACCCTGTAAGGCAGGCTATTGCTGATTCCTGGCCTAACAGCATAGATTCAACGGCTGCAGCAGAGGAGTGGGGCTTTAAGGCAGAATATGACTTAGATGCTATGACAAAGGATATGCTAGAAAAATTAAAAGTTAAGTTGGATATTCAATAAAATATGTTTAAACAGAGCATGCTTAAGCTTATAATTAACTTAGGTATGCTCTTTATTTTAAAATAGAGTAAGAATCATAGTAAAGGATGAATTGTATGGATAATAAATACTATATAGTAAGCGGAGATATACTTCAGGATGTGGTAAAAAAGGTTGTAGAGGTTAAGGAGCTTCTCCATAAGGGGATTGTAAAGGATATTACCGAAGGAGTAAAGGCAGTAGGCATCAGCAGAAGTGCCTATTATAAATATAAGGATAAAATTTTTACCGTTTCAGAAGGTATACAGGGACAGAAGGCAACAGTGGCTATGCTTCTCAGTCATAAGGCAGGAGTTCTTTCAAGAATATTGGATACCATAGCAGCTAAGGGGGGCAACGTCCTTACCATAAGTCAGGATCTTCCTATAAATAATTCTGCTAATGTGGTGATAACCTTAGATATATCAAGCCTTGTGGTAGATGTTAAGGAGCTCTTAGAGATTTTATTAAGGGAAGAAAACGTTCTTAAAAGTACCATAGTGGCAATAGAATAGTAATTCCTTGAATTTATAGATTAATATACAAATAAATGGTATAATTAAAGATAATTTATATAAAAGCAGCGTGGTTCTTTTGTATTTAGGAGGAGTGAATATAATGAATAAAAAGGTTTTTTACAATAACAGACGTAAACTTTTAAACCGAATTAAGGAAAATGCTATAGTTGTATTATTTTCCGGAGCCGCTCCTAAAAAGAGTGCTGATGAAAGATACAAATATACGCCTAACAGAAACTTTTATTATCTAACAGGTATTGATGAAGAAAACATAGCTTTAGTGCTTACGAAGATAAATGGAGAGTATGATGAAAAGCTATTTATTAAAAAGCCTAATCTTCAGCTGGAAAAATGGATAGGAAGGTCCATAAGAGAAGATGAAGCGAAGGACCGTTCAGGCGTATACTCTATAAGCTATGTAGAAGAATTAGAAAATATTCTGCATAACTATATATCCACTAAGGATATCACTATAGTTTACATGGATTTAGAAAAGGACAGCTTCAATAGCAATAAAAGCTACAGCGAAGTATTTGCAGAGACCTTAAAGGATAGATATCCACAGATAGTTATTAAAAATGCCTATAATATGATAGCTGATTTGAGGCTTGTTAAGTCTCCAGAGGAAATAGGAGAGCTTAAAAAAGCCATTGAGGTGACTAGCCTTGGAATTCAGGAGCTTATGAAGCATGCGAGGCCTGGAATGAAGGAGTATGAGCTGGAGGCTTACTTTGATTTTATATGTAAATCAAGAGGTGTACGGGATTTTGCCTTTAAAACCATAGCAGCATCAGGGGTTAATGGAACAATACTTCATTATGAAAAGAATAATTCTGTTATTGAAAAGGACTCTCTAATACTATTTGATTTGGGTGCCCAATATAATTATTATAATGCTGATGTTACAAGGACATTCCCTGTTAGTGGAGTATTTACTGATAGGCAGAAGGAAGTATATAATGCAGTACTCAGAGTTAATGAAAAGGTAATTGCAGCAATAAAACCTGGTGTTAGTTATTTAGAGCTCAATGCCCAGGCTAAGGAATGGATAGCTGAGGAATGTATAGAGCTTGGACTAATTAAGGATAAGGCAGAGGTAACGAATTACTACTGGCACAGCATCGGACATAGTCTTGGTCTAGATACCCACGACGTAGGTGGAAGAGATATTAAATTCCAAGAAGGAATGGTTTGGACTGTAGAACCAGGTATATATATAGAGGAAGAGAAGATAGGTATCCGTATAGAGGATGATATACTGGTAACCGCTGAGGGAGCTGTAAATCTCACCTCAGGAATAGTAAAAACCGTAGAAGAGATCGAAGCCTTCATGGCAGAAAGAGCTCAATAGATTGATTAATAATGGTATAGGTTATGGTTAAGTAACTTATACCTTTTTATTTTCTAGAAAATCCCTTATAATATTGTTAATAATTTGACGATGGAAGGTTTGCGTTTATGGTTTGTGATGAGAGGATAATTCAAAGCTATGCTGATGGTGATACATATAAAAAGGGACTAGAATATTATAAGAATAATACTATGGAAGACTTTACTGTATCTATACTTCCTACAGATAATTCCGCAGTAAGTAGATATTCTATAGATACCTGGGTGACCTCTGATATCTCCGATAGAGAATATAATGTACAGGTGGCTTTTAATGATAGCAGTGGCTTCACTAGCTTTCATTGTGATTGCTCATATTTTAAAAGCTCCTATAGAAGAAGAGGTATATGCAAGCATTTAGTGGCAGTGCTTATAAAATATTTCAGAGAAAAATGCGGTCTTGTGACCAAGGAAAAAAAGGAGCTGCAGACAGCTTATTTTTTGGGAAAGCTTGAAGGTATTCTTTCAGAGTTTAATACTATCAAAAAGAAAATAAATATAGAAATACATTATTTTAATTATAAGAATGGAAGGATAAAAAGCTACGGAGAACTGAAGGTAGGCTGCGATAGAACCTATGGAGTAAAAGATATAGAAGCTTTTATAGAGGCAATAATTGATAATAAGATATATCAGGAATCAAAAAGGCTTTTATATAATCCTAAGGTGCATGAATTTTCAGGAGAAGTCAGGGCTTTTATAGAATTTCTCAAGGAGCTCTATGAGCTGAATCAAATAAATAGGATTGGAGCAGATTACAGCAGGAATAGAGTTCCATTATTAGAAGGAAAGAAGTTTTATATACCGGGAAGACAGGTTAAGAGGTTGTTTAAAGACTGCAGCTCTATCATAGAAAAAGTAACTATTAACGGTGAAGAGCTGGAGATTAATAGCTTTCAAAGGAAGGATATACCTCTATCCTTTAATGTTTATGATGAGGAAGGGGAGGTTTGTATAACACTGCAAGGACGTCCCCCAGTCCCCTTGGATGATAATAAAAGCTTGTTTTACTATGAAGGAAATGTATATGAGCCTTCAATGGAGCAGTGCAGGCTATATGAGCTGATGTGTGAAGCTCTGGGAGGCTGTGAAACCTCTACCTTAAGGATCAAAGAAACTGCTGCAAACAGCGGCTATATACTATCTGTACTGAGTAATTATTCTAAAGAGCTATGTTTTTTAGGAGATATGCAACGCTGTAATGCTAAAGAAGAGCTTAAGGGAGAAGCCTATGTAGATAGGAGAGATGGAGATATATTCCTTAAGCTTATCTATAGATATGGAGCTATAGCTATCAACCCTTTACAGGAAATTCAGGGAGATACATATATTATTAGAGAAGTATTTAGAGAAAAGAAGCTTCAGTCCTTAATTGAAGAATTAGGCTTTAGAAGAAAAGAGGATGAGTATGTTCTTTCCTCAGAGAAAGAGCAATTTTTCTTTTTGAAGGAGGGCTGCGAGAGCTTAAAAAGCTATTGTGATATATATTATTCCGATAGCTTTAAGGCTTTAACCGTATATAATCAGGAGGAAATAAAGCTTAATATTAGGCTTAATAAAAGAAATTTAATAGAGATAAATTTCTCAGCACTAAATATTACTAAAGAAGAGCTGAGGAAGATCTTCAAGCTTATAAAGCAGAATAAAAGATACTATAAGCTTAAGAATGGCAATTTCCTTGAGCTGGAGAATAAAGAGCTAAGCAAGCTAGAAGAATTTATGGAGAGAATAGGGGTTAAGAAGAGGCTTTTAGCTGATGGTAGAGTCTGTATACCAGTATTTAAGGCATTGGCAGCGGAAAAGCTCTGTGACCTTATGAGCCTTGAGAATGTCACTCTTACAGAGGAGCTAGAGGAAAGACTTCAGGAGCTGAAGACTCCTATAGACTTTGAAGCAGAGGTTCCAACAGACCTTAATGGAACCTTAAGAGACTACCAGATAGCTGGCTTTAGATACTTAAAATACCTTTCTGATAAGAATCTTGGAGGAGTATTAGCTGATGAAATGGGACTTGGTAAAACTATACAGACCATTGCCTATCTCCTATCAGAAAAGGGAAAGGGAAGTAATTTGATAGTATGTCCAACCTCTCTATGCTTCAACTGGCTTGAGGAATTTACAGCCTTTGCGCCAGGGCTTTCTGTGAAGCTTGTCCTAGGTAACAAGGAGGATAGAGAAAAAATTATTAAGGCCTCTAATGAATATGATGTAATAATAACCTCTTATCCTCTTCTTCGGAACGATTATGATTTATATGAAAGTATAGCTTTTAATAGCTGTATCATAGATGAGGCACAGTATATTAAAAATCATAATTCTCAAAATGCTGTTTCCGTGAAGAGGATAAATAGCAGGGTTAGGTTTGCGCTCACTGGTACACCCATAGAAAACTCCTTGGGAGAGCTCTGGTCTATCTTTGATTTTATTATGCCGGGGTATTTATTTTCCTATGAAGCCTTTAGTTCAATCTTTTTGTCTCCCATAACCAAGGAGCCTGAGAGCGCTGCTATGGATAAGCTAAATGAGCTTATAAGACCCTTTATTATTAGAAGGGTTAAGAAGGAGGTAGCAAGAGAGCTTCCAGATAAAATTAACCATAAGCTTATTGTAGGTATGACAGAAGAACAGGAGAGACTGTATAGCTCCTATGCCGCTGCTTCTAGAAAAGAGCTGAGGAGAGAGATAGAGCTTATGGGCTTTGAGAACAATAGAATGAAGATATTGGCAGTGCTCACAAGGCTCAGACAGCTATGCTGTTATCCAGGAGCCTTTGTGGAGGATTATCAGGGAAGTAGTGGAAAATTAATAGCTCTTAGAGAGCTTACTATAAATGCTTTAGAGCAGGGACATAAAATATTGATTTTTTCTCAGTTTACCACGGTATTAAAGCATATATTAAAGCTGTTTAATCAAGAAGCTATACCCTGCTATTACCTGGATGGAAGTATTAAAACAGAAGAGCGATATAAGCTGGTGGAGGAGTTTAATAGCAGGACAGAGCCTTCTGTATTCCTGGTTTCTTTAAAGGCTGGAGGTACGGGGCTTAATTTAACAGGAGCTGATATAGTGGTGCATTTTGACCCCTGGTGGAATCCAGCAGTGGAGGAACAGGCAACGGACAGAGCTCATCGGATTGGACAAAATAACACTGTAGAGGTGATAAAGCTAATAACCAAAGGGAGTATAGAAGAAAAGATATATTCTATTCAGGAAAGGAAGAGAGAGCTCATTGAGAATATCCTTTCCGAGGAGAGAGGCAGAGGCTTTATAAATAGCTTTACAGAAGAAGAGCTCTTAGACCTTATAAACCTGTAAAATGGCTGTAATATTCTTTACAGCCATTTTTTCTTTTTGAAGTAGATAATTTGAATCACTATTAATATAAACATAAATAACATTGTGAGGGGATAGGCGGACCTATTATCAAGCTCAGGCATATATTTAAAATTCATTCCATAGATACCTGCAATTAAGGTGAGTGGAGCCATAATAGTTGTGATTACAGTGAAAAATTCCATGGTTTTATTCATTTTGTTGGATATTTTAGTTTCATATATTGATAGGTCTGTAGCTAAGGTATCTGTATAAGCATCTAAGGCTTCATAAATTTTATAAGTATTATCATATATGGTCTGAATAAGCTTTATAGTGGGAGGTTTGATGAAATCATAATCATAGCTTATAAGGGAATAGGTTACTGTCCTTAAGGAGGTAACTACCCTTTTAAATTTCAAAATTTTCCTTCTGAGCTCTAATATTCGAGTTTGCAGCTCACTGCTGGAATCCTTTATGAGAACTCCTTCTATATTGTCTACTAGCTCCTCCAGGTCTTCTAAGGAGACAAAATACTCATCACATATGCTGTCTAAGATGACATATAAAAGAGTATCAGCCTCCTCTCTAAAAGCTGCAGCATTCGAAGGGATATGATCCCAGATGGCGTCTAAAACCTGGGAACGCCCATAGCTTAAGCTGATTATTACCTTTTTATTAATTATAAAGTATTCCTTCATCCACTTTATATTTTTGCCTAAAGAGCCCTCCTTTAATATGGCCATATCAATAGTGTAGAATTCGGTGTTTTTTTCTACAATGGAGCGCCTTCCTCGGATTTCTCTTAAGGGATCAGGATTTTTGTAGTTAAAAAACTTTTCGATGACCTCCATATAATCATCAAAGGCTTCTCCCTTTTCAATATGGATATCAACCCATAATAGGTTATAATCTATATCTTCTATTTCCTCTAAAAAGTTTTTTCTTTCCATGTAGTCTGTAGTAATGATTTTTTTTACAGCCTTATAGCTGTAGGTGTATCTAATCATAATACATCCTGTGCTGTCATTTAGTAACAGCATATTTCCTTTCTGATAAACAAATATTTATTTATCCTGATTTATATCTTTATTATAATATTATCCTATAATTTAGCTATGCATAAACTGTTAATCTTGTTTTAATAATATCTGTAGTACCATAATGATATTTTTTATAAATATATAAAAATTATTTATGATATAATTAATTAAATGTAATAATATTATTAATTTTTATGAAGGGGGAAAGGATATGTGGAAGGAATTTAAAGACTTTGCAATGAGAGGAAATGTCCTGGATTTGGCTGTTGGAGTTATTATTGGAGGAGCCTTTAATTCTATTGTTACCTCATTAGTAGATAATATAATCTCACCTATAATAGGCATATTCTCTGGTAAGGTTGATATGTCAGCAATATTTATAAAAATTGCTGATACTAAGATTTTTATAGGAGCATTTATTCAAAGTATTATTGATTTTATTATTATTGCCTTTACTATATTTATTATGATTAAAATGGTTAATAAATTGAGAAGTAAAAAAGAAGAAGAAGCTGAAGAAGCACCAGAGGAAAGTATGACCTCAGAAGAAAAGCTCTTAATGGAGATTAGAGATTTATTAAAGGATCAAAAGAGCAAGGAAAGCTAAAATACATAAATTAAGAACTCTTAAATACAAATAAGAGTTCTTTTTTAAAGGCTTTTTAAGGTGGCTTCCATATGGACAGGGTTACAATTATTGGCTATAATTTATAAGGTTAATAGAATATTAGTCTTACATCTGGGAGAGGTAAACAAAATGAATAATATATACGGTATTATATGCTCCTTCATCTTTGTTGCAGCAGTCCTTGGACTATCTACCCTTTTGAGTAAAAGAGGGATAATAAGAGGAGAAGGAAGCAGGAAGCTTATCCACATAGGAGTTTGCAACTGGTGGATCATAGCCATGGTATTTTATGATAATCCCTTTTATGCAGCCTTAGTACCAGCAGTCTTTATTGCTGTAAATTATATGTCCTATAAAAAACAGCTTATCAAGGCCATGGAGAGAAATGGTGGTAAAAAGGATTTAGGCACTGTCTACTATGCTGTTTCTTTATTTATTTTAGCTTTGTTATCCTTCGGACCTGATGGCGAACCGTACATAGGAGCAATAGGAATACTAGTTATGGGCTATGGGGATGGAATTGCTGCAATAATCGGAGAAAGGCTGGGAAGGATACCCTTTGGACCTAAGAAAAGTGGTAAAACCCTTGAGGGAACAATAGGAATGTTCCTTGCTTCCTTTATTGTAGTTTTTATGATAATGTCAATATTTTCAGATATAAGTCCTTTATGGGTGAGCTTAGCTATTGCCCTTTATGGAGCAGTAGCAGAGCTATATACACCTAATGGCTTTGATAACTTAACGGTTCCCCTTGGGACAGCCTTCTTATATACTATTATAGCTTCAGCAGTATAGGAGGAGAAAATGAAGGAATTAATTATTGGTTTAATATTTTCAAGCATAATAGCTGTAGCTGCCTTTAAGAAAAAATCCCTTTCTTTAAGCGGAGCTATAGCTGCAGTATTATTAGGAACCCTTATGTATTATTTCGGTGGCCTTGTAGCCTCAGGTATGATGGTGGCCTTCTTCCTTTCCTCAAGTCTTTTATCTCACCTTTTTAAGGGAAAGAAAAATGCTCTGGAAAAGGTTAATGAAAAGGGGACAAGAAGAGATTGCTTTCAGGTTTTTGCCAATGGAGGAATGGGTTTAATATTCGCTGCTCTCTTCTATTATTTTAATAATCCACTGTTTTTAGTGGGCTGTGCTGCCGCCTTTGGAGAAGCAAATGCCGACACCTGGGCATCAGAAATAGGAGTTTTAAGCAGGAAAAAGCCCATATCAATTATCACTAGAAGGACCATAGACACAGGGGTGTCTGGAGGAGTTAGTCCTTTAGGAACCCTAGCTTCTTTTTTAGGAGCAGCCTTTATAGGTGTTTCCTTTTCATGTATCTACTTTATAACCTATGGATATAATATAATTATTATATTTGCACCTCTTATAATTACTTTTCTAGGTTTTATAGGAGCTATAATAGATAGCCTCTTGGGAGCAACCCTTCAAGCTCAGTATTATTGTGAGGAAGAGAAGCTAATCACCGAAAAAAGCTTCTATAAGGATAGAGCTAACAGGTTGGTTAAGGGATACAGGATATTTAATAACGATGCCGTGAATTTTTTAAGTACCCTTCTATGTTCTCTTCCTATATTTTTATTTATAGGTCGTTGACAAGGAGGATTTAATAGCATATTATTGTAATATATGTGAACAAAATGCCTTGAAGAGAAGAGTAATAAGAGGAAAAATCCACAGAGATTCGGAGCTAGGTGAAAGCCGAAGATTTTGAGCCTTATGAACATGGTCTCGGAGCATATTTTCTGAGCCTTTTGGTTAGGAAAATACGGATTCAGCCGTTATACTGAGGACGATGAATGTGATGTATTGCAGAGTCGTTTAATGAGTCAGCCTAATTGTGCTGAAAAGTAGAGTGGTACCGCGATAATATTCGCCTCTATACGGTAAAATATCCGTATAGAGGCTTTTTAATTTTAGGAGGGAATAAAATGTGTAAGAAAACCTATTATATAACTACACCTATATATTACCCATCTGCAAACCTGCACATAGGTAATACCTATACTACCGTTGCTGCTGATGCAATGGCTAGATATAAGAGACTAAAGGGCTATGATGTTATGTTCCTTACAGGAACCGATGAACATGGTCAGAAGATCCAAAGAATCGCCGAGGAAAAAGGGGTAACACCAAAGGCCTATGTAGATGAAATTGTTGCTGGTATTAAGGATTTATGGAAGCTTATGAACATAAGCTATGATAAATTCATAAGAACCACCGATGATTATCACATACAAGCAGTTCAGGATATCTTCAAAAAGCTATATGATCAGGGAGATATTTATAAGAGCTCATATGAAGGCTGGTACTGTACACCTTGTGAATCCTTCTGGACTGAAACTCAGCTATTAGATGGCAAGTGTCCTGATTGTGGAAGGCCCGTAGAAAAAGCTAAGGAAGAGGCTTATTTCTTCAAGATGAGCAAATATGCGCCTAGACTTATAGAGCATATTGAAGCTAATCCTGACTTTATCCAGCCAGAATCAAGAAAAAATGAGATGCTCAATAACTTCTTAAAGCCTGGACTTCAGGATTTATGTGTATCCAGAACAAGCTTTAACTGGGGGATACCAGTAACCTTTGATAATGAACATGTTATCTATGTATGGATTGATGCATTATCAAACTATATCACGGCCTTAGGCTATGGCAGTGAGAATAGTGATTTATATACTAAATACTGGCCTGCAGATGTCCATCTTATAGGTAAGGACATCTTACGTTTCCATACTATTTATTGGCCAATTATGCTCATGGCTTTAGACATTCCTCTTCCAAAGCAGGTTTTTGGTCATGGATGGCTTTTGGTAGATGGCGGGAAAATGTCAAAGTCCAAGGGTAATGTAGTTGACCCTGTGATCTTGGTAGATCACTTTGGAGTTGATGCTGTAAGATACTATTTATTAAGAGAGATTCCATTTGGTTCCGACGGTCTCTTCACCAATGAGCTATTCATAAAGAAAATAAATTCTGATTTAGCTAATGATTTAGGTAATCTTCTTTCCAGAACTGTAGCCATGGTTCAGAAGTATTTTGGAGGAACTATACCAGCTCCTACAGCAAAGGAAGCTATTGATGAGGAATTAATTAAATTAGCTCTTGAAACTCCTGTTAAGGTGGATAAGGCTATAGATAAGCTCAAGATACCAGAAGTCTTAGATGCTATATGGGAGCTAGTGGGAAGAGCCAATAAATACATCGATGAAACAACTCCATGGATTTTGGCAAGAGATGAAGAGAAGAAGGAAAGATTAGGTACTGTATTATACAATCTTGTGGAATCCCTAAGATTTATATCTGTACTAGTATCACCTTTCTTAACGGTTACTTCAGAAAAGATAAACTATCAAATTAATAATGACCTTACAGATTGGGATAGCTTAGCTTCCTTCCATGGAACCAAGGAAGGAACAGAGGTTAAAAAGGGAGAAACTCTATTCCCAAGAATCGATGTGGAGGCAAAGATAAAGGAGCTTGAAGCCTTAGTAGCTAGCAGTAAGGAGCCTGAGAAGATGCCTATGTCTCCAATCAAAGAGGAAATAACCATAGATGATTTTGATAAAATCGATATGAGGGTAGTTAAGGTTCTTGACTGTCAGCCTATAAAAGGAGCGAAGAAGCTTCTAAAGCTTAAGGTTGATTTAGGTGGAGAGGAAAGGCAGGTAGTATCAGGAATAGCTCAGTACTATAAGCCTGAGGATTTAATTGGAAAAAATGTTGTTCTTGTAGCTAATCTTAAGCCTGTAAAGCTCCGTGGTGAGCTGTCCCAGGGTATGATACTCGCTGCAGCTACAGGGGATGATTCAAAGCTTTTTGTAGTTAATCCAGGAGAGCTGCCATCAGGAAGTGAAGTTAGATAAATTTTATAAATATAGCTGCAGACTCAAAGCTTTACTTTATAGAGTCTGCAGCTTTTTTATAAGCAGAAATATAATTTTATTTAACCTTCTAATATATCTTCAATAGCTTCCTCATCCAATATTGTAATGGAGGTTTTGTCATATTCTATTATTCCTTCCTCCTTGAGCTTCATAAGCTCTCGAGATAAGGAAGGACGCTGAACTCCCAGGTGCTCAGCCCACTCCTTTTTAGAGAGGGAGAGATTGATTCTAGTGGAAGCTGTCTTCTTGTATTCAGAATATATGTAGTCGCAGATCTTTTGTCTAAGACTCCTGAGGCCAATTTCATTGAGCTTGGAGCTCAAGGCTACGGCTTTATTGGATAGTGTCTGCATAAAGGATGTCATGAAGGCACCATGATTTTGTGAAAGAGCTGCTACGGAGGCCTTGGGAATGTGAAGGATTTTTGAAGTTTTTTTACTTACTACATTCATGGGATAGTGATTCTTATCTCCAAAGAGAAGATTTTCTCCAAATACATCCCCGGAATTAAGTCTTGATACCGTAAGTACTTTTCCTGAGGCTTCAAGCTTTTGTATTTCTACCTCTCCCTCTAATACTATGCTTAAAAAATGACACTCATTACCCTGTGTAAAGATTATTTCTCCTAAAGGGTAGCTCTTTATAGGAATGTTTTTGCTAGAAAGAAGGTTAATTATCTCTGCTTCAGTAAAATTTATAAATAGCTTACATTTTTTTAGAACAGTGATATAGCTGTAATTTACATCCATTTTTATCCCGCCTTATCTTAGCCTTAAATCAATATAGTCTATTTAATAATAACTAAATAATAGCAAGTATACAAGAAAAGGAAGATAATTACTAAATAAAGAAGAAAAATGTTAAAGGCTACAACATAACCAGCCGTAGCCAGTATGTGCAGCCTTTATTTTTATATGCAAACTTAACTATATAATAAAGCTTAAGCCTTAGTTACATTTATAGCTTGCTCTCCCTTAGAGCCTTCAGTGATATCGAACTCTACTGAATCTCCTTCATTTAGGGATTTGAAACCATCCCCTTGAATACCAGAATAATGGACAAAGACATCCTTGCCATCATCAGTAGTAATAAAACCATACCCTTTTTGGGCGTTGAACCATTTAACCTTACCTAACATGAAATTACCTCCGTAAAAAGAAAAGTTGTTTATAACATATATTCTACCTTAAAAATCGTTAAATATTCATAGCTTTAGGAAAAATAAACAATTATTTCAAAGACTGTTCATATATGCCCCTAGATAATGTGGTTTATTATGCTATAATATGAATTATGATTTTTTGATAAAGTGAAAGGAGATTAGCTATGGATAATAATATGCTCCCCATCTTCGATTCTCATGCTCATTATGATGATGAAAGCTTTAATGAGGATAGGGATAAACTTATACCTTATTTAAATGAGCAGAATGTGGTGGGGATAATTAATTGTGGTTCTACCCTAGAAGGGGCCATAGCTTCCTATGAGCTGGCGGAAAGGTACCCTTTTATCTATGCAGCCGTAGGCATACATCCTGAAGAGGCATATGAATATAACTCTGATGTTCGTAATAAAATAATAGAAATGGCAAAAAGCTCTAAGGTTAAAGCTATAGGAGAGATAGGCCTTGATTATTATTGGGAGGAGAATCCCCCTAAAGAGGTTCAGCAAAAGGTGTTTAGAGAACAGATGAAGCTTGCTGAGGAATTAAATCTTCCCGTGGTTATCCATGACAGAGAGGCTCATGGAGATACACTAGCTATAATTAAAGAGTTTCCAAAGGTTAAAGGAGTGCTCCATTGCTTTGGAGGAAGCACTGAATTTGCCAGGGAATGCATAAGGGAAGGCTATTATATAGGATTTACTGGAGTAGTTACCTTTAAAAATGCTAAGAAGCTTCTAGAAGTAGCAAAGGATATACCACTTGATAGAATGCTGGTAGAAACTGATGCTCCTTACATGGCTCCTGTACCCTTTAGAGGAAAGAGAAATCAATCGGACTATATAGTTAATATAATTCACAAGATAGCAGAGCTTAGAGAAACAACTCCAGAAGAAATAAGCAGGGTAACAATTGAAAACACAAAAGTTTTATTTAACATATAATTAATAAATAACACTGTGAATATTATTTACAAATAATGGACAAAATAGTATTATATTAATAATTTAATCGATTAGCGATAAAGAATTCCTTATATTGTAAATAGTCTTCATATTTACTGAAATTATTCCATAATATTCTATTATATTCCATAAACAGGAATAAAATTGGACAGATTCTATTTTTTTGTATATTATATTAATTGGCTTTTCTAATAATATTTTAGAGCCTCACCGTTGACTGGATTCTGCAATTATACTTTTATTTATATTTTTATGCATATGGATGCATTTACAGTCAAAACAGCAGGAGAGTGATAAAATTTATTCCTTATCATCGCTTATCCATTTAATTGTTAAATGGTCGATCCTGCAAAAGGGAGGTAAATATTAGTGGGAAAAATAAATAGTTACTTCAAGAAGTATTTTTCCGTAAAGCCCAAGGCTGCATTTGTAGGAGCTTTGGTAATGGTTACTGTCCTTTTAGTATTCTTCAATATGAGGAAGACTATAGCCATCACAATAGATGGGGAGGAACAAACAGTAGTAACCTTTAAAGATACCGTTGCAGCGGCATTGGAGGAGTCAGGGATTACCCTGGGACCTAAGGACGAAATACAACCATCCTTGGACACGGCCCTTAAAAATAATACTATAATCAATATAGAAAGGGCTGTAACAGTTAGTGTTACTGTGGATGGGAAGCAACTAAGTATTCTAACCAATGAGGATAGTCTAGGACAGTTATTAGCTCAGGCTGATATCACTCTTGGTGAAGAGGATGTTATCAAGCCTGGTGTGGATTCCCCTTTAGAAGAGGGTATGGAGGTAGTTATTACAAGAATAGCTACTGAATACGAAAAGTCCACCGCTACTATTGACTACACCACAGAAGTTAAAAAGGACTCTAGCATGCAAAAAGGAAAGAGCAAGGTCCTTCAGGAAGGTGTTCCTGGTGAGAAAGAAATAACCACAAAGGTGGTTTATGAAGATGGTGTAGAGGTTAGTCGTGAAGTAGTAGAAGAAACTACTAAGAAAGCTCCGGTGAATAAAATAGTAGCTGAGGGTTCAGGACAAGTTATAGTAGCATCAAGAGGTGGAGTTTCCGTAAATGTTAATGAAAATGGAGTTCCTTATAGTACTTCGGTTCTCACAGTTAAAGCAACAGCCTATTGGAGAGGTGACGATGGTGGAACCATCACAGCTACAGGAACAGTACCTGTTAGGAGTACCAGTGGATGGAGCACAATCGCCGTAGATCCTCGTGTCATCCCTTATGGAACAAAGGTTTATGTTGAAGGCTATGGCTATGCTATTGCTGAAGACACCGGTGGAGCCATTAAGGGCAACAGAATTGATGTATTCATGAATTCTGCTGAGGAGTGTTATAGCTGGGGTGTAAGAAGTGTAAAGGTTCATATTTTAGGCAGTAATTAAACAAATTAAAAGAGCAGCTGTTGCTGCTCTTTTAATTTGTTTTTTTATTCTTACTATCAATACTTTATTCTTTAAGAATTATATAAAAATAACAGGAAAAAATAAAAATACTTTGTAAAAAATAATAATTATAGTATAGTTTTAATGTATGTTATTGTATTTTTAAATTGAAAGGAAGTAGCTTCGTGATAAAAGAGGTTATTGTTGTAGAAGGACGAGATGATGTAACCGCCGTAAAAAGAGCAATAGATGCTGAGTGCATAGCTGTAGGAGGTTTTGGCATAAATAGTGAAGTTATAAGAAGGATTAAGGAGGCACAAAAAAGAAAAGGTGTTATAGTGCTTACAGATCCGGATTTTGCAGGAGAAAAGATCAGAAGGATTATTTCAAAGAGAGTTCCTGGAATAAAGCATGCTTATATTACCCAGGAGGAAGGCTTGAAGGATGGAGATATAGGGGTAGAGAATGCAGAGCCTGCTGTGATTATTAATGCTCTAGAAAAAGCTAAGGCTACCTTAGAGGTAAAAGAAGAAATCTTTAATATGCAGGATTTATATTATTTTGGGTTATCAGGACACCCAGAATCAAAGCATAGACGAGATATCTTAGGAAAAGAGTTGGGAATAGGCCTTGGAAATGGAAGACAGCTTATAGCAAGGCTTAACAGCTACGGGATAACTAAGGAAGAGTTTCTTAAGGCAATGAATAAAATTCATGGGCAAGGAGAGGAGAAATAAATGGATTTAAACACCTTAGAGCTAGTGAAAAAATATAATTTTAAGTTTACTAAAAGCTTAGGACAAAATTTCCTAGTAGATGATTCTGTATTAAAGGACATAATTGAGGGGGCAGAAATTTCTCCAGAGGATCATGTAATTGAAATAGGTCCTGGAGTAGGAACCCTTACAGCAGAGCTTCTAAAGAAGGCTAAGAGAGTAACAGCCTTAGAGCTTGATGCTTCTTTAATTCCTATACTTTTAGAGGAGCTTAAGGATAGAGAGAATTTTACCCTTATTAATAAAGATGCATTAAAGGTAGACTTTAAAGAAATTATTAATGAAGGAGAGAAGGTTAAGGTAGTAGCTAATCTACCTTACTATGTTACCACACCTATAATAGCTAAGCTCCTTAATGAAGGGGTGAATTTTGACTCCTTAACTATAATGATTCAAAAGGAAGTAGCTGAAAGAATAAATGCTTGTCCAGGTACCAAGGATTATGGAGCTCTTTCCCTGTTAGTGCAGTATTATTGTGATACAAAGATAATTAGGAGGGTTCCACCGGCAAGCTTTATTCCAAGACCTAAGGTAGATTCTATTGTTATTAAGCTTATTAAGCTTCCGGGGGCAAGAGTAGAGGTAAGGGATGAGGCTGTATTTTTTAAGGTTATAAGAGAAGCCTTTAATATGAGAAGAAAGACCCTCTCTAATGCTCTGAAAAACATGGGCTTATCTAAGGATGCACTGGAGGAAGCCTTTAAGGAAGCAGATATAGACAGCAGGAGAAGAGGAGAAACCTTATCCATAGAAGAGTTTGCCTCCTTAGCTAATAGTATAAATACTAGACTATAAGGGGATTGATATGAAAAATATAAAATTAGCCATATTTGATATGGATGGATTGATGCTGGATACAGAAACCTTATATATCGATGCCTGCTTAGCTATAGCTAATGAAAATAATTATAATGTTTCTAAAGAGCTGCTTTTTAAAACAATTGGTATAACTGCAGCAGATGAAGAAAATATCCTGCGTAATGCCCTTGGTGAAGATTTTCCTCTAGATACCTACAGAGAAAATACCATAGAGTCCATGTTTAATAGGATAGAGCAGGAGGGTGTAGCAGTAAAGGAAGGACTGCTGGAGCTATTAGATTTTCTTGAAGAAAATAATGTTTTAAAGGTAGTGGCTACCTCTAGATATAGAGATAAAGCGAAGTGGCTTTTAGAAAAGGCAGGTATTAAAGATAGATTTAATGATATTATCTGTGGCGATGATGTGAAAAATGGGAAGCCAGCACCGGATATCTTCTTAAAGGCCTGTGAGCTTATGGGAGTGAATAAATCTGAAGCAGTGGTTTTAGAGGATTCTATTAATGGTTTAAAGGCAGCGAAGGCTGCAGAGATAAAATGTATACTTATACCAGATATAATAAATCCTACTCCTGAAGAGGAGAAGCTGGCTTACATAAAGCTGAAAAATTTAAAAGAAGTAATTAATCTTAATATAAGATAATTATTAAACCCTAGCTCCATAAGAGCAGGGTTTTTTCTATTTATGCACAAAACAGTCTATTTTTTTTGGGGGCTTCATATACTATATGGAATAAATAAATGCGGAGGGACTATAACTTGGCACATAGCAGACTGTATAGAAGCTTTTTAATATTACAGGAAGCAGAAAAAGGTTATTCCATAGCTTCAGATAAGCCCATCTCAGCCTATACTAAGATTGAGGGGAAGAATGATAGCTGTAGGATTTCCTTCTATGCACAGAATCTAAAAAAGGATAATTATCATATGCTGCTTATTTGCGGCAAAAAGGGTGTTAACAAAAATATAAGCTTAGGTCCATTGAACATAAATGAACAGGGAAGAGCAGAGGTTAGTGGTGATTATGTTATAAATAATATAGCTGGCACGGGGATCCCTATGAACAGTATATCTGGCGCTGCAATAATCATTCTAAGGGATGATAAAATAAAGGCAGTAATGAAAGGATATATGAATGGTGAGAAGGAACCTATGGAGTGGACTGACTTTCCTTTAATGAATGCATGTAAGGCAACGGAAGAGTCTTCATCACCAGAGCCGGAAGCTGTTCAGCAGGTGATGATAACACAGCCTTCAGAAGCTCCTGCTCCTTCAGAGCCCGCTGCACCTTCCATGGAGGAACAGAGTCCTGCTTCTGAAATAATAATTCCACAAGAAGAGCAGAGGGCTGCAGCTGAGGCGGAGGATATCCCTCAGAAAGAGGAGCCAGCTTCATCATCAGAAGTGATTATTGTTCAAGAGGCCGCAGAGGATGAAGGAAGAGCTTTATTAAACGCTGATGAAGCTAAAGAAGAATCCGATGAAGGGACAAATAGAAGGGTTGATATAATCTCTTCTAAGAGTGGTAATGATATTTCCATAGAGGAGCTAGAGGCCCTTAAGGCATTTATTAAGGAGCAGGAGCTACGACTTGGAATAGCGCCGAAGGAAGAAAAAGAAGAGAATATCCTTACTGAGAATTTATTAGAAACCTTAGAAGCAAAGGAAGCTAGAAATGGTGTTTTTGATAATGTATCTCCAGAGCTTAAAAAGGATATAGAAGAATTGAATTCTATAGATATAAAGGGTTTTAAGAGAGATCAAGAAGAAAATGAATTTGATAGCTATGAAAAGTCTATTGAAGAAAATAAGCTTAAGCTCATGGAAAATAATTATGATGAGCTAAATAAAAAATTTAACTTAAGAGGTAGTGTAGGAGAATTTTTCCTGGAATTGGCTAAGGACTTTGAGCCATTAGATCTGGAGGATTCAGAAATAAAGTATTGTAAATGGTATAGGGTTCCTGTAGAAAGTGTTGATGAGCTCTGCGATATATCTAACTATAACAAATATACCGTGGCTTATTATCCAATGATTAATTACTACCCCTATATAAAAAATCATAAGCATTTTATTTTAGGTTTAAAAGGAGATAAGAAAGGGAGTATGAAATATCTTGTATATGGTATTCCTGGAGGTAAAGGAAAGCAGGAACAGCCCTATGGAGGAAAGTCTGGCTTCGTAACCTGGATCCCCTGTGACAAAAATGAAGATAAAGGCTACTGGCTCATGTTCTATGATTTCAAAAACTCCGTTATTGTAGTGCCCATAAGGCAGGAGGAATAGCCTAATCAGAGGATTATACCTAAGTTAAATTTGCAAAAGCTGATGGAGGAAGGGGGGCCAGTGATGAAAATTGATTATGGTAAGATAAAGTTTAATAGAAAGCAATTAGGGATAACTCTGATACTTCTTGGCCTTATGGCTGTTATGATATCAGGTGGAGAGATATTCAAGGATAAGTTAAAGGAAGTAGCTCTTATGGAAGCTGATATGAACATTATGAAAGATATATCTAATGATCAGCCTAAGGTTTCCTTTAGTGTCCCGGAAGGGTGGGATGTTAGTGCAATGCCTTATACTTCTAATAATTTAAGATATTATTCAGAATATACCTCCAGAGAAAATACTATAAATGGATATGTAAAAGTCTTTATCAGTGAAGAAGATGTGTTAGAGATGATTAAAAGAGATAAAATAGTAATTAAAGCCAGCTATCGCCTGGAGGATTATAAAACAGAGATGGTTAAAATTGGTGATAGTAATGCAAATCTTGTAAGCTATTTATTCTATAATGAAAATAAAGAAGGCTTTGTTGCAAAAGAGTATTATTTGATGGACAAGAAAAATTTAGTTAAGATGTGCTTTTATACTTCAAAAGATAGCTATAAAGATAATATGCTTATTGCTTTTCAGACTATTTTAGAGAGCTTTAGAATTGAATAGACTAGAAAATGCTATGGGTCGAGGAGGGAGATAGATTATCCTTCTCGGCCTTTTTTATTGGATAAGCTATTGTTGATTAAAAGGGATTATGGGATTATAATTTAATCAGATTTTGTATATAGGGGGATTAACATGAGACCAGTTTTATATAAACTTTTTGGTATAGAAATATACAGCTATGGCTTTATGATAGCCATAGGTATAATTGCTGCTGTGCTGCTTCTCAATAAGAGGGCAAAAAAGCAGGGGTATAATGAAGATAAGATATTTAACATGACTATGATAGCTGTTATTGGTGGGATTTTAGGAGGGAAGCTCTTATATATTATCACTGAAATGAAATATTTTTTGGAAGACCCCCTAAGGGTTATAACTAAATTTGGAGAAGGCTTTGTGATATATGGTGCCATCGCTGGTGGTGCCCTGGCAGTAATTTTATATTCTAGAAAACAGAGATGGGAAGTATTAACACTTGTTGATATGATAATTCCTAGTGTTGCTATAGGTCAGGGCTTCGGTAGAATAGGTTGTTTTCTGGCAGGCTGCTGCTATGGTGCGGAAACTTCCTTCCCTATAAATGTTGTATTTAAGGATTCTTATTTTGCACCTAATGGAGTTCATCTTCATCCAACTCAGCTTTATTCCTCAGCCTTTAATTTTTTGCTAGCGCTTCTTCTTTTATGGTATGATAAAAGGAAGAAAAAGGATGGAGATACTTTAGCTCTATACCTAGTGGTGTATAGCATTGGAAGATTCATTATAGAATTTTTTAGAGATGATCCTAGAGGGGCAGTTGGAGTACTCAGCACATCTCAGTTTATTGCTATAATTACCTTCATTATGGGTATTGGAATATTTTTTATCCACCAGAGAAAGAGGAGAGAAGGAATTGTTTAATAAAAATAAAAGCTTACTTTTAATAGTTTTGATTATATGTCTATTCTTCACCGGCTGCAGCTATGTAGATAAGGCCAATACATGGCTGAAGCTTAAAAATGAGGATTTCGAATACCTAAAGGATGGAAATGTAGAGGAAATTGTTATACAAAGCACCAGAGATGTAGGCTTTAGGTTTATAGTGACAGATAAGAGAACTATTAAAGATTTATATAGTCTCCTGTCTTCAGGAAAGATAGTAGAGGATAAATCTGATCTTCAGCCTGATTATATCTTTGAGATACATCAATCCTCAGATAAGGTATATACCTTTAACTATGTTGCTGGTCTAGGTGGAAATGAGGGGAATTTTTATAATGACGAAAAAATATACAGGGTAAATAAGAGATTGGATAATGATATTATCAGCAATATGTCCTACCTAAGAAAACCAAGAGATTTTAATGATATTTATTATGGCTCCATACTTTCTGTGCTGTCAAAGTATGGTTCTGAAATAAACCCAGAGGGTAAGAGGATTGGTGTAAATCTCTCTGATGACTTAGACTGTGCAAAGTACATACTTTCTGCAGATTTGGAGGATTTTAAGTATGATCTTAAAAACACCATGAAAAATGGTGAGCTGATAGACGGAAATAATAAGGAGTATCCTATAGTTCTTACAGTGAAAACTGAAGGCTACAAAACCAATGTATACAAGAGTATTTTGACTCTATATAATAATGAAGATGGCAGTGAGAAGGAGTATTATGTAAGAGGGGATCATGAAAACAGAAGCTGGGATATTAAGATATTTCAAGAAAAACCATCAGACTGGTAAAGAAAAGAACCTTATCCTTCCCATGCAATAAGATTTTTTAATACAATTAATGGAGGTTTAATATAATATGTCAATTTCAATTGGAACAACCAAGGGTGAAAATAAAATGCCAAAAATGCTTCCTAGGCATGGAAGAATTAAAAATATAATTGGAGTAATCAGTGGTAAAGGAGGAGTAGGTAAGTCTACAGTTACTGGAATTATAGCTTCTAAGCTCGCTGAATCTGGTTACAGGGTTGGAGTTTTAGATGCGGACATCACTGGACCGTCTATGCCAAGATTTTTTGGTATAAATAATCAGAGAGCGGAAATAATACCTCTAGGTAATAAGGAAAATGAGTTTATGTTTTCGCCTGTAAAGTCCAGCCTGGGTGTAAAGGTAATGTCTATGAATTTATTATCAGAGGTGGAGGATCAACCGGTTTTATGGAGAGGCCCTGTTATTAATGGAGTATTGAACCAAATGTTTACTGATACTGCTTGGGGAGAGCTGGATTATTTGCTTATAGATATGCCTCCAGGAACAGGAGATATAGCCTTAACAGTTATGCAGAGCTTTCCTATAAACAGCTTAATCATAGTTTCTACACCTCAGGATATGGTTTCTATGATAGTTAAGAAGGTAGTGATCATGGCTGAGAGGCTTCAGGTTCCTGTGAAGGGTGTAGTTGAAAACATGTCCTATATTATCTGCGATAATTGTAAAGAAAAGCATAGAGTATTCAGCAAGAAGAGTGCTGAAGAGCATGCGGCTTATTTAGGTCTTCCTTTAATTGCTGAGCTCCCTATTAATCCAGATTTAGCAGAAGCTCTAGAGGAAGGGAGAACAGAAACCTATGCTGCCCTTAATCCAGTTTATGATGCTTTAGGAGCTAGAGCTGTCAGATAGTCTATCTTATAAAGCATGATAATAAATGCTTAGTTGAGAGGAGGTTATTGCAATGAAAGCAATAGTTGACAAGGATACATGTATAAGCTGTGGACTTTGTCCATCAATATGTCCTGATGTATTTGAGTTTGATGATGATGGAAAGGCCACTGCTATAGTAGATGAGGTGCCTTCAGAAATGGAGGATACAGCACAGGAAGCAGCAGATAGCTGTCCTGTAAGTGCCATATCGGTAGAATAACTAAAAGTTTCAACAAAAAAGCTATGAGTGAATTAAGATTTCACTCATAGCTTTTATTATGCAGCAGCAGCTTTTAATCTAGCTAAGGGAAGTGCTGCAAAGATTACCAGGGTAATAAGCAGCTCTGGTAGCAGATAGCTACCATTATATATTATTGAATATATCCAGGGATTTTGACTGCCGGCGTATTCGTAAAAGAATATAACACCAGAAAGAACGTGGGCAGTAAATCTTAAAAATACTGCAGAAGTACAGCCTAGATAGGTATTTTTAAAATAGCCAGCAGTACCTAGAAGCATAAAGGGTAGAGGATAGTCCAAAAGCACCTGCATTGGATGTATTATATAAGGACCTGTTATGAGGTTTAATATACCATATACAAGGCCTCCCACAAAGCCCACCTCGGGCCCATATATAAAGGCTAATAATAATATTGGGACCATACTACCGAGGGTTATACTTCCTCCTTGGGGCAATCTGTAAAGAGAAATAGAACCTAATATTGTGGAAAGAGCTACAGTTACGGCTATTAATACCAGTATTTTAGTATTAAGCTTTACTTTTTTTAATCTAACCAGCAGTACTAACATCACGGCCAGAGCTATTATGGTTATTATAGTGCTTGGCTTACTAAAAAGGTAGCTCAGCTTACCAGGTAAGTCTTGAAACATTTCCTGAAGCTTTAATAGAAAATCATTGATAATTTGCATATACATACCTCCTGTGGTGCGCCAAGAATAAAAATAAAAGGTCATATTCCTATGGGAATATGACCATTAATTCAAATTAATAGCTTCCCTACGCTGGTATTAGCCAGATCAGGTTAAAGGGTTAATGATATAATCATCTCTCAGCCATAGGCACCCCTAGCACACCTTATATTGTGTATATATCATATCATTAAATGGAATAACTTTCAATTAAAGGTGGTGGAATTTATAATTATTTAATAAAAATGTAATTCTCTCTGAACTAGGGGGTTCTCCGTGATATGGGAGCCTGAGGATATTATTTTAGATGCTTTTAGAGCTTCTCCTGGCTTTATTATTGAATCAGAAGGAGGGGGTAAGATAACAGTTTCAGCATAACCACCCTCATAATAAACTACTGCTTCTTTGTTTATAAAATCTATAACTTTTTTATTCATAATCTTTCCTCCTCGTGGTTAATATTAGTTTCTCCAGAAGAAGGAAAATAATTCGGTATTATAATGAAATCAATTATTATAAGAAGAATAGATTTTATTTGAGTAAAGAAGAAAATTAAAGGAAGTAGTAATAGTCTGCTTCCTATGTATCCTTATAAAGATCGTTATATATTATTTTAAATACTTCCAGCGCTTCCTCTATCTTAAGCTGAAGTAGTTCCTTTTTATTATTCAGCTCTTTACTGCCTTCAGCAGTTAAGGTGTAAATCTTTTGAAACTTTTTTTCAGGATCATCCCATTGTCCTGTAATCAACTTTTGTTTCTCGAACTTTTTTAATAGTGGATATATACCGCCAGTAGAAGGTACCCACATGCCTTTAGTCCTATTACCAATTTTATGAGAAATTTCATTTCCATTAGTTGGACCGAGACTTATTATGTATAAAACATAAATGGGAAGAAGACCTTTTGTAAAAACCTGACCTACAGATTCTCTTTCTTTTTTTACCTTTTTTAGTTCACTAAGCTTTTGTTTATATTCCTCATAGAGTCTTTTTTCCTCGAGCTTTATATCCTCATCACTTAAAAAGTTTTGTGGCATATCTTAAGATTCCTCTTTAATCACAAAGCCTATTAGACCTGGTCCAGTGTGAACACCAAGAGCTGGTCCAATCTGACCAGTGTGGATATTTACTATATTTGGATGGTTTTTTATTAAAGGCATAAGCTTACTTGCGTCCTCTGGATCCCCGCCGTTTAATAGCCATATGCTGCATTTCCCTTTTTCTAAGTGTTCCGTTACTATATCAAGGAGTTTAGAATGGGACTGCTTCTTGCCTCTAGCCTTTGATTTAGTATGATATATTCCATCATCTCCCACGTGGATTATAGGCTTTAAATTAAGGAATTCTCCTATAGTTCCAGCTACTTTTCCTATTCTTCCACCTTTTCTAAGGTACTCCAGGGTTTCTATGGTGAAATAAACATGAGTTTTTTTTCTTAGCTTAGGTAGCTCCTCTAGAATTTCGTGATAGCTTTTACCCTCCTCTATCATTCTAGAGCATTCCAGCACAAGGGATCCCTGTCCCATGGTTAAGGTTTTTGTATCATATACAGTGCAGTTAAGCTTAGGATGATTCTCACACATGAGTCTTAAGCTATTAGCTGTACCAGATAGGTTTGAGGAAATCATTACAGCGATTACATGAGTATAGCCTTTGTTCTCAATATCTAAAAGTGTGTCTTCCATAAGCTGAACGCTAGGAAGTGAGGTTGAAGGTATTTCTGTAGTAAGTCTGGAATAAACCTCCTGGGCGGAAATCTCTACTTTATCCGCATACTCTTTATCCTTGTATATTATTCTAAAGGGAAGCAGATATATATTTTTTTCTTTTAATACTTCTATATCAATGTCGCAGGAACTATCGGTTATTAGAGCTATTTTTTCCATACATAAACCTCCTATTTGTACTTCTGATTATATTATAGCATAGGTGATAACTATATCAATAGTGATAATGCTCACTGTTGATGTAAAGTAATTTAAATTTTATTAGTTGTTAATTGATTATATTCTAGAATTTAATACTTTTTTTATTTTAAATTACAATATTTTCAATTATAATATATATATCAGAAAATGAGGTGTTAATATGGATATGTTGAGAGTGGTTTTAATTACTATTTTAGTTTTCATAATAGTATGCCTTTTCGTGAGAATAGCTTATTTGAAAAAACGTCTTGCAGAAACTGACAGAATTAAGAAAGAGCTATATTCTTTAGGAGAAGAGATGACCACAGTGGAATCAATGGAAGAAGCCTCGGAGTTAATCCTTGATTCTGCCCTAAGGATTATCAATAAGGTTGATAAGGGCAGCATACTTATTGAGGACAAGGATGGACTATTTAAATATAGTGCTATAAGAGGTTATCCAAAGGAATTAAAGAAAATCACTCTAACTAAAGAAGAAATGTATCTAAATAATTATAATAAATTTAAAAACACAGCGATTATTAACAAACCATATGAATTCGATAAGCTAAATCTTCGCAAGGATAGGTATAATCATATGGTTAGCTCAGGAGGGATAGGAAGCATTTATTCCGTACTCAGTTCTCCAATTAAAATCAAGGGCAGACTCATCGGAGTAATAAACATTGATTCTATGAAAAAGTCTGTAGTATTTAATCAAGAGGATATACGTACAATGGAGCACATAAAAAATGAGTTAGAGCTTACTATCAGAAACTTTTTTTCTCAGGAGGAGTATAAATATACTTCTACCCATGATGAGCTTACAGGACTTTATAACAGAAGAACCTTAAGGCCATTTATTGAAAGAGAACTTATTAAAGTAAGAGAGAGAGGAATTAGCTCATATTTTTTGATTCTGGATATGGACGGCTTTAAAGGCATAAATGACACTTATGGACATGATATTGGAGATTTATCCTTAATACGGCTTGCCTCTTCTTTAAAAATGGGTTCTGGTAAGGATGCTATATGCATAAGGCTCTCTGGGGATGAATTTGTAGTAATATTTTCAAATACCTCTGAAATTGAAGTTAAGGCTAAGATGAAATGGTTAAAGGAAGAGCTTGAAAAAGAAATAGACGACTTACCAGCTTTGAGGTTTAGCTATGGGATGTCCGTTATAGAGAATATGGGTGAGAATACCTATGAAGAAATATTTAGAATAGCAGATAAGAACATGTATCATAATAAAAATATGAAAAAGAATAGGCTATACATAATTAACTAATATGAGCTGTAGTCTTTTCATTGAATTTAAGCTAATAATAAAAGAAGCTCTCTTAAATTAAAAAGGAGCTTCTTTTATTTTATCAGGAGCTATTCTCCATTAATAGTTATGTTAAAGCTGGGTGAGACGATATGCCACCAGGTGTTACCAACGGACATTGGTATTTTATTACCTGCTTGATCAAAGAGCTCAGTGGCATGATTTTCATTCTTTTTCCAAGTGATTTTTTCATAATGGCCAGAGGATATTAAAAAGCCTTCCCCCTCACCAGTAAGCCTAATATTAAGTCTTCCATCACCACGGGTTTCCATATCGGTTATCTGAATCACTATATTTTTGGTGCTTATAGAGCTTCCAGTTTCCCTATCAGTGCTATCAGTAGAGTTCATGGACTTATAGTACTCACCATCTTTATAGGTATAAGAGGTGGTATAGCTGCTGTTAGCCTTGATTATAATATTTTCAGCAGAGGTATGTGGGGTGTCGCTCCAGTAGCTATCCTGAAAGGTAAGTCCAGATGAGGGCTCTTTAATATAGCCAAGGTCTCCTATGAGGCTTCTGAGCTTTTCAGCAGAGGTATATAGATTGTGAGGAGCTTTTCTTGTGGAATCTCTCCAAAAATGGCTACCATATCTGAACTCATTAAGACTTAATCCCACTCCATTGCTGATAGATTCTAAGGCATCAGCACTGCCTCCGCAATGAGCAAAGGGAAGGTTATATTCCACAGATAAATCTAAGAAATAAGGACGAGCGCTTCTTATAGGTCCTATAATAGCAGGGGTTTTAGAATGAAAGAGTGCTATAAACCTTGGAATACCACCTTCTGCCATGGTTTCAAAAACTATATCTGCCTCTGTAAGACCTGATTGAGGCCTGGCTAGGTTTGAATTTTCCACTACAGCCATAAAGGGTATGTTTTCTTCTTCTGCTAAAGGCTCTCCAGTATATGGGGATGTAGGTAGCTGAGGGACTTCCTCTGCCTCCGGCTCCGGACTTTCTATTACTGGAGTTTCTTCAGTTATTTTTTCATCATCAACTTTTGAAATAAATAAGCTGCAGCCTGTGGTAGTAATAAGAAAAATCAATAACAAGCTGGGGATTAAAAGCAATCTAAAAAGATTTTTTCTATAGATAATCATTCTTTTCATAGTAGTTATCACTCCTTAAATAAATTGTACAATATAAGTTAAAAGGTTGCCAATGATTTCATCAAATGGCAGAGGAGATTATGAAATAAAATCCCATGCTGTAGCAAATAGATAATAATGGAAGGGTTATTAATATATTTACGTGGGATGCTACAAAATTAGTACTTTTGATAATTGCCTGACAATGTCTTGGGGGATATAATAAAAAAAGCACAATATATTGTGTGGGGAGGGCTGATTATGCTATATGTTTTAAAAAGGGACGGCCGAGAAAGTTCATTCAATTCTACTAAAATAACCTCTGCTATAAGGCGTGCTGCGGAGGAAATAGGAGAGAGTTTAAAGGAAAGTGAGCTAGTAGAGCTTACCCAAAGGGTTGTAAAGACTATTGAAGATAAGGACAAGTCTAATGTAACTGTAGAAGAAATTCAAGATATAGTTGAAGAAGTACTGAGAGAAAAGGGCTATAAGGGTATAGCAGCAGCATATTATACATATAGAAGTGAAAGAACTAAGGTTAGGGAGATAAAGTCAGATTTGATGAGGGCTATTAAAAAAATAGGGGTAGAAACTGATAGAGATAATGCTAATGTTGGCAATAACTTCAGCTCAAAGCTTCTAAGAATAGCAAGTGAATCAAATAAGTGGCATAATCTTGCTGAGATGCCAAAGGAGCTAGCAAGGGCTCATGAAAATGGTGATATATATTACCATGACTTAGACAGCTATAATCTCACCATTAACTGCCTTCACATTCCTACGGGAGAGATTTTGAAGAAGGGCTTTAACACAGGCTATGGCACAATCAATAGGCCAAAAAGGATAGAAAGTGCTGCGGAGCTATCCTGCATATTGCTTCAATCCACACAAAATGATATGTTTGGTGGACAATCTCATCCGGATTTTGATAACGATTTAGGTGAGTTTGTGGATAACACCAGGAAGGCAATAAGAGAAGAGCTTGTTAGCTATGGACTAGAGGGAAGGAAGCTGGAGGCTCTTATAGAAGAAAGAGTCAGAAAAGCTGTTGGACAAGCTATGCAGGGTATAGTTTATAATCTAAATACCATGCATTCAAGAGCAGGATCTCAGGTGCCTTTCAGTTCCATAAATATAGGGTTACCTAACTCTTCTGATGCAGCATTGGTTTGTGAGCTTTTCCTGAAGGAGTATGATAAAGGGCTTGGTAGAGGGGAACAGCCTATTTTCCCTAATATCATCTTCAGGGTTAAAGCTGGAGTAAATAGGGAGCCATCGGATCCTTATTATTATTTGTTTGAGCTTGCTTGCCGTGTAGCAGCTAGGCGCATGAATCCTACCTTTATGAATATAGATGCAGATTTTAATAGAGCTTATTATGATAAAGGCTACATGCCAGCAACCATGGGCTGTAGAACCTACGTTATGGCCAACATCAACGGGGAACCTGGAACTAAGGGAAGAGGTAATATTGCACCCACTACTATTAATCTTCCAAGGCTTGGAATACTGGCAAAGGGTAGTGAGAAGAAGTTTTTCATGCTCCTTGAAGAAAGATTGGAACTGGCTAAGAGAGCCCTCCTCCATCGATATGAGGTTTTGAAAAAGCTTAGAATTAAGGATTTACCCTTCGTAGCTGGACAAGGACTGATGAAAGGGTCAGAAGGCTTAGGTTTAGAGGATTCTATTGAACCTATTCTAAAACAAGGTACCTGGGGCATTGGATTCATAGGGCTTGCAGAGACTCTAACAGCTCTTACAGGTTATCATCATGGGGAGACAGAGGAAGCCCGAAGCCTTGGCACTAGAATAATCACCTTTATGAGAGATTACACCGATAGAACTACCCAGGAAACCAGGCTTAACTGGAGCACCTATGCCACTCCAGCAGAGGGGCTAAGCGGTAGATTTATCCTTCAGGATAAAAGAATATTTGGAGAGCTTAAGGGAGTTACTGATAAGGATTACTACACCAACTCTTATCATGTCCCTGTAGACTTCCCAATATCTATAAAGGATAAAATACATATAGAAGCACCTTATCATAAGCTCTGTAATGCTGGGCATATTAGCTATGTAGAGGTTGATGATATGCCTGATGGTGAGACAATCAGAGATATAATATCCTATGGATATAAAAATACTAATATAAGCTATATAGGTGTGAACTTCCATATAAGATACTGTAGAGATTGTGGCACTCATCTCCATGCAGGAGAGAACAAATGCCCAAAATGCAAAAGCTTTAATATTCAGGGTATTTCTAGAATTACCGGATATCTAAGTCTTGATGAAAGATTTGGTCCGGGAAAGGTGGCAGAGAAGGCCGATAGAATATCCCATATAGGTGAAAATGTCCACTGCTATGAATAACATATTAAATAAAGGCTATGGCTTGTCATAGTCTTTATTATTTTTATCTAGTAGGTTAAAATTAACATAAATAGCGCAGTAATATTTAAAGAAAATAGCGCTGGAGATGAGGAAAGATATATGGCAATATTCTTTAGAGAAAATGTGGGAAACAGCATGGATATATTTCATAGTCTATATATACTTGCCAATGAAGAGCAATTTACAAAAAAAATAATCAATGATGATAAATCTATCAGTTCAGCTTTTCTTAAGTTTATAAATTATGCTAAGAATAATTGTTCTAAAGATTTAGAGTCTATTCAGTTCTTTTTTAAGGAGCATTTTGATAAAAGACATAGCTTTACCTTATATTATCTACTGGTTGATAGGGTTCTCCATGAAGAGGTAGAGAGCATTGAAGATATACTTGATGGAATATCCGGAGATGATAAAGAGCTTTTTTCTATAATAGCAGAAAGGCTTATGGAGTACATAAAAAGATACTCTAAGGGAATAGATTTAGAAACCAAGGAGCTGAATAAAGACAGCCTTGTTGAACTTTTAGAAGGATATGGACTACCATCTGAAGCAAAATGGAATATATATCTTATGCTTAGCAAGCCTTCTGAATATGTAGATAGATTTATAGCCTTAGTGAGAAATTATCTGCCTATCTATAAGAAGATTATTAATAAATTTTCAGATAAGAAAAAGAAATTTAATGAAGTTGTGCAAAAAGAGGTTAAAAGCCATGGGATAGATTATATAAAGAGCATGGAGCTTTTTGAGGAACCGGAGACCTATGACAATATTTATATAAGCACCATTACCTTCTTTTATGGAAATGTTGTATATGATATAAAGGATAATAATCTTTATTTATATTTAGGTATAAAGTATAAAGAAGCACTTGATTCCTATAGAGGAAAAAATAGAAGGGATCATACAATAAACCTCATGAAGGCTATGGGTGATGGAAGCAGGTATGAAATATTATCTATACTTAATGAAAGGGATAGCTATGGTCAAGAGCTTGCCGAAGCCATGAATCTCAGCACGGCAACTATATCGCACCATATGAATCTTCTCCATACTCTGGGGCTTGTAACGGTGGAAAAGATAGATAATAGGATGTATTATAGGCTGAGAAAAGAAGCTTTAAAAAAATATATTAAGGATTTTAGTGAGGATTTTAATCTATAAAAGCTGCCTTATTTGGCAGCTTTTATTATCAGTGGAAAGCTCTCGGAAGGGCTAAAGGGAGAGGCTTTAAAATCTCCATAGCAGCTGATGCTTGAGAAGCTGCTTTCCTCTAGAAGCTTAATAAGGGAAGCCTTCCTCAGTGCTATTAAAGGTATGCTGTTTTTATAGCTCACGGATTTGCTATTCTCTGTTATTATTAGCTCTGTATCAAAGCTAACAGTATTTTCATCTTTAAAGGAATAGCTTCTGTGGAAGATTACTTTTTCTTCAGGAGTAAGATCCCCCTTAAGAGTTGGAAGGGTATTCACTCTTTTATCTAGAATTCTATCATAGTTCACAATTTGAATTATAATATCTCCATGATCCTCTAAGAGTGAGTGAAGCTTCTTGAGAAGGACAAGAATTTCTGAGGAGTCCTTTAAGTGCACTAGGGAATTGCCTATACAAAATATCCTGCGGAATTTTCCGGAGATAAGGTCATCCACTTCAGTCATGTCTCCTTCATAAGCCTTTATATCTAAATTTAATTCAGCTGCCTTCTTTTTTAATCCTTTAATCATATCACCATCTAAGTCTAAGGCGCATAGGTCATATCCTTTTTCGCTTAAGGATATTGAGTAAGACCCTTTGCCACAGGCTAAATCTAATATCTTATCACCCTTTGACATATCCTTTTCTAAAAAACTCAAGGTCATGGGCTGCAGGGGAAAGACTACATCGTAGACTCTGCTAAGCTCACTGTAAAAACTCATATTTCCTCCTTCACCGATATTTGCGGTTAGAATGTTTTAAATATATTATATACTAATTACTCTTATTAAGCTCATAATTTATAAAGCGTGTTAGATGATTATCGAATTGAACTTGACAAGTATCTAAATCTGTATTAATATTTGAAATAGATACTCATCTAATTACATTTTAAGTAAAGCATTATGCAGCATGAGCTGTAGAGCTCATAGTTATATCTATGACTCTTTTCACCCTGTGGTTTCTTTAAGTATATTCTTAAAATAACTGCAGTTTTTTTTTGCCTTTTTTTAGCTTCAAGTATATATAAGCTCTAAGGTTTACATATCTTTATCTTCTTTGGTACACTATATATAGAAGTAACAAAAATTTTTATAGAATCCTACATAAAGGAGGAAACCGATGGATAACAAGGAATTTGATTTACTTGCACTAGGAGAGATATTACTTAGGCTTTCTCCACCCTATAATGAAAGATTAGTCCGTGGGGATATTCTACAGAAGCAAGCAGGTGGAGCAGAATTTAATGTGGTTTCTGGAGTATCTCTTTTAGGTCTTAGAACTGGTATAATTTCAAGAATTCCGGCAAATGATATAGGAACCTTTGTGAAAAATCATATCCGCTTTTGTAATGTCAGTGATGATTATCTAATATATGATAAATCTGAGGATTCAAGGTTAGGTATATATTTTTATGAAAATGGGGCTCATCCTAGGAAACCAAGAATTGTATATGATAGGTTAAATACATCCATGAAAAAGATTTCTATTGAGGATATACCTGATTCTATTTATTCCTCAACTAAATGCTTTCATACCAGTGGAATTACCCTGGCTCTTGGTGAACAGGTACGAAAAACAGCAGTTGAAATGATTAGGCGTTTTAAAGAGAAGGGGGCCTTAATATCCTTTGATGTAAACTTCAGGGGAAACCTATGGACTGGAGATGAGGCTAGAGAATGTATAGAGAGTATACTTCCTTATGTGGATATTTTCTTTTGCTCTGAGGATACAGCAAGATTAACCTTTCATAAAGATGGAGATATAAGAAGTATGTTAAAAAGCTTTACTGAGGATTATCCTATTTCTATAGTTGCAGCTACTCAGAGAATAGTACATAGTCCAAAGCACCATACCTTTGGTTCTATAATATATAATTCATCAGAGGATAAATACTATTATGAAGAACCTTACAAAAACATCGATGTGGTAGATAGGATAGGAAGCGGTGATGCATATATCTCCGGTGTTCTATATGGTCTATTGGCTCATGCCTTTGATTGCAGAAAGGCATTAGAATATGGTAATGCCACTGGTGCAGTAAAAAACACTATACCTGGGGATCTACCTTCCTCTGACTTAAGAGAGATAGATACTATAATTAAGGTCCATAGCTCAGGAGAGCAGGGATTAGAGATGGTTAGATAAATAAGCTCCTAAAGGGGCTTATTTTATTACGAAAAATAAAGGACAATATCTCAAATACTATGATAAAATTATAGATATATATGGAAAAAAGTTATTAGGAGGTCTATAATTTGCAGGGGATTAACAGTGAGAATATTATTATTATACTAGTAATTATTTTTTTATTTTATTTAGCTATAAAGTTTATTAAGGGAATACTAAAGCTCATAATTTTAATAATTCTCTTCTTTACCCTGGGGCTTAGCTTATATAATGTTTTTATCCTTAAGAAGCCTATTAGCTATGAGGTAAACAGATATAAGGTAGACTTTGTATATTTTAAAGAAGCTGCAGAGCTTAATAAAGAAGCTGGAAAAGCAATAAACTCTATAAAGAAGGAAGAGTCTATAGAGGAGCAGATATTAATACTAGAGGAGCTTTATAGCAAGGCAGCTAGCTTAGAACACAGTGAAGAAATTAAACCTATACATAATACTTATTTAAAAAATCTTCAGAGGATTATAAGTACAGCAAGGCTGTATTATAATTCCCAAGGGTCTAAGGAAGCTCTGCAGGAGCTTACGGATAATTATGATTCATTAACCTTGAGATTCAAGGATATATTATTTCCTAAAAAATAGGAGGAGAGATTATGAGGGTATATATAAGTGCTGATATTGAAGGGGTAGCAGGGATTGCCGCCTGGGAGGAAACAGTAAAAGGGGGTAAGGGTTATGAGACTCATGCCCTTCAGCTTACGAAGGAGGTTGAAGCGGCCTGCAAGGGAGCCATAGAAGCAGGAGCTCAAGAGGTATATGTGAGGGATGCTCACGATTCTGCTAGAAATATTAATTTTAATCTCCTTCCTGAAGAGGTATATCTCCAGAGAGGCTGGGCCCAGGAGCCCTCATGCATGGTTAGTGGCATAGATAGGGGCTTTGATGCAGCAATTTTTATTGGCTATCATTCAAGAGCAGGTAGTAATAAAAGTCCATTGGCCCATACTTTAAGCACTAATATAGAGTACATAAAGCTTAATGGAAGGAAGGTCAGTGAATTTGTTATCAATGCTTATACTGCAGCCTATTATAAGGTTCCCGTGGTATTTGTCAGCGGTGATAAAGAGCTGATGGAAGAGGTTTATGAGTATAATAGTCATATCAGCACCCTCTCTACAAAAGAAGGGGTAGGAGATAGCGTTATATCAATCCATCCAGAGAGAGCTATAAGAGAGATAAGGGATGAGGTAAGAGAAGTTCTTTCCAAGGGCTTTTTAGAGTGTATCCTCACACTTCCTGAAGCTTTTCAGGTGGAAATAAGCTATAAGAGCCATCAGTCAGCTTATAGAATGTCCTTTTATCCTGGTGCTTCCTTGAAGGATGAACATACCATAGCCTTTAATACTGAAGATTATTATGAGGTTCTGAGATTTTTACATTTTGTTTCATAGTTAATATAAAATTATGCAGGGCCTTGAATATTCATTCGAGGCTCTTAAGCAGTTTACGGAGGGCTAATGAGTTACCAGGATATTTTCACCATAACGAATTATGCAAGACAAGCTATGCTTCTGGAGGTTTCAGCTACTCCTAAACCTGGATTGGTGGATAGGTTAAATAGCGGAGCTCATAAGGATATGAATTATCATACCTTTTTAACAAGCAGTAATTCAGTATTTAAAGGTCTTTATAGCTGTGCTTTAGAAGGAGCCACCTTCAAAGAAAACGGCGGTCCAAAGCTCTTAGCTAGACTTAGAGAAATTGGAAAAGAGTGTGAAAATAATATGCTCAGAGCCACTGGGGGTGTAAATACCCACAAAGGGTTGATATTTTCCTTTGGAATACTGCTGGCAGCTACCGCAAGGCTAATGGAGAATGGGATGAAGCTTGGATATGAAGGAAGCTCTGAAATTATATGTGAAGAGGTAAAGAGAATTACTAAAGGTCTCTCTAGAGGAGATTTCCAGGACTTAAGTCACAAGAAGAAGCCTACTCATGGAGAATCTATATATGTAAACTATGGAATAAAAGGAATCAGAGGAGAGGTAGAGGAAGGCTTTCCTACGGTGATGCATAAGGGTCTTCCCCTATTTAAAAAGAAGGATATTAAAGAGCTAGGATTAAACAGTGTACTACTGCAGGTGTTAATGACCTTTATAGCCTATAATCAGGATACAAATATAATATTTAGGGGAGGTATGGAGGGGCTTTCCTATGCTCAAGAAGAGGCTTATAGCTTTTTATCCTCAGGAGGGGTATATAATAAAGAATACTATAGATATTTAAGTGATTTAAATGATAAATTTATTGAAAAAAATATAAGTCCTGGAGGGTCAGCAGATCTTTTGGCAGTAGCAATATTTCTTGCATTTGCTGATGGATTACTATAAGGGGAGGAATGTTTTTATGAGTGGTGAAAAAAGAATTTCCCATGAAGATATATTAAAGGATAGAGAATGGAGATGGGAGAAACAAAGAGAATTACTGGATAGATACAGACTTCCTCTAGTATCCTTAAAGCTTAATATTCCTGGTGACATAAAGAGTAATTCCTTGTATATAAAAATAATAAATGCAGGAATTAATGCATTTTTAGATAAAATAGAGGAAAAATCTATGGAAAAAATATGGTATAAGTGTTACTATAAGGATGAAGGTCCGATCTTTTTAGGAGTTTTAAATATTGACTCTTTTAGTCTAAAGAGACTTACTCTTGACATAGAGGAAAAGCATCCCTTAGGCAGGCTGTTTGATTTTGATGTTTGGGAAAATAGCTCTCATCAACTATCTAGAAGGGAGCTGGGATATGGTTTTAGAAAGTGCTTCCTCTGTGAGGAAAATGCATTCATATGTTCTAGAACTAGAAGGCACAGTGTAGAGGAGTTATTAGTTAAGATTAATAAAGAGGCAGAAGCTTATTTTTCCACCCTATGATATGAAAATAAGCGAATTTGTTCGACCTTAAGGAGTGAAAAGATGGTTAATAAAATTAGGATTACGGAAACAGCTTTAAGAGATGGACATCAATCCCTCATCGCTACAAGACTTAGCACTAAGGAAATGCTACCTATTCTTGAAAAAATGGATAGGGCAGGCTACTATTCCTTAGAGGTTTGGGGAGGGGCTACCTTTGATGCCTGTCTTAGATATCTTAAGGAGGATCCCTGGGAGAGACTTAGAGAAATGCGAAGGATTGTAAAGAATACTAAGCTGCAGATGCTCTTAAGAGGACAGAATCTTCTTGGATACAAGCATTATCCCGACGATGTTGTAGAAGAATTTATTACAAAATCCGTTGAAAACGGTATCGACATAATTAGAGTTTTTGATGCCCTCAATGATATAAGGAATATGCAGACATCCATAAGAGCTATAAAAAATGCAGGTGCTCACTGTCAGTGTGCTTTAAGCTACACCATCAGTCCTGTTCATACAATAGAGTATTACGTAGAGCTGGCAAAGGAGATGGAAGGCTTAGGAGCTGATTCTATATGCATAAAGGATATGGCTGGTATACTAACTCCCTACAAGGCATACGAGCTGGTAAAGGAGCTGAAGGCAGCGGTAAATATTCCAATAGAGCTTCATACTCACTGTACCGGAGGTACTGCTTCCATGACCTACTTAAAGGCAGCGGAAGCAGGGGTAGATATCATAGATACAGCAATATCTCCCTTCGGTGAAGGAACCTCACAGCCTGCTACAGAGGCAATAGCTATAACTCTTTCTGAGGGAGGAAGAGGCACTGATCTAGATATAAATCTTTTAGGAGAAATCGCAGATTATTTTAAACCTATAAAAGAAAAATATAGAGAAGAAGGTATATTTAATCCAAAGGTAATGGATGTAGAGCCCAAGACTCTATCCTATCAGGTCCCAGGAGGTATGCTTTCCAATCTTCTGTCACAGCTGAAGCAGCAGGGAGCCTTACACAGGTATGAGGAAGTCCTCAGGGAAATACCCAGGGTAAGAGATGATTTAGGCTATCCACCACTAGTTACTCCATTAAGTCAGATGGTAGGAACCCAAGCTCTTTTCAATGTGTTGGCTGGTGAGAGGTATAAGCTTATTCCAAAGGAGATAAAGGAGTATGTTAAAGGCCTTTATGGTAAATCTCCTGCGCCTATAAGTAGAGAAATAAAGGAAAAGATTATTGGGGAGGAAGAGGTAATAACCATAAGACCTGCTGATTTATTAGAACCAGGACTTGAAAGAGGACGGAAGGAAGCAGGAGAAATGGTTAAATCCATGGAGGACGTTTTATCTTATATTCTATTCCCGCAGGTTGCTATGGATTACTTTAAATATAGAGATGGACATTTAGATGGGACCGTGGAGAAGAAAGAAGAAGTTCATTACATTACTGTTACTATGTAAGCTGCTCCTCATTACCAAAGAACAATAATAAATTTAATTAAAAGATAATTTAGCTAGGTGGTGAACTATTAATGGGGTTACTAGATAAGCTCAGAGAAATTATAGGAGGTAAGAAAGAAGATGTATCTCCAATAGCTTCCGAGAATAATGAATTAAACCTTATGGATACACAAGGAGAACTTGAAATAGATGAAGAAGATAAGCTAGTAGTAGCTCTGGCTGCTTCAATTATGGCTGGTAAGGATAAAAATAATTCCTATTATCATATTACTAAAATCAGAAGAATAAAATAAGCTGAAATCTTAAGCTATATTACAAAATAGAAGGTAAATTGGGGGTCAAGGATGAAAAAGTATATTATCAAGCTTAATAACAAGGTATATGAAGTAGAAATGGAGGAAGTAACCTCAGAGGAAAGTAGCAAGCTATCTCAAGGGGGAGAGATAAAAAGCACTAGCACTGTCCCACAAAAGGAAGTAGCTGCTAGTGGAGGAGAAAATATAGAAGCACCTATGCCTGGTACAATCCTCTCTGTCAAGGTGAAGGTAGGAGATACAGTTAAGAAGGGTGATTTGCTTTTAATATTAGAAGCAATGAAGATGGAAAATGAAATTGTTTCACCAGTGGACGGAAGGATTTCTCATGTAGGGGTAAATAGTGGCGCTATGGTTAATCCCGGAGATATCCTTATAACTATAGGATAAGGGGGATTTTAATAGTGGAAACTTTAATAGCTGGAATAACAGCTCTTTCTTTGAAACAGGTTATAATGTGGGTAGTGGGAGGGGTTCTTATTTACCTTGCAATAAAAAAAGAATTTGAGCCTGCACTGCTGCTTCCCATGGGCTTTGGAGCAATCATTGTTAATTTTCCCTCCACAGGGGTTTTAACTCAAATTGTAGGAGGAACTGAGGTAGAAGGTATACTGGATTTCCTATTTCAAGGAGGTATTGCCACGGAGCTGTTTCCTCTTTTGATATTCATAGGTATTGGTGCCATGATAGACTTCGGACCTCTACTTCAAAATCCATTTATGCTGCTTTTTGGAGCAGCAGCACAATTTGGGATATTTTTCACCGTGTGCATTGCAGCTCTTTTTGGTGGCTTTACAATACAGGAAGCTGCTTCTATAGGTATTATTGGAGCAGCAGATGGTCCTACCAGCATATTTGTTACTTCTCAGCTGGCATATCACTTATTGGGTCCTGTAACCATAGCAGCCTATTCTTATATGGCGTTAGTTCCTATAATTCAGCCCTTTGCTATCAAGCTGGTTACTACCAAAAAAGAAAGAAGCATAAGGATGAAGTATGAGGCTGCGGCAGTTTCCAAAACCACTAAGATATTATTTCCTATAGTAATAACTATAATTGCTGGTCTTATCGCACCGATATCATTACCTCTTATTGGGTTCTTAATGTTTGGTAACCTATTAAGAGAATGTGGAGTGCTAGACAGACTTTCCTCATCAGCACAAAATGAGCTAGTTAACATAGTAACTATTCTTTTAGGTATTACTATTGCAACAAAGATGACTGGAGAGGAATTTCTACAGTTTGATACACTATTGATTATTGGACTAGGACTTATTGCTTTTATCGCTGATACCATCGGTGGGGTACTTTTTGCAAAGCTTATAAATGTTTTTAGAAAGCTTGGCAATAAACCACCGATAAACCCTATGATAGGTGCTGCAGGAATATCTGCTTTCCCAATGTCTGCTAGAGTTATTCAAAAGATGGCTCAGAAGGAAGATCCTCAGAACTTTGTACTTATGTATGCTGTGGGAGCCAATGTAGCAGGACAGATAGCCTCTGTTATTGCCGGTGGACTTATTCTGGCTTACTTTATGTAATAATCAAAGGAGGATGAGGAAATGAATATTAATGAGAACTTACCTGCGTTTTTCGATGGACTAAAGCTTATGGTTTTTGGCATGATAGGAATATTTCTAGTTTTGACAATTATATTTTTCAGCATAAAGGTTTTATTAAAGGTATTCCCTCCGAAATAAGCTTTAATAAAGGTATTTAAGGTATTATTTGAGTTATTTTTAGATATAAATCACCTTTAAGGGATATAAAAATGGGCTTCGCTTTAACGATTGATAAATCGCTAGCGAAGCCCATTTTAATTTACATTGTTTGTTTAGCTATTAGCTTCTCTTTGAAAATTGATTCTTGCATTTAGGACAGGTTACAGTGATTTTTCCCTGCCCCTTTGGAACTCTTAGAGTCTGTCTACAGCTGGGGCATAGGAAATATTTATGGTTCTTATCCTTTGCTCCTTTAGTGAAGGTAGTGAACTGCTTCTTCAAAGGAAGCCAGGTTTTATCCTTAATTGGATTCCAGAAGTTTAAAAACTTTAGGTTTTCAGCAGCTCTTTTATAAGTATTTCTAGATAAAATTCTGAAATAGGTCAGTGCAATTATTACAATGGACAATAGATTAATGAAATATATGTTAGTAGCAGTAGATATAAAGCTTAATAAAACTCCAAGGATTAAGAGTGCAATGGAAAGCTGATCCACTCCATATCGTCCATACATAAATCTTCTTAGAAAATTCATTCTCAACACCTCTTTATAGATTTTGGAAGCAGATATGTAAAACACCTGCTAAGTTACTTCACCTTTCAAAGAAAAGTGGAACAATAAATATTATAGCATTAACTATTAAATAATGGTTAAGCATTAATTAAATTATTCTTCAAGCTGCAGTGGAGACTCATTTAATATTTGCATAAACTCCTCTCCAGTGATGGTTTCTTTTTGAAGAAGATATTCAGAGAGCTCATGAAGCTTATGAATATTATCCTCTAATATTTTATAGGCTTTTTCATAGGAGCTGTTAATAATAGCCATAACCTCTTCATCAATCCTTCTGGAGGTCTCTGGAGAACAGGCAAGGGAAGCGTCTCCCCCTAGATATTGATTTGAGACAGTTTCTAAGGCAGTCATACCAAAGGAAGAGCTCATACCTAATCTTGTTATCATAGCTCTAGCAAGCTTTGTTGCCTGTTCAATGTCATTGGAAGCACCAGAGGTTATGGAATTAAAAATTAATGCCTCAGCAGCGCGGCCACCGGTGTAGGTAGTTATCTTATTTAAAAGCATTTCCTTAGATAAAAGGAATCTTTCCTCTTCCTCTACCTGCATGGTATAGCCAAGGGCACCAGAGGTTCTGGGGATTATTGTAATCTTATGTACTGGAGCGGAATCAGATTGCTTTGCAGCTACTAGTGCATGTCCGATTTCATGATAGGCAATGATCTTCTTTTCCTTCTCAGAAATTACAGCATTTTTTCTCTGATAGCCTGCAATTACAACCTCTACTGATTCTTCTAAATCGCTTTGATATACAATGGTTCTACCTAAACGAACAGCTCTAAGAGCAGCTTCATTGATTATATTTGCAAGATCTGCCCCGGATGCTCCTGAAGTAGCTCTAGCTATGGCGTTATAATCAATGTCATCAGCTGTTTTTATATTTTTTGCATGAACCTTTAGTATCGCTTCTCTTCCGGGAAGGTCTGGAAGCTCTACAGGTACACGGCGATCAAAACGACCAGGTCTTAATAGTGCTTTATCGAGACTTTCTGGTCTGTTGGTGGCAGCGAGGATTACAACACCTTTTTTTCCATCAAAGCCATCCATTTCTGTAAGCAGCTGATTTAAGGTTTGTTCTCTCTCATCATTACCGGAAATACCACCATTATCACGTTTTTTTCCTATGGTATCTATCTCATCGATAAATACTATGCAGGGAGCTTTTTCTTGAGCCTGCTTAAATAAGTCTCTTACCTTAGCAGCTCCCATACCTACAAACATCTCAACAAATTCTGAACCAGAAATAGAGAAGAAGGGAACCTTGGCTTCTCCTGCTACAGCCTTTGCAAGGAGAGTTTTACCTGTTCCAGGAGGTCCTACAAGAAGGGCACCCTTTGGAAGAGTGGCACCAATAGCCTCATATTTCTTAGGATTATGAAGGAAATCAACAATTTCTGTTAGTGCTTCCTTTGCTTCATCCTGTCCAGCGACATCCTTGAAGGTTTTTCCTGTTTGGGCTTCTACATATATTTTTGCATTGCTTTTTCCAAAGGATAAGGCATTACCGCCACCCATTCTCTTGGCTAAGGAACGGGATAATAGCTGGCCGAGCATAGCAAATATTAGCATAGGGATAATCCATGTAGTAATAAATCTTGTAATAGGAGATGCTTCTTTAGGTATTACTCTAGAAAAAGATACCCCTGATTCGTGGAGTCTCTCCGTAAGACCTGGATCATTCATAGCTCCTGTAATATATATTTTTTCCTTATCTTCTGTGTCTTTTGTTTTAAATGCAATCTGATTATCGTCTATTTCTACCTTTGTTACATTACCCTTTTCCACCTCTGTGAGGAAGGTACCATAATCAACTTCTGTTATTTTTCTATTTAAAATTGATGGAAATACATAGGAATTAAGAAGCATAACAATGATTAGTGTAACAAAATAATAATACATTATAGGTTTTTTATTTTGCTTTTTTTCTTTCATTAATTTATTTCTCCTTTAGCTTCAATAATTAATCATAGGTAAAAGGTTATTAATACTATATTATAAGGTTGATGTTATTGTGTCAATGACCTGTTTTAGATGTACAATTAATTTTCTGTAATTAGCAAAAGTATGAGCTGTTTTATATTTATTCAATAATATATAATGTTAACAGTGTCATAAATTATAGTGGAACAAAGTGAAGCATATGTGAACAGATTTACTATAAAGCACATAAATTCCTTGAATAATAGGAGGCATAATGAAAACCTTATATGTATCAGATTTAGACGGAACACTTTTAAATAGTAATTCTATGGTTTCAGAAAATAGTAAGCTAATACTAAATAAAGGGATAGCACAAGGGCTACTATTTTCTGTGGCTACAGCAAGAACTCCAGCTACGGTTATGAAGCTTTTGGCGGATGTTGATGTGCAGCTTCCCATGGTTCTTATGACGGGAGCGCTAACCTATGATAAGCATAGAAATATTTATACCGATGTTAGAAGCTTTACCCAAAAAACTACTGAGGTGATTACGGGCATAATAGAGGATAAAGGATTGTCCGCTTTTATGTATATAGTTGATAATAATCATTTAAAAGTTTTCTATAAAGAAGCAAGGAGTGAATTAGAGAAAAGATTCATCAATGAGAGAGAAGGAAGTCCGTATAAAACCTTCTACATTGTCAATAGCTATTACAAGCTTTCTCATAGCAATGCACCAGTGCTATTTTTTATCATGGATGATTTTAAAAAGTTAGATGCTCTAAGAGTGGAGATAAAAGATATTAAAGGAATCAATACCTTCTGCTACAGAGATATCTTTGATACCTCTAAGGGCTATTTAGAGATTTTTTCTGAAGGCACCTCCAAGGCAGAGGCTGTAAAAAGACTTGCTTCTGCAGCCGCTGCTGATAGGCTTATAGTTTTTGGAGATAACTTAAATGATTTGCCCATGTTCGCCATAGCTGATGAGTGCTATGCTACAGAAAATGCCTTTCCTGAGGTTAAGGCAGCAGCCACGGGAATTATTAAAAGCAATGACAAGGATGGAGTAGCAGAATTTTTGAAGATAAAACATAGATTATAATAGGTAAAATGAGCTTAGTGTTAAATTATGGGCGTGATAATTACCATAATGTGAAAAAATATCCATTACTTTTTTATCCATTGAATAAATACTTTATAGGTGTATAATATAAGCTGAATGCTTTTAAAAGCTAATTAATTATTACATATTAGAAGGTGAATAATACTATGGAAATTTTACATGAGCTACTGATTAACCTAGCTAATATTGCAATAACGTTTTTTGAACTTATAGGCGTTATTATAATAATCATTTCAGGTATTAGAGGGGTAATTGGTTATCTTAGAAACGATCCTTTTACTCGTTTGAATCTAGCAAAGGGAATGGCAATGGGATTAGAATTTAAGCTGGGTAGTGAGATACTTAGAACAGTAATTGTTCATGAGTTCTCAGAGATTGCTATTGTGGGAGCTATCGTAATCTTAAGAGCTGCTTTAACCTTTATTATCCATTGGGAGATAAAAAATGAGGAGCCAGAGCTTGAAGGTATAGAAGAAAAAGCAGAGAATGTGAATTCTGCACCTAAATTTAGACCTATGCAGCTTATTAACAATATTAAGCCTCATAGATATCGTAGAACAAATTAATTAGGATAGAAAATTTGATTTTCTTAAGGAAGCTTGCTTTTTTAGGTCATATAGGATTAAGGGGATTATAATGAAGGGTATTATAGATAAGCTTGATAAAGATGGGATATTAAGTAAGGAAGAGCTTAGAGAGCTATTGGTCAATTGTGGGGAAGAAGATAGAGAATACCTCTTTGAAAAAGCCAGAGAAAAATCCAGAAGCTATTATGGTAATAAGATATATTCTAGAGGGCTTATTGAGTTTACTAATTATTGCCGTTGTAATTGTTATTACTGTGGAATTAGAGCTGGTAATAGTAAGGCTGATAGGTACAGGCTTACTAAGGAAGAAATACTAAGCTGCTGCAGGGAAGGCTATTCCTTAGGTTTTAGAACCTTTGTGCTCCAGGGTGGAGAGGATATGCATTATACCGATGAAGACTATGTAGATATAATAAAATCTATAAAGGAGCTTTATCCCAATTGTGCTATAACCCTTTCTATGGGAGAAAGAAGCTATTCCTCCTATAAAAAATATAGGGAAGCAGGGGCTGATAGATATCTTCTTCGCCATGAAACCTATAATTCTCAGCACTATGGCAGGCTCCACCCAAAGGAGCAGACTATAGAGAATAGGATAAGCTGCCTTAGAAGCCTCAAGGAGCTTGGATATCAGGTTGGTACAGGGATTATGGTTGGCTCTCCCTATCAAACAGTAGACAATATAATTGAGGATCTGATGTTCATAAAGGATTTTCAGCCGGAGATGGTGGGTATTGGACCCTTCCTTCCTCATCAGGATACACCCTTTAAGGATGAGCCTAAAGGAAGCTATGAGCTTACACTACTTCTCATAGGAATTATCCGACTATTGCTTCCAAAGGCATTGATTCCTTCCACTACTGCCTTGGGAACGATAAATCCTTTAGGTAGAGAAAAGGGAATATTAGCTGGAGCTAATGTGGTAATGCCTAATCTATCACCAGTGGCTGTGAGAAAAAAATACTCCTTATATGATAATAAGATTTGCACTGGAGAGGAAGCTGCGGAATGCAGGCAGTGTCTCAGCGGCAGAATGAGAAGTATAGGCTATGAAATAGTAGCCCATAGAGGAGATTTTATTGACTATCAAAAGGATACTCCTTTAGATAGTGGGACTATAAAGCATGTTATTAATATAGGATAGAATCAAAAAAACTCTTTGGAGGATTTACCTCCAGAGAGTTTTTTTCTTAAGTGACGATATTGTAATATCCCTGTCACGGTGCTGTCATATGAGATAGCTATAATTAAATCATAAAAAGAGATAATAAGCTTTTTAAATTTTATTTGCGTATATTGATTATGAAGGAGGAGTTTATATGTTTAAAAAAGCCATTAAAAAAATTATAGCTCTTATGCTTCTAATTGCTTTATTAATAGGGTTATTTTTTACTGCTAAGGGTTATATTCTTTATAAAACCTCCATCAGTAAAATCCCTATTGCAGAAATTGTCCAAGAGATTACAGATAAAGATAGCTATACAGCTATAGATGATATGCCGGATATTTACTTGGAAGCAGTGGTAGAGGTTGAAGATAAGAGATTTTATAGCCATACTGGAGTTGATCCAATTGCTATTGTGAGAGCTCTGTATAATGATATAAAAGCGATGTCCTTTGTTGAGGGAGGAAGCACCATAACCCAGCAGCTGGCTAAAAATCTATATTTTTCTCAGGAAAAGAAGATAGAAAGAAAGGTTGCTGAGGTATTTATGGCTTTAGCAATGGAAGATAAATATGATAAAGATGAGATATTAGAGCTGTATGTTAATTCTATATATTTTGGAGATAACTATTACTCTATAGGAGAGGCAAGCAGAGGTTATTTCAATAAGGAAGCTGAAGCTTTAACCCCCTATGAAAGTACTCTATTAGCTGGCATTCCTAATGCACCTTCCGTTTATTCGCCTTCAGAGGATTCAAAGCTATCCCAGGAAAGACATAAGCAGGTGTTAGACAGGCTGGTAGAGGGGAACAAGCTGACTCAGGAGGAGGCAGAGCTAATATTTCAAAATAAAAAGTCGGCAGGAGGTGAAACCAATGACTGATAATAAAGAGTACCTGACAAATGAAAAAAATAATAAGGGACTAAAGCTTTTATGCAGGCTATTGGTCCTTCTGGCTTTGTCCATTGGGCTTCTTATGAAGAATTTACTAATTCCTTCTATACTTATATGCCTCATATGCTTTGTTGAAGATGTTTTTATATAGCTTGCAGCCTCTATAAACTTAAGCTATAGTAAAATTAAGTAAAGGATTTTACTGTGTACAGTAATTTTAAAGGAGCTGCGCAATGAAGATAGTTGAAGTGAAAAGTGTTAGAATTGGAGAAGGAAGACCTAAGATATGTGTTCCCATTATAGGAGCAGCAAGGGATGAGCTAGTCCTGCAAGGAAAAAGTGTATTAGAAGCTCCTGTGGATATAGTGGAATGGAGAGGAGATTATTTTCCTGATATTTTTCAGAAAGCTAAAGCTTTTGATGCCCTTAAAGCTCTCAGAGAAATTATTCCCAATATTCCTTTACTATTTACCTTCAGAAGCGCTAAGGAGGGTGGAGCCCGGGACATATCTTTAGAGGAATACAGTAAATTAAATAAGTCTATTCTTTCCACAGGTTGTGTAGACTTAATTGATGTGGAAGCTTTTACCGGTGAAGAGATTGTTAAAGATATTATAGGGGAAGCTCAGGATAATGGAGTAAAGGTTATTGCCTCCAATCATGATTTTTATAAAACTCCTCCTAAGGAAGAGATAATTAAAAGACTAAGATATATGCAGGATCTGGGAGCAGATATATGTAAGATAGCATTGATGCCAGAGAATAAAAGAGATACTCTTACAGTATTAGATGCAACCTTAGAGATGTGTGAAAGCTATGGAGATACACCTATTATAACTATATCCATGGGTGGTGATGGTGTTATAAGCAGGCTTTCTGGAGAAATTTTTGGCTCTGCCGTGACCTTTGGCTCCTTAGATAAAGCATCAGCTCCAGGACAGATAAAGGTTAAGGAGCTTTCTCAGCTTCTTGATATACTGCATAATAGTCTGAAGCAATAGATACTATAAATTTTATATTATAAATAGGAGGCATATTTGTGGACTTAATAAATATGATAGAAGCTTATATTCCCTACAATGAGCAAGAAGAAAGAGATAAAAAAGTTATTCTGGATTTTCTCGTTAATGGAACTAAGGTTTTTTCTAGAGAAAACGAAATGGCCCATTTCACTGCTTCCGGCTGGATTGTGAATAAAACAAGAGATAAGGTCCTCATGATTTATCATAATACCTATAATTCATGGGCTTGGACTGGAGGCCATACCGATGGCAACGATAATCTTCTTGAGGTAGCCATCAGCGAGGCTAAGGAAGAAACGGGAATTCATAAGGTTACGCCTCTGCTTGAAGAAATATTCTCACTGGAGATTATAACCGTAGATGGTCACATTAAGAGAGGAAGCTACATACCCTCTCATCTTCACATGAATGTCACCTTCCTCCTTGAGGCTGATGAGAAGGAAGCTCTCATAATAAAACCCGACGAAAACAGTGGAGTAGCCTGGATACCTGAGGAAAGGGTTTCCGAAGAATGCAGCGAACCCTGGATGATGAAATATATCTACCAAAAACTCATAAACAAAACCAAAAGCTATATATAACAAACTAAAAGGCAGCGATCCCTCGCTGCCCTTTTCTCTTATCTCTAAGCTCTTGCCTCTTATCTTTTGCTCTTTGCTTTTTGCTCTTGTCTTTTGTTCTTTGCTCTTGTCTTTTGCTCTTAGCCCTTATCTCTTCTCTTTTCTCTCTTATCTTTTATCTCTTAGCTCTTACTTCTTACCTCTTAGCGAAACATGTCAAGAAACTGAGACACTAGAAAGAGTTAAAAGCTCAAAATATTCGTTAGGTACCTTATACCCGATACCAGAATGAAGACGAGATGAATTGTAGTATAGCTCTATATACGCAACTATCCGTCTTACTGCATCATCTTTCCCGAGCTGCACTATATCAGGAAGCTCAGTACGTAGTGTCTTCCAGAAGCTCTCTATAGGCTGATTGTCGTTAGGAGTACCAGGGCGTGACATGCTTTTAAGAAAGCCGCTTTTCTCAATGAGATCCTTTGTTTTTATAGCCGTATACTGGCAGCCTCTATCGCTATGATAGATTGCTCCTTTGGGTATCTCAGGATTGCGTCCAATAGCCATTTTGAAAGCTTCTTGCACCAAGTCCTGTCTCTGGTGACCTGCTATATCCCACCCGACAATCCGTCGCGTAGCAACATCAATTATTCCGCACATATAGATCTTGCCGCTCCTGCATCGCAGCTCGCAAATATCAGAACACCACAAGGCATTCACCTGCGTTACCAAAAACTTATCTTTACACAGGTTTTCCTGTATGTACTGCTCTTCTGTTGGCTTCGGCCTCCTATTTTTTCTTTTGCGGCCAGCTTTAGCTGCAAGCCCATTCTTTTTCAGAATCCTTGCTATCCTGTTTTCACTAACCCTTATATCCTGCAGAGCAAGCGCTTTGCGTATGCGAATTCTACCGTAATTACCATTGTTTGTTTTGAAACAATTAATTACGGCTTCTTCCTCTCTGATTTTTTCACTCTCTACCTGTTTCCTTGACCTATAAAAAGCACTCCTTGACACCCCTAATAATCGGCATACCATGCTGGTGTCATACCCTTTCAGCTCTCGCCTTGCAAACTCTAATTTTTTTCTGGTTTTTTCGCAAAGTATGCCGCTGCTTTTTTTAGGATTTCATTTTCCATCCTAAGTCTTTCGTTTTCCTTTTTAAGCTTCTTCAACTCTGCATCCGCAGGCTTTTGATGTCCTGATCCCACAAACGCTTCGTCTCCGTATGTCTGATATTCATCTATCCACCTATACAGCATTACCAAATTAATCCCGAATTTCTCGGCAACTACAGAATGCTTGATACCGTCCTTTATCACTAGTTCACATGCGTGAATTTTAAACTTCTTTGAGTATTTTCTCGCCATAATTTCACACCCCTTGAGTTAATTATATTTTTATCTCTTCCGGGTGTCTACTTTCATTATACAAGTTTCAGCTCTTCTCTTTTCTCTTTTCTCTCTTCTCTTCTACGATATCGCCTTAAACTGATACTGATACAGGGTTGAATAAATACCCTTCTTCTCTAAAAGGCTTTGATGGTTACCCACTTCTTTTATTCCTTCATCTGTTAAGACGATGATCTCATCGGCATTCTTTATGGTGGATAATCGATGAGCTACGATAATACAGGTTCTTCCTCTTGCCAGCTCCTCCAGGGATTCCTGAATAGCCATCTCTGTAGCATTATCCAGTGCAGAGGTAGCTTCATCAAGAATCAAAATAGATGGATTCTTTAAAAATACTCTTGCAATGGATAATCTCTGCTTTTGACCTCCTGAGAGCTTAACTCCTCTTTCACCTATATAAGTATCATAACCATCCTCAAGACTCATAATAAAATCATGTATTCTGGCCTTCTTCGCTGCAGCGATAATTTCCTCCTCTGAGGCTTCCAGATTACCATAGAGTATGTTTTCTCTTATGGTTCCCGTAAATAGGAATACATCCTGGGCCACAATGCCTATATTTTTTCTTAAGGAGCTTCTGGTTAACTCTCTTATATCATAGCCATCGATGGAAATGCTGCCGCTGCTTATCTCATAGAATCTAGGTATCAGATGGCAGAGGGTTGTCTTACCGCCGCCAGAGGGACCAACCAGTGCTATGGTCTTTCCCTGGTCAACATGGAGATTCAAGTTGTTAAGCACTAAGCCATCGTCACTGTCTTCCTCTTGAGTCTTTTTTCCTTCATAACGAAAGTATACATTTTTAAAGTCAATAACTCCTGATAGATTGTCTACCTCAATTGCACCTGGAGCCTCAGGCTCCTCCTGCACTGCCATGAGCTCTTCAAATCTTTTAAATCCTGTCATTCCGTTCTGGAGCTGCTCATAAAAAGCCACCAATCTCTTAATTGGATTTAAGAACATGCTTATAAAAAGAATATACATGGCAAAATCACCTACATCAATAACACCGTTATAATAAAATAAGCCTCCTCCTACAAGTACCACAAGATATAAAATATCCATTGAGAAGCTCATACCTGCAGAAAAATGGGCCATTACCTTATAGGCTGCAGCCCTAGCCTTCTTAAAGCTTTCATTATAACCTTCAAATTTCTCCTCTTCAAAATTAGAATTGTTATAGGCTCTAGATACCCTGATTCCAGCTATAGAATTTTCAAGACCAGCATTAACCTCAGCTATTTCTTCACGGGTCTTTGTAAAGGCATCACTCATTCTGCCTCTCATCTTCATAGAAAATATAACTATTGGTGGAAGACAGGCAAAAATTATTATAGTTAAAGGAAGATTGATGGAGGAGAGTATTATAAAGGAACCAATAAGGCTTATTAAAGAAATAAATAAATCCTCAGGTCCGTGGTGGGCAAGCTCTGATATATCCATGAGATCATTGATAATCCTTGACATTATGCTTCCAGTTTTATTCTCATCAAAGAATGAAAAGGGGAGCTTCTGAAGTCTTTTAAACACATCTCTTCTCATGTCACCCTGCATTCTAACACCAACTATATGGCCGTAATACTGAATAACCCAGCTTAAAGCCGACTTCAATACATATATAAAAAAGAGCACAACTACCCAGACAAGCAATAATCTTAGGTTTTTATTAGGTACATAATCATTTATTATATTCCTAGCAATCATTGGATAGAATAAATCACAAAGGGCTACGGTAAAGGCCGATAGCATGTCTATAAAAAAGAGCTTCTTATGCGGCTTATAATAGCTTATAAATTTCTTAAGAGTCTCCACTAATTATTCCCCCTTATATTATTTAATAGTAGACGTTAAGATAAATTTTACAATTATATTTGCAATTAATCAATTGAATTATATAGAAAAAATACATATTTATACTATTAATACTATATATAATCCGAAGAGTATTCTTTGCCGTTAATATATTATTCACAAAAAGTTAATATATCTTTAGCCTGCAGTTAAAAAATATAAGCTAAAATTAGCCTTAAGATAATTTTAGGAGGCACTAATGAAGATTATATTTGTAAGACATGGAGAAACTGAATGGAATAAGCTAGCTAGGTTTCAAGGAAGCAGCGATATAGAGCTGTCAGAGGTAGGTAGGGAACAGGCAAAGCTAGTAGGCAAAAGATTAAGGGATATAGAGATTTCGGCTATCTATTCATCCACCTTTAAGAGAGCTTATGAAACAGCCTTGGCTATAAGAGGGGATAGAGCTATAGAAATAATGAAGGATAAAAGGCTTGGGGAAATAGACTTTGGACATTGGGAAGGAATGCTTTTTGAAGATGTAAAGATAAAGTATCCTGAGGAGTTTACCGTTTATAGACAGAGACCTCATGAGTGTGTTATTCCAGGAGAGGGAAGCTTAGATAAAGCAAGAATGAGGGCCTGGGAGGCTCTTAATGAAATTATTGAGCTTTATAAGGATTCAGAGGAGAATATAGTCATTGCAGCCCATGGGGGAATAATAAGACTCATGATATTTGAGCTTTTAAATATTGGAACTGAAGCTTTTACTAGCTTTCCACTATATAATACAGCTATATCTGTTGTAGAGGTTACCCCTGAGAGAAATATATTAAAGCTCTTTAACGATATAAACCACTTAGGCTTAGGAGAAGAAGCAATTTAAAATATCATAGTGAATTATTAAAGGTCTTTTAAGGGAAATTATCTTTCTTAAGAAGGCCTTTTACTATTTTCAGTATCTTTGTACAGCCATTATGAAAATGTTAAATAATTGTTTCTTAGTAAATATTTAAGGATATTATTGTATAATATTATCAATACTTTAAGGGTATAAAAAGGATACATATTAATTATAAGGAGGCGTTAAATTGGAAAGAGCATGGTGGAAGGAAGCTGTTGTATACCAGATTTATCCTAGAAGCTTTATGGATAGTAATGGGGATGGAATAGGTGATTTACCAGGAATAATAGATAAGCTTGATTATTTGGTAGAATTAGGCGTTGATGTCATCTGGCTTTGTCCAATATATGATTCTCCTAATGATGACAATGGCTATGATATAAGAGACTATGAGAATATAATGAAGGAGTTTGGAACCATAGAGGATTTTAAGCTTCTACTTTCTAAGGCTCATGATAAGGGGCTAAGAGTAATTATGGACCTTGTAGTGAATCATACCTCTGATGAACATAGATGGTTTGTAGAAGGTAAGAAATCTCCTGAAAGTCCTTATAGAGATTATTATATTTGGAGGGAAGGTAAGCTTGCATTACCTCCTAACAACTGGGGAAGTAACTTTAGTGGCCCTGCTTGGAAGTATGATTCAGAGATGAAAATGTTTTATTTACATCTATTTTCTCCAAAACAGCCAGACTTAAATTGGGAAAATCCTGCTTTAAGAGAAGAAATATATAGTATGATGAAAAAGTGGCTAGACATAGGGGTGGATGGCTTTAGGATGGATGTTATTAATTTCATAGGTAAAGATACGGACTTTCCCCAAGGAGAGGTTTCACCGGGGAGTAAGTATGCCAGCTTCTATCCCTTCGTGGCTAATAAAGAAAAATCCCATGAATATTTAAAGGAAATGAATGAAAAGGTTCTTTCAAAATATGATATTCTTACGGTAGGAGAGACTCCTGGGGCTACAGTAGAGGATGCAAAAAAGTATGCTGGCTTTCATAGAAATGAGCTTAAAATGGTATTCCATTTTGACCACATGAATATAGATGGTGGAGAAAGAGGTAAATGGAGTGCCAATAGCTTCAAGCTTACAGAGCTGAAGAAAATATTTTCTAGCTGGCAGAAGGGTCTCCATGGGGAGGCTTGGAATAGTTTATATTGGAATAATCATGATCAACCAAGAGCGGTTTCGAGATTTGGTTGTGATAAAAGTCCTAAAGCCTTAGAGAAGTCTGCAAAAATGCTTGCTACCTGCCTTCATATGCTTCAGGGAACCCCATATATTTATCAAGGAGAAGAGATTGGGATGACTAATGTTCGCTTTGAGGCTCTTCAGGATTATAAGGATATAGAAACCCTGAATGCTTATAAGGATTTGGTTCTGGAGGGTGATGTAGACCATGAAACCATGATGGCTTATATCCATAAAGCTGGAAGAGACAATGCAAGAACTCCTATGCAGTGGAATGCTTCTAATCATGGAGGCTTTACAGAAGGAAATCCCTGGATTAAGGTAAATCCAAACTATAGGGAAATAAATGTAGAGTTACAGCTCCAGGATGACGGCTCAATATTTAACTACTATAAAAAGCTAATAGCCCTCCGAAAAAAACATCCGCTTATCGTTTACGGCAGCTATGAGGAGATAAAAAATACTGCCACGGAAGATTTAGTATATGGATATATAAGAGAGTTAGATGGAGAAAAACTTATAGTGATAAATAATTTTTCTGGGAGAAGCATTTATTTTAATGAAGGTAAAGAGCTAAAACTTGAGGAGGGAGAGCTTTTGATAACTAATTACGATGAAGGAAGCTTCCTTAAGGACTATACTTTGAGACCTTATGAAGCTAGGGTTTATATGATAAAGTAATATAGATAGTTTTTAAATTACTGTGTAATGCTGGAAGGAATCGTGGAGTTTAATATGAGTATTTATGTATCCCATTTAGTTTCAAATAAGGATATCCTATCAATAAAGGAAAGATATGCTGTAGGTATTGAAATAGTTAACTTTGCTAGTGCCCTGAGCCTGGATAATAAGGATGAAGAGCTAGATGTACTCTTTAAAGGTATAGGGAATCATCTTACGGGAAAGGTTTCAGTTCATGGACCTTATTCTGATATGTCTCCTGGTAGCCCTGATAGAAAAATAAGAAGAGTTACCATGGATAGATTTCAGGAATGCTATGAGCTGGCTTCCGGGGTGCTGAAGGCTGAAAGGATAGTTTTTCATAGTGGTTTTATACCAAAGCTATCCTATGACCTGGAATGGTTAAAATACTCCAAAGAGTTTTGGGAGGAATTCTTGCAGGATAAGCAGGAGGATGGTATTAAAATTCATATAGAAAATGTCTTTGAGGAGGATTATAAGCTTCTTTGTGAGCTGGTGGATTATATAAATAAGCCTAACTTCTCAATCTGCCTGGATATAGGGCATAAAAATGCTTGCTCTACTCTCTCCCTTGAGCAGTGGGTTAAAGCCATGGGAAAAAGAATCGGTTATGTTCATCTTCATAATAATGATGGAAAAGGAGATCTTCATAATCCACTAGAAGAAGGAACAATAAATATGCCAGAAGCCCTAAAGCTTTTGAAGGAATATTCTCATGAAGCTGCCTGGTGCTTGGAGGTGTTTTCTAAGGGAGGAATAGAAAGCTCTCTGGATTATTTAATAGATTGTGGTTATTTGTGATATTAAGCTGCAATTAATAATTATTAATAGCTTTTTAAAATAAAAAATGAGCTTTGTAAGCTCATTTTTTATTTGAATAAATGTATTTTATTTGTACTGTTAAGTTTTTTTAGCGTGATTACTATCATGGGGAAGAGGAATATGCCTAGTATTCCCATGACTTTATTCCCTATATACATACTAATTAATGTTGCTATTGGGTGAAGTCCTATCTGGTTTCCAACGATTTTTGGCTCTAATACATTTCTTACTACAGTAATGATTAGATACATAACAACTATGCCGATGGCAAAGAGATAGTTTCCTAATATAGCTTCAATCACAGCCCAAGGGACTAAAATACCTCCGGTACCTAAAACAGGAAGAATGTCAATTAGTGCAATTAAGCCTGCTACAGCTATGGCGTTATTTACCCTTAATATAGAAAGTCCTATAGAAAGCTCTATGAAGGTTAGAATCATTAGAAGTGCATATACCCTCAAAATTTTAAAGACACTGTCCACAAAGTAATGCTTCACATCATATATTATGCTCTTAGCTCTAGGGGAGAATTGCCTCATTATAAATTCCATGATCCTATCGTAGTCTAGAGTTAAGAAGAAGGAGGAAATAATGGTAAATATGAGCCCTATAAAGGCACTTGGTATAACGGCTACTATAGAGGTAATGATGTCTATTGAATTTTTTGATAGCGAGGTTACCATAGAACCGAGAGTTTGAATAAGATTTGGTATAATATCCTCTAGAGCAAATACAAGGTCTGGAGAAAAGTCTGAGACAAAGTTCTCTATATTACCAAAAAGTATCAAAAATGCAGGTTCTACACTATCACTATAGAATTCAGGTATCATGGAGAATAAATCTTTAATCCCCAGAAGAAACCTCATAAATAATAGGGAGATCAGTACTCCTACTATAGCAAAGAATAATGCTAACACAACTATACTGGCAATTCTATAGGGAATCTTAGCTTTCTTAGTGAGTAATAGGATCAGCGGTCTCATAGCTAAAGTGATGCCTAAGGCTAGAATAAAAGGAAGAAACCAACCTATGCCGTATTTTAGTGCCACAAAAGCAATTAGGGCTACAATCATGAAATATATAAAATTTATAATAAATGCTCTTTTTTTCTCTAAATTCATAGCATCCTGACCTCTTTTTCTCAATAATGTAAGACTGATTAAGCTAAAGTCTTTTTATGGCTTAAGGTTTTCTTATACTTATATGATAACATTTATTAGCAATTAATACCATTGCTTAATGTAAAGTGTAGAAAAAATTTGCAGCTTTTTAATATTAATTTCTTTATAAACTAGCTTGTTTATTATTAATATTGTGTAAAGTTCTATATTATCTAAAAAAATAGATGAAATTTCGACAAAAAAAGCGTATAATATACATAGGATGAAATTAAGCTAACAGGAAGTTTTCATTTTGCAACAGGTATAAGGGATAGGTATTAGAGTATAGAAATTATATAAATCATAAAATTATTAATCAGGCTTAATGTAATCCAGGAGGAGCTTTTTTAAAAGGCTCCTTTTTACTATTCCTTATTTTTCAGGTTCTCGGCTTTTTCTCTAAGTGTATTTAAGTTGTCCTTTTGTGTGGCTAGTAGTGCTATAGTATCAGATATGAGATCTAAAAAGCTGGACATAACAGCAAGCTCTGAAGCGTCTCTATCCTTTGAAAGTATAAGAGCGAGATCATAGGCTAGTAAGGTTAATTCTTCAGGAGTATACTGGGCGAAATTTATCATAATTATCTCCTCCTTCCATAATATTAATGAAGGGCAGAATAAAAATATTCCTCATATTGGAATTTAATTATGAGAATAAAGAGGAATTCTATCTTTTATATTGAATTAATATTATTTAAGAATATTATTATAAAGGAGAGGTGAGAAATGGATAGATTTTATTTAACCTTTGAAAACACAGAGACGGCTACAACAAAAAGTGGAATAAGTATCCCTGTGGATTATTCCTTTTGGCCTAAGGTTATAAAGTACTTTACAGATAGGTCTACGTCCTTCCTAGTAGAATGCTGGGATGATGAAAAAGAAGCTATTCGTTCAGCCTCCGGCTATGGCGAGAAAAAAGAGGATATTGCATCTAAACTTCTGACCTTTGAAGGAAGACTTACAGAGGAGTTCATTCATGAGCTTATTAATGAACCTTTTGATCAAGAGGGGAAGATAAAGTGGTTTACTTTAAAGCTTAAGCAGGATGATGAATACATTCTCTGTGCAGCTCATTATGGCAGTGAATTTATTACAGGATATCTAAGAGCAGATGATAAGATATTTATAGAAGAGAATTTACCAAAGGACTTTTCTCTAGAGGTAATTTACGAAGAATAATTAATGTAATCAGTATTATTTTAGAAGGTATTAAATAATGAGGTAAACGTTTATAATAGTTTCATTATCTAAGGTGCAGTGAATTCTGCACCTCCTTCTTAGTGTGATAAAATTTCTCCTAAAATAATAATATATAATATAAGTATAGCTTATTAGGCTTAAAATTATAATGCAGGGGAGGAAGCTATGGGTAAGTATGTTAAGTGGGGGAGTATAATTTTAGTAGTGTTAGTGGTTTTAGCAGCAGGAGCATATTTTGCTGGAAGGCTAATTAAGGATTCTGATGGAAAAGATAAGGTAAGTACACCTGTAGAGCAGGGAAATAAAACAGAAGAAGATACCGCCTCAGTTTTTTTTCAAGAAGATAAGGTGGATGAAAAAGATTTAGACTCAAAGAAAAAGGTTTATGATATGATCCATGTAATGGCCAATACTCTCATTATTGCAGAGGATGGAGAGGTGTGGGGACAGCAGCCTATAACAAAGGATAGAATAGAAGCGATTATGAAAGCCATGGAAGAGCTGGATATTACCGATGAAAAGCTATGGTCTACCTTAAAGCGTTGGGAGCAGCAGGATTTTAGTGAAGGCGTCGAGGATCATAATTATGTCTGGAAAAAGTATCTAGATGGAACGGTAGGTAAGGCTATTAAGCTTAAAAAGGACAAGGAGTAGGATGAAGGTGCAGAGGATGAAATATAAAGCAGTTATTTGGGATTTTGATGGTACCTTATTTGATACCTATCCAGTAATGGTGAAAGCTTTTAAGGAAGCACTGGCAAAGAGAGGATATTTAGAAGCTGAGGAACAGATATTAAAGCATATGAAGGTTTCCGTAAGGGAAGCGATAAATCATTATACTGCTTTATACGATTTGGACAAGGATTTTCCTTTGGATTATGTTAGGGGAGAAGAAGTAAAGGCTTCTGAAGCGCTTCCTTTTCCTTTTGCAAGAGAAGTTTGTCAAGGTATAATAGCTTCAGGAGGACGGAATTATATAGTAACTCATAGAAGCAAGACTAGCGCTGAAAAATATCTTATGGAGCACAGTATGATGAGCTTATTTACTGAAATAGTAGGTAAAGAAAATGGCTTTAAGAGGAAGCCAGACCCAGGGGCTTATCATTATATATTGAATAAATATTCATTAGGAACAGAAGAGGTTTTAATTGTAGGTGACAGAGAATTTGAAGCAAAAGCTGCAGAAATTGCAGGGATTCATTGCTGTTTATTTGATAGTAATAATGTACTAAGGATAACGAAAACCGAGTACTATATTAAGGAGCTCTCAGAGCTTATGAAAATTTTACATCTCGTTGAAACCCTTTAATAATCAGGACTTATAGATAAGGTGAAAGTTAAAAAGCTGCAGAAAATGCAGCTTTTAATTTTTTATTTATATATTTTTAACTGATGTTTTACAAATGCATCCTTGACAAAATATTCAGAATAATGTAATATGTAATCAAATAAAAAATCATTTTTACCTCTTAGTAAAAATGGTGGTTGGAGGTGATAGTGATTAATTATAGAAGGAGACTTCTAGAATTTTAATAAGTAAGGGGTGAGACCACCAAAATATTAAACGAAATACCCAATATTTTTTAACCTCTTTATTCCTCTATTTATAGAGTTTATGATAGATTAGAATTTTATCTAAGCTTCTTTCAGAGTGAATAATGCAGTAGAAGTTGTAGAAAGGAGAAGTAAGCTTTATTGTCTGAAAATAATCCACCAAACTTTACCGAAGGTTAGGATAGCCGTTAGAAATTGATGTTGGCTATCCTAACCTTTTGCTATTTAATGGTAATATATGTAAACTTTTTGTTTTGTTACTTGACAACCTAGAAAGTTACAGTGATAATTGTAATATATAAAAAAATATATGGAGATAGAAAATGATGAAATTTATAATTAAAAGCTATAGGAACCATGTGGCTATTTTATTTATACTTATTAGCCTAATATCCTTTGCAGGCTGTGCAAAGGGACCTAACTTTATAGACAGTCATTCAATCTCAGAGGTAAAAATCTATAAAATGCTGCCTATAGTAGGGAAAGCACAGGGCTATGACAGTGAGCTTATAGATACAATCAGCGATAAAAATACAATTAATCAATTAATCAATGGCATAGAAAAATCAGAGGTTGGAGACAAAGAGCTTTCCTATGCTAAAGAACATATACTACACTACGAAATAAGATTTGTTTATAAAAATATTGACAAGCATGCAGTTAGCTTGTGGCTTGCCGATGACATGAATAAAGCTGTTATCAGTACAATAGGTTATTACTATTTAGATGAAAATACTACTGATATTATAAGGGAGCTTATTAATTAATAATAAGCTCCCTTATATTTATTGCTAATAACTAGACATAAAGAAATGTTGCTGTAATTTCGGCAGTGATTTCTAAGGTTCCTGGCATAATTGGTGTAACCGCCGATGCCTTGAAAAGATTAACTTCGCCATAGACTCTCTCTGATGGCTTTTCTATGATAGATACTGGTATTCTATCTATTTTTATAGACATATCCTGTGAAAGGGTAAGAGCTTTACTTTGAGCGTTTCTTAAGGCGGCTCTTAAGGCCTCGTTATAATATGCTTCTGAGTTTTTTATAATAAAGTTAACTCCCTGTACAATATTAGCACCGGCATTTACAGCTCTATCGATAATTTCTCCTACCTCAGAAAGCCTAGTAACCTCTATGGATAATATATTTGAGATTCTATAGCCCTTAAATATTTGTTTTCCATCCTGATAATCATATTGAGGCTCAATAGTGTAGCTGGAGGTTTTGATATTATCTCTGGGAACCCCCGAGCTTAATATTGCTTTAATAACTCTAGTAGAAATTTCTGCATTTTCCTCTTGAAGTCCTTCAAGCTCTTTACCTTCTGTAACAACTCCTAATGTTATCATTGCCGTATCTGGAGCCGCATTTATGCGGCCGCTTCCTATCACCTTAATTCTACCTCTAGTTAATGCGCTCTCATTATTGCTCCCGTAAGAAAACATGGGATAATTGATCATAGTCTACTTCCTTATTTGATTGATTTATATATTATATTCAAAGTGCTATATATTTTCCTATAACCTTATGCAATTCTTTTTATAAGAATCTATAAAATTTTCCTATAAATAGCTATGATAATTGATAATAGATTGAGTTTTCTTTATAATTGATTTAATCTAAGGATTAAACTGAAGTAAATTAATTAGAATATGGGGAGCAGATATAATGGATAGAAACTTACTGTTAGATAGAAAGAAGGTAAATGAGAAGCAATACCATAAACAAAGTATTAAAACAGCTTTCTTAACAACAATTCCTGTTATGACAGGATATCTTGTGCTGAGTATTGGCTTCGGTGTATTGCTGAATACAAAGGGCTACGGGGTGCCTTGGGCATTGGCTATGAGTCTTGGGATTTATGCAGGGTCTATGCAGTTTGTAGCAATTGATCTTTTGGGAGCAGGTGCATCACTGATAACTGTAGCTTTGACAACGCTGACAGTTAATGCACGTCATTTGTTTTATGGTATTTCTATGATCGATAAATATGAGAATACAGGAAAAATAAAACCTTATCTAATGTTTTCTCTTACGGATGAGACTTACTCTCTGGTTTGTAATGATGCTCCAAGCAAGGAGCTTGTGGATAAAAAAAGCTATTATTTCTTTGTATCACTGTTTAATCAACTATATTGGGTCATAGGCTCTGTTATTGGAGTTTTACTTGGAGCTGTTATACCTTTTAATACTGAAGGTATTGATTTTGCATTGACTGCACTTTTTATCACTGTATTTGTGGAACAGTGGCTTGAAGCTAAAAATCACCTTCCAGCTATTATAGGAGTAGTGGCATCGGTTATAAACTTACTTATTTTTGGAAGTGATAATTTTTTAATCCCTTCAATGATTTCTATTGTAGTTATTCTCACTCTCCTTAGGAAAAAGGAGGGTTAATATAATGGGAAATATGTATTCTGTTTTAATGATAGGAGTTATAGCTTTAATAACTATTATTTTAAGGTTTTTGCCATTCATATTGTTTAGGAAAGGAAAGACTCCAGGGTATATCATATCTCTTGGAAGGGTATTGCCCTATGCGATTATGGGAATGTTAGTTATTTTTTGTTTGAAAAATGTATCTATATTACAAACACCCTTTGCTCTTCCAGAATTTATTTCTTGTGGGGTGGTGATCCTACTTCATCTTTGGAAGAGGAAGACTCTTATTAGTATTATTGGTGGTACTGCCTGCTACATGTATTTGGTTCAGGTTATATTTTAAGGGATAATTTTCTGTAGGTTGTTTATTTTTTCTATATTTAATAAGTGTACTTGCTATTATTGTCAGTAGTTAATAAATAGTTAATCCTCCTTTAATATCTATGTTATATACCTATGATAAAATAATCATAGGTTTTATTATAGCCAAGCTTCCTGTGTACATTTGACAGGAGGATACAAGGAGGTATTATTTATGCATATTATTGATATGAAGGGCTTTAAGGCTGTAGGCTTACCAGTGCAGGGAGATTGGCAGACTCTTCCTGAGGTTATGCCGGAAAAATGGGATGAGTTTTATAAAAATAGTATTAATATAAAGAATAGGGTAAAGGAAGGATATATGGACATCTGTCTATCGGAGGTAGATGGGATATATACTCAATTTATCTGTGCTGAGGTATCGGAGTTTGATGAGGTTCCAGAAGGCTTCATGTGTCAGGAGATTCCTGAAGGCAAATATCTTCATTATACCCATACGGTGAGAGTAGAGGAGATCTATGCTTCCTTTGAAGAGATGTACAGCTTTGCTGAGGCTCATGGCCATAAGGTAACGGGGTTTAAGATTGACTATGGTTATGAAGAGGGTGGAACTGAGAGTGAGCATGAGCTTTATATAAGGGTGATAGAGGAGAGGTAAGAGAGCAGAGAAGAGAGAAAAGAGAAGAGATAAGAGGTAAGAAGTAAGAGGTAAGAGGTAAGAGATAAAAGAGCAGAGAAAAGAGAATAGAGAAAAGAGAAGAGATAAGAGATAAGAGATAAGAAGTAAGAGTGAAGAAGAGAGATATCGCTGAGGCGATATGATATACGGCTGTGCCGTATGATATACTTCCTTTGGAAGTATGATATAATATCCGTTTCTTCATTTGCCGAAAGGCATATATCATCGCAGAGAGTGCGATATCATATCGTAGATATATCATCCGTTCGATGGGACGGATATCATTGAAAAAAGCCACATTTGTCTATCTGACAAATGTGGCTTTTTTCATGGAGCAGGTAAAGGGAATCGAACCCTCACACTTAGCTTGGGAAGCTAATATTCTGCCATTAAATTATACCTGCAGAGGTAATTGGTATATTAATTGTAGCACTATTTTTTTGAACTTTCAATATAGTAAATTAGTTAATATACCAAAACCTCTTTATATTTAAATAGCTTTTTTTAACTCTTGATTCTCTTCAGGGAGAGAGCTTATAGGCCTTTTCTCTACAAATCTTGCTACCAGCATGGAGCAAACAGTATTACCTGTGGAGTTTAAGAGGGTAGCTGGGGCATCGATTATAGTGCTTATAACGGCAATTACAGGAAGTATTTCAGGGCTTAGGCCATATAAGCTTATTATAAGCATTTCACCCATCATTCCTCCGTTAGGGATTGCGCCCATAACAGCTCCTACTAAGAAGGAGACAGCAATAACACCTAATATTCTTTCTGGATTGTCTAAATTCATTCCGAATAAACCAAAAACAAATACTATCTTCATAACTCCGCCAAATACAGAGCCATCCTTGTGAGTATTAGCGCCTAGAGGAAGCACTGTCTCTGCGATATCCTCAGGTACACCCATCTTTTTGCTGTACTGAACATTTACAGGTATGCAGGCAGCACTGGAGCAGGTAGCTAAGGCAGTGATAGAAGGTACTGGTGCATGCTTCCAGAAGCTTTTTACTCCTTGCTTTCCACCGGCAATAAAAGCATATAGTGTAAAGAATCCAAAATAGTATAATATAGTTAGAACAAGGTATAGAACGAATACTCTTAAATATCCTTCCAGGATCTGAGTGCCTAGTTGTCCTATTAGTGCTGCAAAGTAGCAACCAAGACCTATAGGAGCATAGATCATAATGATATCAACTATTTTCATCATTACGTCAGAGCCTGAGGAAAGAAATGCTGCTAGAGGTTTACCCTTTTCTCCCACTAGAGAGGTGGAAACACCCAATAATATTGAAAATACTATAAGCTGTAGCATGTTGCTTTTTGATAATAAAGCTGAGAAGTCACCAACAGTAAAGGTGTTAACTAGCTGAGCTAAGATATTCACATCCTGCACTGATTCCATACCTTCACTAGAGCTCGCCATTAGGCTAGAGAAGGAGGACATATCTAAGCCTTTTGTAGGATTAAATATTAATGCTCCTACTACTCCTATTACTGCAGAAAGAAGAGCAGTAATTACAAATACTAGTAGAGTGCTGGTCATGATTTTTCCCAGTCTCTTCATTTCGTTCATGTTTGCAATGGCTGAGCTCACGCTGAAGAAAACTAACGGTACTATAACCATAAACATAAGATTGATAAATAGAGTACCAAGAGGCTCTACAACCTTTGCCGACGGTCCGATAACAGCTCCAAGGATTCCCCCTATCACTATGGAAGATAGTAGAATCAAGGAAGACTTATAAGATTTAAAAAACTCCTTCATAATTTTACCCCCGTATTTTTATTTGTTTATATATTCTTTTACTACTTCTACATCATCAAAATGTATAGTTTTATCCTTAAAGATTTGATAGGTCTCATGGCCCTTACCAGCTATAACGATAATATCTCCCTTTTCTGCAGTATCCAGAGCCATGTGTATGGCCTTTCTTCTGTCTACTTCAGTTATAAATTTGCTGCCAGTTTTTATAATTCCAGCAGTGATATCCTCTAAAATTCTATCAGGATCCTCAGTCCTAGGATTATCTGAGGTGATAATTGATAAGTCTGCTAGACGACCAGAGATTTCTCCCATGATAGGTCTCTTAGTTCTATCTCTGTCACCACCGCAGCCGAAGACAGAAATAACTCTTTTTTCTGCTAGCTCTTTTACAGAGGAAAGTATATTTTCAAGACCATCAGGAGTATGGGCGTAGTCTACCACTACTAAATACCCTTTATCATTAGGTACGCTTTCAAATCTTCCTCTTACGGTTTTCACAGATTTTATAGCTCTGATTATATCCTCTAAGGCAAAGCCTGATAGATGACAGGTACCTATTGCTGCTAGAGCATTATATACAGTAAACTTTCCAGGAATGCTTAAGGCTACAGGATATTCTCTTCCTTCATGGACAAGGGTGAAGTCTACACCATCAAGGGAATATTTGATATTAACTGCTCTGTAATCTGCTTCCTTTATAGCTCCGTAGGTGAAGGTATCACAGGCTGCTCCCTTTACAAAATCCTCTCCGTATGGATCATCAATATTTATTAGGCCTTTTTTGCAGAGGTCAAAAAGCTTAAGCTTCGCATCTCTGTAATTTTCCATGGTTTTATGGTAGTCCAAATGGTCCTGAGTAAGGTTTGTGAAAACTCCTATATTAAAATCTGACTCATCCACACGATGCTCTACTAGACCTATGGAGGTTACCTCCATAACTACATCTGTTACGTTATTTTTAACCATTTCATTAAAGGAAGCCTGTAGCTCTATGGAGTCAGGAGTAGTTGGGTTCTTCTTCTCTGTAGTAAGCTTCTTTCCCCCTAATCGGTTTTCGATTGTTCCTATTATACCAACGGTCCTTCCTAAGGACTCTAAAACCTCAGTGATAAAATATGAAGTTGAGGTTTTGCCGTTAGTACCAGTAATACCTATGAGGTTGAATTTCTTAGATGGCTTTTCATAAAATTCACTAGCAAGGGTAGCCATAACAGCCTTGCTGTCCTTAACCTTTATAAGTGCGATATTCTTAGGTATAGAACTCATTTCTTTTTCAACAATTAATGCTATGGCACCCTCTTCTATAGCGGTGTGTGCATAGTCATGTCTATCTACATTTGCTCCTCTTACACATATAAAAAGGGCTGATTCTCCTACATTTCGTGAATCCCAGCTGATATTTTTGATATCTTCTTGGTCGGAGCCCTGGATAATTTCATAATCAATATTTTGTAATAAATCTCTAATTTTCATTTTCTATCCCTCCTATAAGTATTATACCCATAATTTTTGCTATAAATATTGATATTAATGCTTACTATGTTGCAAATAGTGCTATAATTATAAAAGTGATTTAAGGTGATTTTACCATATGAGGTGAAGGTATATGAATGAAGGTGAAAAAAGAGGCTATCTAAAAAGAGATTTTGAAGTGTTCCATATCAAAGATAAGAAGTCTATAGAATTTAAATATCATCATCATGATTTTCATAAAATAGTATTTTTTATTTCAGGAGGAGTTACTTATCATATAGAGGATAGGACTTATGATCTGGAACCTTGGGATATTCTCCTAGTTGGAAATACTGAAATGCACAAGCCTGTTATAGATGGAAACAAAATATATGAAAGAATTGTTCTCTGGGTATATCCGGATTTTTTGAAGAAAAATAATACAGTTAAAAGTAATCTGTTAGAATGCTTTCAAATCTCTAAGGAAAGAGATTACCATAGACTTAGGCTTCCCTTAGAGGAGCTATCTGAGATAAAGCGGTTATTAAAGGAGCTTTTAGGCTGTAGAGGGTCAGAGGATTATGGAACAGATATTATGGAAAAGCTGCTTTTCCTTAAGCTCATGGTGGAGCTTAATAGACTTTTTCTCAAAAAAGGTGATGAGAAAGAGGAGGAGGGAATAAGCTATGATAAAAATATAACGGCCCTAATAAAGTATATCAACAGGAATCTTTCTGAGGATTTAACCATTGATAAGCTATCCTCGAGGTTTTATTTGAGCCGTTATTATCTAATGCATAGGTTTAAGGAGGAAACAGGAACATCAATATACAGCTTTATAATACAGAAGAGGCTTATAAGGGCAAGAGAGCTTATGAGAGAAGGTATGTCAGTAACTGAAGCTTCTTCACAGTGTGGCTTTAAGGATTATTCTACCTTTGTAAAGGCTTTTAAAAAGAGCTATAGCTGCACACCAAGAGAGTATTTAAAAGAGCTTAATAAGCCGCAAATATCTAAAGAAGGCTTACAAAATATAGATTTTTAAAAAAGTAGAGATTATACTGTTAGTATAACTTTTTTGGAAAAAATTACAGTGAAGAAGATGGAAGTGGATAGGATGGAAAATAAAATAAGATTAGCAGGAATTTTAAAAGAGAGCCTTGTTAATGGTCCTGGCATGAGGAGAGTTTTTTTCTCACAGGGCTGCAGCCATGACTGCATAGGCTGCTTCAATCCAGATACTCATGATTTTAATGGGGGCTTTCTCTGGGATAGGGATGAGCTTATTAAAGAAGTTTTGGATAATCCCCTGTTAAAAGGTGTAACCTTCTCTGGAGGAGATCCCTTTGAGCAACCTGAGGCTTTTGGCTATATGGCAGAGAATCTTAAAAAACATGGAGTTAACATCTGGAGCTACACTGGCTACACCTTTGAATACCTTGTGGAGAATATGCATAAAAAACCTTACTGGGAGATCATGCTAAATAGCATAGATGTATTGGTAGATGGTAAGTTTCAGGAAGAGCTAAAGGAAGATAATTTGAAATATAGAGGTTCTTCTAATCAAAGGATTATTGATGTTAGAAAAAGTTTAGCAAATAAAACTGTGATTACTGTTAGCTATTAGCTTTAAAAATTTAAGCTTAGAAGGCGTATTATAAAGGAAAAAGCGACTTGCTCTATATAAATTTTACATAGAGCAAGTCGCTTTATTAGTTAAATAATTAGAATAAAGGTGCCTATAGTGATAAATATACCGCCTAACACTGTCTTAAAGGTTAAGGCTTCCTTTAAGATTATAAAGGCCAGTACCATGCTTATCACCACACTGAACTTGTCTATGGGAACTACCTTTGAAGCATCCCCCAGCTGAAGAGCCTTGTAATAAAAAAGCCAGGAAAGACCTGTAGCAATACCAGAGAGAACTAAGAATATCCAGCTCTTCTGTGATATACTGCTTATCTGATTCTGAGTACCAGTAACAAAAACTATCCCCCAAGCCATAAGTAACACAACAACTGTTCTAATAGCCGTGGCTAAATTTGAGTTAATCCCCTGAATACCTAGCTTGGCAAGTATTGAGGTTGTAGCTGCAAAGAATGCTGATAATATTGCAAATAAAATCCACATATGATTCCTACCTCCTGATGTTCTCTCTAACATTTTGACTACCTCCAAAAATGTAAAATGATGGTTAAAAATTATATATTAAGTAATAAAGTGTAACTATATTATAAGCATAAAAATCCTCATTCCTCAACACAAATAAGAAAAGCAGAGATAATCTCTCTGCTTTTTAGATAGTATTGATTTTTATATTATGTTAAATAAGGTAAGGAGTATCATAAGAGCTCCTATACATATTCTGTAGTAGGCAAATCCTTTTAGGGATTGATGCTTTATATAATTTATAAACTGCTCTACTACTACCATTGCCACCATAAAGGAAATGAAGAAACCTAAAGCCAGGGCTATTATTTCTATGGTAGTAAGAGTGAATATATGAGTGAGTAAATAGTATATCGATGCAGAATATATTGTAGGTATAGCTAGGAAAAAAGCAAACTCCGCTCCAGTTATGGCTGTTAGGCCAACTATCCATCCGCCAATTATGGTTGAAGCAGACCTGGAAAAGCCTGGCCATAATATGGCCATTATTTGAAACGAACCTATAATAAAAGCTTTCTTATAGGAAACTTCGTCAATGTGGAGCCTTTTACTATCATGTCTGTATTTTTTTTCTCCAAATAACATCCATAGACCACCAACGAGTAGAGCGAAAGCAACAGGAAGAGGCTGCATC